>NZ_VJWO01000074.1:0-20686 GCF_014889455.1 Pseudomonas sp. K8
GTTGTGGGTGGGGTGGTTTGGTATTGCAGGTATTTGGGGCGGGGCTGATGCACCGCGCCCACATTTGAGGGGATGTCCTTATCGGTGTAAGGGCTTCAGAACGACGCAGGTTTTATGTGGGGTCAGGCGATCACTCAGGTTGAAACGTCGCCAGGTAGGCCAGGATGTTGTCGATCTTTTCCTGATCGCTGATGCCCCAGAAGATCATGCGCGTGCCGCTCACCACCTTCTTCGGCGCCTCGATATAGGCCGCGAGTTTTTCCCGGGTCCAGACCACCCCGGAGTTTTTCATCGCATCTGAATACTGATAGTCGGGAGTGGTGCCGGCTGGCCTGCCGATGATGCCGTTGAGTTCGGGGCCAAAGCCGCCGCGCGCGCCCTCGCCGATGCTATGGCAGCCGCCGCAGGTTTTGGCGAAGAGCTTGCCACCCGCTTCGGCATCGCCGGCGGCGCAGGCTGCGCCGGTGTTGAGGATCAGGACGAAGGTCAGTAACGCGCGGTATTTCATAAAGGCTCCACATCGGGTGATACGGGTAATTATGCCGGTTTGTCAGGAACGCATGCCCATCCAGATCACCGCTTCGGTCCACGCTGTCACCACCGGCGCCAGCGTCCTGAACCACGGGTCGTCCCGCTCGATCTGCGCGGCCGAGTGATCATGGTGGTGCTGTTCCTCCTCGACGATCGAGGCAATCGCGGCCACGGCCAGCGGGTCGATGTCACGCAATGTGTGGAGTTGATGGGCCAGGTGCGGACCACACTCTCGACCGCAACCGTGGTGGCAACAATCGCTTTGCGGCCGCACAGGCCAGTGATCAGCCCCAGTACCAGGCCGCCGAGACCGCATAGCCAGTAACTGCGGCAGCGGCGGTAACCCCGTCGTCGCAATTCGGCCTCAAGCAAGCGGACCGGAGGTGGGTGGAAAAGCGTCGGTATCGTGCAGCAGCACCCGGCAAAGGCGCAACCTAGACGCGCAAAACGACCATCCATCGCTCAGCGCATATCGGATCGAACCTAATCCGCTCCGCCCCACTCCACCCTACTGAACCCTGATGGTGGAGTAAGGATCATGGCTCAGCCATCGATTTTAGTGCTGGAAGACGACGAAATCATTCGCGCGTTAATGGTGGATGTACTGGAGGACTTCGGCGCACATGTCACCTCGTTTCCTTCGGCGGATGAAGGCATGATCTACCTGGAGCGGGCCGATGACCCGGTGGACCTGATTGTGAGTGATATCCAGATGCCTGGTTTACTCAACGGCTATGACCTGAGTCGCGTGGTGGCCCATCGCTGGCCGTCGGTGCCAGTGCTGCTGACGTCCGGTAACACCGGGCTGGCGGCGCAGCTGGGGGGATCGGTACGCTTCCTGCCCAAGCCGTGGAGCACCGAACATCTGCTCGAATGCGTACAAACCGCACTGACCCGGCAGGGCGCGTCGATGCATTGATAGCTTCGCGATTCACTTTGCTCAACGTCACGACAGGCTGGCAGTGGGCTCCGATTTACGGTGCCCACGGTGAATGACGATTCCCACTCCTGAGTAGTCTCGTTTTGACTCAATAGGTTTATAGCGACTGCCTTCTTACCCGCTGTAAGTTCGGTTCGCGTCGACAGTGTTCGCCGCAAACCGAACTTACAGAGGAAACCGTGATGAATATTTTCTACAGCCATCTGAACTTCGAAAATTCGTTTCTGCCGACCTACTTGAACACACAGGTAGACCACCACTCCCCCTCAAAAACGCCCCCTCAGGGAGCGGCCATTGGCGTCAATGGCGAGCAGTCGCCTAAAAAAGACCGCCCCGTGAGCGGGCTGGACAGCCTGGGTCGGGGAAACATCATCTGAGGCGCCCAACCAGAGGCTGCCGACCTGCAGTCTCTTCCTTCTTTCGATCCGCCCGGCCTTAACACAATACTGACATCCGCCGGGTTAACCTTCGCTACCCCCTTGCACAGAGCTTTCAACCCTATGCCTCACGCCGGCACCTTGCCCGACGTCCTCGCCGGCCCGCTGCTGCGGCGCCTTGAACCGCAGCGCCTGGTAATGTGGCTGGTGGGGACGCGGCAACTGCCTTTGACCCTCAGGCTGCACGTCGCCGAACAGAGCCGCGACATCGTGCTGGACCAAGGCCAGTGCCAAATCGTGCCGGTGGGGCGCCTGGCCTTTATCCACTTGATCGACATCCCGTTGGACGAGGCCCTGCCCCAGGACGCGCTGATCGGCTATGACCTGCTGATCGACGGGCGCGGCATCGCCCACTGGGCAGCGCACCTGCTCTATTGCGACGCGCAATCGCCGAGTTTCGTGCTGCATAGCCGTATTCATCAACTGGTCCACGGCTCCTGCCGCAAGCCCCATCACCCGGCGGACGAAGGCTTGCTGTGCGTCGATCGCCTGCTGGCCGACGCCCAGACCGCGGCCCAACGCCCGGCATTGTTGATGATGAGCGGCGATCAGGTGTACGCCGACGATGTCGCCGGGCCGATGCTGCGGGCGATTCATGGGCTGATCGCGCGCCTGGGGCTGTTCGACGAATACCTGGACGGCGCCGTGGTGGACGACAGCGCCAGCCTCTACGGGCATCACGCCAGTTATTACCAGCGGGCCGAACTGCTCCCCGCGCTGGACAGCAACGAGACCTTGCGCGAGCGCTTTTTCGGCGGCGTGAAGAAGCCGATTTTCACCAGCAGCACCGCCGACAATCACCTGGTGACCTTTGCCGAAGTGATGGCCATGTATTTGTTGGTCTGGTCCCCCACTCCCTGGACGCTGATCGCGCCACAGCCGCCGCAACTGAGCGCCGACGCGCAACAGCGTTATGCCCGCGAACAGGTGCAGATCGATCGCTTCCGCAACGGCCTGCCCGGCGTCGCGCGGGTGTTTGCCCATCTGCCCACGCTGATGATCTTCGACGATCACGACATCACCGACGACTGGAACCTCAGCGCGCAGTGGGAAGAAACCGCCTACGGCCATCCGTTCTCCAAACGCATCATCGGTAACGCGCTGCTGGCTTACCTGCTGTGCCAAGGCTGGGGCAACCAGCCGCAGGTATTTGGCCCACTGATCAACCAGACCCAGGCGCTTGTCGCCCAGGCACAGCACAACCACCTGAACGCGAGTGCGCAGGATCAACTGATCGACACGCTGCTGGCCTTCCAACAGTGGCATTACGTGCTGCCGACCACCCCCGCGCTGGTGGTGCTCGACACCCGCACCCGCCGCTGGCGCAGCGAATTCAACCTCAAGCAACCGTCCGGCCTGCTGGACTGGGAAGCCTTGAGCGAACTGCAACAGGCGCTGCTGGACCACCCGTCGGCAATCATCGTCTCCCCCGCGCCGATCTTTGGCGTCAAGCTGATCGAGACCGTGCAAAAAGTGTTCAGTTGGTGCGGCTACCCGCTGCTGGTCGACGCCGAAAACTGGATGGCGCATCGCGGCGCCGCCCAGGTGATCCTGAATATCTTCCGCCACTCCCGCACACCGGGTAACTACGTCATCCTCTCGGGCGACGTGCATTACTCGTTCGTCTACGAAGTGCTGATCCGCCATCGCAACGCCGGCCCCAAGCTCTGGCAGATCACCAGCAGCGGCATCAAGAACGAATTCCCGCCGCACCTGCTGGAATGGTTCGACCGCCTCAACCGCTGGCTCTACTCGCCGCGCTCCCCACTCAACTGGTTCACCCGCCGCCGCACCATGCAGGTGGTGCCGCATATCCCGGAACACGCCGAAGCCGGTGAACGCTTGTGGAACTCGGCGGGGATCGGCCAGGTATTTTTCAACGAACAAGGCCAGCCCGAGGCCATTTACCAGCACAACGCCAATGGGAAGGCACCGACGAGGATGCTGGCGCCGAAATAATGGCCTATCGCCACACTTCGGCAGCGGCACAGCCGTTCTATTCAAAGCGTGCAAGCCTCGTTGTACAGTAGCGCCAGCCACGGAGTATCGGCGTCAATTTGACCGGCCTTGGGGCCCACGCAGGAAGCGCGCACATGGACGATACATCCGGCAACAAACCGTCAACTGACCTCAATGCGGACATGTTGCATGCCGTCATGGAACTGGTCAGCGACGGGGTCTGGGACTGGAACGCGAATACGGGGTTCGTTTATCGCAACCCGGGCTGGTACGAAATGCTCGGTTACCCCCGCCACTCCCTGGAGAACAGCGTGTTCACCTGGGAGAACATCATCCACCCCGACGACTACCCCCGCGTGATGACGGTGTTCGATGACTACATCAACCGTCGCTCGCCCTATTACCAAACCGAATACCGTTGCCGCAAAAAAGACGGCAGCTACCTGTGGATCGAAGACCGCGGCTATGTGGTTGCGCGTAACCTCGACGGCTCGGTAGCGCGCATGGTCGGTGCCCATCGCGACATCAATACGCGCAAGTGCGCGATCGAACAGCTCGAACGGCGCAACCAATCCCTTGAAGCCTTGGTTGCCGAACGCACACGCGAGTTGTCGCGGGTCAACCAGCAACTGCAGTTACAACTGGACGAGAACCGCTCCCTGGCCGAGCGTGACGCCCTGACCCGCGTGGCCAACCGTTATCGCCTGGAGAAAGTGCTGCTGGACGAATGCGAGCGCGCCCAACGCTTTCGCCTGCCGTTGGCCCTGGTCGCCATGGATATCGATGACTTCAAGCCGATCAATGATCGACACGGCCACGGCGTCGGCGACCAGACCCTGATGAGCGTCGTGGAGAGCCTGGAGGCCTGCGTGCGCCCCGGTGACTTGCTCGCGCGCTGGGGTGGCGATGAGTTCGTGGTGGTACTGCCCAAAAGCACCCTGGAGAGCGCAAAAAACCTGGCCGAGCGCATTCGCCAAAGCATGAGCGAAGTACCCACCGTGGGCGACTTCAAAATCACCCTGAGCCTGGGGGTGGTGGAGCGTCATACGGGTGAAGCCCCCGCCGCCCTGATGGCGCGGGCCGATCAGGCGTTGTATCGCTCCAAGGCGGCGGGGAAAGACATCGTCTCGGAATGAATGCCCGGGTTTGTGGCCCCGAACGGCTGCTTGGCAAGCGCTCCTTCCGATTTGGAATGACCCGGCGACTTTATTTCGTTTGCGGCCCGGCCCGGCTCACGGCTTAGATAAAAAGACGCCCGCCATTGCCGAGTCCGAGATTCATGAGCCGCGAAACCATCAGCCAGTCGATTTCCATCGTCCACCCCATCAGCCTCAGCCACGGCAAGAACGCCGAAGTCTGGGACACCGCGGGCAAGCGCTACATCGACTTTGTCGGCGGCATCGGCGTGCTCAACCTCGGGCACTGCCACCCGGCGGTGGTCGAGGCGATTCGCCAGCAGGCGACCCAACTGACCCACTATGCCTTCAACGCCGCTCCGCACAGGCCTTACATCGAGCTGATGGATCGTCTGAGTGCATTTATCCCGGTGGACTACCCGGTCAGCGGGATGCTCACCAACAGCGGTGCGGAAGCCGCGGAAAACGCCCTGAAGATCGTGCGCGGCGCCACCGGCCGCACCGCGGTGATCGCCTTCGACGGCGCCTTCCACGGCCGCACCCTCGCCACCCTCAACCTGAATGGCAAGGTCGCGCCCTACAAGCAAAAAGTCGGTGTCCTGCCGGGCCCGGTGTATCACCTGCCCTACCCCAGCGCCGACAACGGCGTGACCTGCGCCGAAGCGCTGAAGGCCATGGACCGCTTGTTCAGCGTGGAAATCGACGTCGACGATGTAGCCTGCTTCATCATTGAGCCGGTGCAGGGTGAAGGCGGTTTCCTCGCGCTGGATATCGCGTTCGCCCAGGCCCTTCGCCGCTTCTGCGATGAGAAAAACATCCTGCTGATCGTCGATGAAATCCAGTCCGGTTTCGGCCGCACCGGGCAACGTTTTGCCTTCTCGCGCCTGGGCATAACGCCGGACTTGATCCTGCTCGGCAAAAGCATCGCCGGCGGTGTGCCGTTGGGTGCTGTGGTGGGGCGCAAGGCGTTACTCGACAACCTGCCCAAAGGCGGGCTGGGCGGCACATACTCGGGCAATCCCATCGCCTGCGCGGCGGCGTTGGCCACCCTGGAGGTGATGACGGATGCACAGTTGCAGGCCTGGGGCACGCGACAGGAAGAGGCCATCCTGCGCCGCTACGAAACCTGGCGCGCGCAACGCCTGTCGCCTTACCTGGGCCGACTGACCGGCGTCGGCGCCATGCGTGGCATCGAGTTGGCCCACGCCGACGGCACGCCCGCGCCCCAGCAACTGAGCCAGTTGCTGAGCCTGGCGCGGGACGCCGGCTTGCTGCTGATGCCCAGCGGCAAGTCGCGGCACATCGTCCGCCTACTGGCACCGCTGACCATTGAGCCGGTGGTGTTGGAGGAAGGCCTGGACATCCTCCAGGCGTGCCTCAAGCAACTGGACTAGTAACGCGCATCCAGCGGCTTGCCGCCGTTGGGCCAGTCTTTGACCTTGTCCGGGAAGTCCGGGCGAGGTTGCCCCGAGAAATACGCTGCGACGTCCACCGCTTCCTGGTCGGACAAACCGCCCTGGCCCAACGGGAACTGCTCGTGGAAGCCGATCGGCATGTTGCGTTTGACGAACGCCGCCGCCGTGTAGGTGCGTGCCATGCCGGCGCCGATATTGAACGACTGGTCGCCCCACAGCGGCGGGTACACCCGCTCGCCGTCGGCACGCGCCAGGCCCTCACCGTTGTCACCATGGCACACCGCGCATTGCTTGACGTAGACCGCCTTGCCATTGGCCAGGTCCGGTTTGATCGCCGGGTCGACCTTGCCTACACCGCGCCCGGCCACCTTGTCTTCGGGGCGGGTGTTGTTCTTCATCCAGTCGAAGTACGCGACCATCGCCTGCATATCCGCCGATTGCGGCGGCAACGGTTTGCCGTTCATCGAGCGCCGGAAGCAGCCGTTGATGCGTTCTTCCAGGCTCACCACCTTGCCCGCGCGCGGTGCATAGCTGGGGAAGAAGGCCGACACGCCGACGAAGGGCGAACCGTCCGCCACGGTGCCGGCGTTGAGGTGGCAACTGGTGCAATTGAGCACGTTGCCGACGTTGTCGGGCAGCAATGCCTTGGTTTGCAGGTGCAGGCGCATGCCGCGCACCACCTGGTCGGCGTTCGGCGCCGCGAGCAGGTCGGCCAGGCGCGGGGTTTCGAAAGTGGAGGAGTCGGTCGTGGCCGGGTTGAGCTGATCGCGCAATGTCTTGACCTGCGCGGCGCTGATCGACGTGCCCTGGTTGCCCCAGCGCGTGCGAACGAAACTGAGGATTTCAGCGACCTCCTGGTCCGCCAGCCGGGCAAACCCGGGCATGGTGTAGACCCGTGGGTGAGTGGCCGTTTGTGCGGTCTCCCAACCGGTGAGGGTGATGTGCAGCAGGGATGTCGGGTCGTTCGAGACGATGCTCGGGTTGCCGGCCAACGGCGGGAACAAGCCTTTCACCCCCGCGCCATCACTGCGGTGGCAGTCGCTGCAGAACTGCATATAACCCAGGCCGCCACGGCTGGTGAACAGGTCGGCGGGCGGCGCGGCCGGTGCGCGGGCCACCGACGGCATCGGCAGATCGTCCGGGCCGGGCGGCAGGGATTTCAGATAGCGGGCAATCGCGGTCAGGTCGTCGTCGCTGAAATGCTGGGTGCTGTGGTGAATCACATCGGCCATGTTGCCGGCGACGGTGGCAAAACGGTTCTGCCCGGTCTTGAGCAGTTGCACGGTGTCTTCCACGGTCCACAGGTTGCGCAGGCTCAGGGCGCGCCAATGCTCGACGGTTTCGCCGGCCAGGTAATGCTGGCCGCCGCGCCCGTCATCGCTCATGGCCTTTTCCTGGAAGGCGATGCCCCGCGGGGTATGACAGGAGCCGCAGTGGCCCAGGCCCTGGACCAGATACGCGCCACGGTTGAGCTGCGCGTCACGGCCGGGGTCGGGCTGGAACGCTTGCTTGTCGAGAAAGGCGAAGTTCCACAAGGCCAGGCCCCAGCGCTGGTTGAACGGGAAGCCCATGTCCGCCTCGATGTTGGCCTGCCGCACGGGTTCCACGCCTTGCATCAGGTAGGCGTACAAGGCGCGCATGTCCTCCTCGCTCATCTTGGCGTAGGACGGATACGGCATCGCCGGGTACAGGTTCATACCCGCAGGTGTGACACCTTCACGCATGACCCGGTCGAACTGTTCGAAGCTGTAGGCGCCAATACCGGTCTCGCGGTCCGGCGTGATGTTGCTCGAATAGATCGTGCCCATCGGCGTGCTGAGTTCCAGCCCGCCGGCCATCGCGTTGCCTGGCTTGGCGGTGTGGCAAGCGATGCAGTCACCCAATTGCGCGACATATTTGCCGTGTTCGATCAGTGCGGTATCGGCGGAATTGGCGTGCAGGGGTAGCGTCAGACCAAGCGTCGCCCCCAGCAAGGCCAGGCGTGACAGAGAAAGCGCCATTGCATTAGTCCTTTAATGACCTCGCGTGGGGAAGCCCCCTCGGCGCAGGTCCGTTGTCGTTTTTATGGGTTCATCAGACCTTTGTGTTGTAACGGGTTTAGCGCTGCGGGGTTTTGATGTGGGTCAGGCTCAAACCGTAAGGGTGCCACCCACTGACCGTTGATAAGGAAACCCTTGAACACATGTATGTATTTCTGTACGTCTCGTACCATCAAGCGAGGACATACCCATGGAAACAATCAACTACACCAATGCCCGTGCCCATCTCTCCGAGACAATGGATCGGGTTAATGACGATCACATCCCGTTGCTGCTCACCCGGCAAAAAGGTGAGCCCGTGGTGATGATCTCGCTATCGGAATTCAATGCCCTTGAAGAGACGGACCCGAACCACTCAAACACAACCTCAGTGGCTTCTGGTCTCGGCGAATTACCGCCGAACATCGCTTGGTCTATGGCATAGAGGATGATGAGACTCAGGTCTTGATGTGTCGTTATCACTATTAACGGGGAATACCTGTTGAAGCCGACTGCCCTGGTCCGCGCCTGAAAACATCCGACGCTTTTCTGTAGGGAAGCACACCGGCGCTGGCACCGTCGATACTGTCGAGCGGCGCCTGGGCGGGCGGCACGGTCATCGGCAGCCTGTTGGGCATGCGGGCTGACCGTAGGTCTGTTTTGCGGGCGCTGGCCGCCTTGCGTCGCAATAAGGGCATTGTGCTGCCTTGACCTGCCCCCCCTCCCCGCCGAAAATGCCCGACGCTTTTTTGTCCCTGTTTACTGAAGTAGTGAAATTTCAATGCCCGATTCCTACACCGCTGAATCCGCCGAAGAATCCGTAGTCGCCTTGCAATCCAAAGCTGAATACGAAAACGCCATCAATCTTTCACAGCATGTGCCAGCGGCCAAGATCATCAGCGAGATGGTGCTGGACGCGTTCCACACCTCCAAGGAAAGCGACCAGATCCGCGAGTTGCGCGTGGCCATCCGCCAGGCTCACGATGCCTTCGACGACGACAAGGCCTACGACCTGATGGGCCAACTCAAGCAGCTCAAGGACGCCGAAGCCGCCGACAACATCGCCCTGGAAGACCTGAGCAGCAAGTTCTCGATCAGCCGCATCCTGTCCAGCTTCAAGGACGACCCGGCGTTTCAGGAGCTGGTCTACGGCCTGGCCCTCAAGGTGCTGAACCAGTCCCACCAGGCCATCAGCAACCCGAGCGCCGGCAAGGGCAAGGCCTCGCGGCCGAAGAAAGAAGCCGAAGTGTTTGTGATCAGCAAGGATGGCATCAGCGTCACCCTGCCGCTGCGCACGCCGCGCTCGAAGCTCAATGTCGACCGTGAAGCGTTCGAGTTCCTGGGTTTCAGCTTCGTGGGTGAAGGCGATGACGCCGAGCTGGAAGTCGAGAGTTTTGTGGATAACGCCGGCGCCGAACAGCCGTTGAGCCGCAAGAGCGTGATCACGGCGTTGCAGCAGCAGACCGCGTTCGATGGGTACAGCATCGCGCAGCAGTAGTACCGCTGAACCCAATGTGGGAGGGGGATTGCTCCCTCCCACATTGGTTTTGTATTGGGTTAAACGCTGCGCTGGACCTGCGCCGCAAACACCTCGCGAAACCGCTCCATCTCGTGCTTGTTCCCCACCGTCACCCGCACCCACTGCGGCCAACTCTTCCATACGCGGCCGATCATCACACCTTGCGCGGCCAGTTTCTCGATCACCTGCTCCGCCGGTTGCTTCACGTCGATCATGAAGCAGTTGCTCTGCGACACTGTGCAGGTGAACCCACGGGCCTTGAGCCAGGCGACGGTCTCCTCGCGCAGTTGCGCGTTCAGGGCCTTGCGTTGCGGCAACAGCTTGACGTCTTCGAGGCTGGCCTGCGCACCGAGCAAGCCGCTGCCGGCTGGGACGTTGTCGCCCCCGAACACCGCGAGGCGCGCCAGCAACGCCGGGGCGCCGATCGCCAGGCCCACGCGCGCGCCGGCCATGCCGTAGATTTTCGAGAAGGTGCGCAACACCAGCAGGTCGTCGTGTTCCTTGACCCAACTGACACAGCTGGGGGCGTCGGCGAAGTCGATGTACGCCTCGTCCACCACCAGCACGCTGCCTTGGGGTTTGTTCGCCAGCGCGTGGCGGATGGCCTCGGTGGACGTCAGGGTACCGGTGGGGTTATTCGGGTTGCACAGGTAGAGCATGCCCGCCTGGGGATCGGCGGCGAGCATCGCGGGGATGTCGTGGGCGTGCTCGGCCGTGAGGCTCACTTCATGCACCGGCGCCCCGCTCGCCTCGGCCGCCTGGCGCGGCACCTCGTAGGACGGCGTGGCCATCACCAGCCCGCGGCTTTCGCCGGTAAACGCCAACACCGCGTAGCGCAGCGCCGCCATGGAACCGGAAAACACCGCCACCTGTGCTTCGGCAATCCCCTGCTGCCGGGCAAACAACGCGGCCAGGGCGTACATGTGGCCGTAGGGATAACGCCCGGCCGTGGCAATCGCGTCCTGCATCGCCTCACGGGCGGCGCCCGAGGGGCCGTAGGGGCTTTCGTTATAGTTGAGCCGCACCTTCTCAGCCTTTGCCGGCGGTGGGCTGGCGACTGCCCAGTCCAGGCGCCCCAGCAAGGGCAAGGCCGCGCCCAAGGCGAGAAGGGACCGACGACTAACGCTGACCATGGTGACAACTCCTTGTACGCGGGTAATGGATTCGCACAGCTCGTACAGTGAGGTATGACGAGAAAGGCGCCGGCCGATTTAATCCCGCGCCCAAGAAAAAGCCCCGCACTTCTCACGAAGGCGGGGCTTGTTCACTGCTTGGAACCACTCAGGGCGCGTAGGTCAGCAACAGCTCTCTCGGCACCTGGAAATCCAGGGACATCATCACGCTGAGCGCGGTGATGGTGAAGATCGAGAACACAAACAGCTTGCGTGCCCACACGGTGTCGTCCACCGCCTTGTAACCGGTCCAGGCCATGTACAACCAGTACATGCCCATGGCGGCGGCGACGGCAAGGTAGCTCATGCCGGCGTAGCCACTGAAGGTCAACATCAAGGTCGCCACGAGGAAGGCCAGGATGTACAGCAGGATGTGTTTCTTCGCCACCTGGATGCCGCGCTTGACCGGCAGAACCGGAATCGACGCAGCCAGGTAGTCGTTGAAACGGAAGATCGCGATGGCATAGGAATGCGGCATCTGCCACAGGCTGAACATCACCAGCAGCACCAGCGCGGCCATGTCGAAGCTATTGGTCACAGCCACATAACCAATCACCGGCGGCATCGCCCCCGACAGACTGCCCACCAGCGTGCCGTGAACCGACTTGCGCTTGAGGTACAGGCTGTAGAGGCCGACATAAATGACAAAGCCGATCACGGCAAACAGCGCCGCCAACGGGTTGGCCACCTTGTACAACAACACCACGCCGGCAACACCCAGGACGGTCGCGAACAGCAGTGCCAGTTTCAGGGAGATAAGGCCCTGGACCAGCACGCGATTCTTGGTGCGTTCCATCTTGATATCGATGTCGCGGTCGATGCAGTTGTTGAACACACAACCGGAAGCTACCACCAGGGACGTGCCGATCATGGCGGCCAGGAAGATGGCCAGATCGACATGTCCCTTGGAGGCCAGGAAGAAGCCGCCTGCCACAGAAAGCACGTTACCGAAAATGATCCCCGGTTTGGTGATTTGGATAAAGTGCTTAAGCGACATCGGGTCTTACCTCACTTCGCCATCATGTAGGTGTGGATGCTGAACATGATCCACAGCGACAGACCAACCAGCAGAACGATCACCAGGCCTGCGAACACGAACGCAATCACGTTCTCGCGTTGGGCCTCGGAGCGGTCCAGGTGCAGGAAGTACACCAGGTGAACCAGGACCTGAATCACCGCGAACGCCAGGACGATCATCAAGGTGATCGACTTCGGCAAGGTTGGGTACATCACCAGGCCGAACGGGATCAGGGTCAGGATGACCGACAGGATGAAGCCGATAGCGTAAGTCTTTACGCTGCCGTGACTCGCATCATGGCTGTCATGGGAGTGTGCATTAGCCATTACAGGGTCCCCATCAAGTAGACGACGGTGAATACGCAGATCCAGACCACATCCAGGAAGTGCCAGAACAGGCTCAGGCAGTTCAGGCGAGTCTTGTTGGTGTTGGTCAGGCCGTGTTTATTGACCTGATACATCATCATCGCCATCCAGATCAGGCCAGATGTCACGTGCAGACCGTGGGTCCCCACCAGCGTGAAGAACGCCGACAGGAAGCCGCTGCGGCTAGGGCCGTAGCCTTCGGAGATCAGCAGGTGGAACTCGTTGATCTCCATGCCGATGAAGCCCAGGCCGAACAGGAAGGTCAGGCCCAACCAGGTCAGTACGCCCTGCTTGTTGCCCTTGTAGAAGGACAACATGGCGAAGCCGTAGGTGATCGAACTGAACAACAGCAAGGCGGTTTCGCCGAGCACGTAAGGCAGTTCGAAGATGTCGTGGCCCGCCGGGCCACCCGCTACGTTGTTTACCAGTACCGCGTACACCGCGAAGATCGACGCAAACAAGATGCAGTCGGTCATCAGGTAGAGCCAGAAACCGTAGACGGTTACCGGGCCCGAGTCGTGGTGATGGTCATCGTGCCCATGGTCATCGACATGGGCGTGTCCAGCATTGGTCACTAAGTTCGACATGGTTTAAGCCTGTTCCAACGAGGTTTCTACACGGTTGGCCGGGATCTTCTTCTCGGCCACCAGGCGAGCGTGCTGCTCGGCTTCGATGCGCTCGATCGTTTCGACCGGCACCATGTAGCCTTGATCATCACGTGCAGCGTGGACAATGAAGTAGCCGATGGTGCCCACCAGGCTCACGATTGCCAGCCACCAGATGTGCCAGATCATCGAGAAACCGAACACGGTCAACAGCGCACCCATCACCACGCCAGTGGCGGTGTTGTTTGGCATGTGGATCGGTTCGTAGTGCTTAGGCCGCTGGTACGCAGTACCGTTTTCCTTGGCTTCGGTGAACGCATCGATGGTGTTCGCGGTAGGAATCACGGCGAAGTTGTAGAACGGAGGTGGCGACGAAGTCGACCATTCCAGGGTGTGGCCGTTCCATGGGTCGCCCGACTCGCACATGTTCTGCTTGCGGTCACGCACGCTGACATACAGCTGGATCAGCTGGCAGGCGATACCCGCCGCGATCAGCACTGCACCGACCATGGCGACGTACAGGTACGGCACCCACTCAGGGTTGGTGGTGGCGTTCAGACGACGGGTCATGCCCATGAAGCCCAGTGCATAGAGCGGCATGAACGCGACGAAGAAGCCCGAGATCCAGAACCAGAATGCAGCCTTGCCCCAACCGTCGTGCAGCTTGAAGCCGAACGCTTTCGGGAAGAAGAAGCTGAAACCAGCGATGTAACCGAATACCGCACCGCCGATGATCACGTTGTGGAAGTGAGCGATCACGAACAAGCTGTTGTGCAGCACGAAGTCAGCACCCGGGATGGCCAGCAGTACGCCGGTCATACCGCCGATGGCGAAGGTCACCATGAAGCCCAGTGTCCACACGACCTGGCTGGTCATACGCAGACGGCCGTGGTAGATGGTGAACAGCCAGTTGAATAGCTTCACCCCCGTCGGGATCGAAATCAGCATCGTCGCCAGGCCGAAGAAGGCGTTGACGCTGGCCCCCGAACCCATGGTGAAGAAGTGGTGCAGCCACACCATGAAGCCCAGTACCGAGATCGCACCGGAGGCGTAGACCATCGAGTGGTGACCGAACAGGCGCTTGCCGGTAAAGGTCGAGATCACTTCGGAGAAGATACCGAACGCTGGCAGGATCAGGATGTACACCTCAGGGTGACCCCATGCCCAGAACAGGTTCACGTACATCATTGGATTGCCACCAAGTTCGTTGGTGAAAATATGGAAATCCAGGTAACGGTCAAGCGACAGCAGTGCCAGCGTAGCGGTGAGGATCGGGAACGAAGCCACGATCAGCACGTTGGCCCAGGTGCAGGTCCAGGTGAAGATCGGCATGTCCATCATCTTCATGCCAGGGGCGCGCATTTTCAGCACGGTGGCCAGGAAGTTGACCCCCGTCAGCGTCGTCCCGAGCCCTGATAACTGTAGCGCCCAGATGTAGTAGTCCACACCCACGCCCGGACTGTATTTCAGGCCCGACAATGGCGGATACGCAACCCAACCGGTCTTGGCGAATTCGCCGACGCCCAGGGACACGTTGATCAGCACCACGCCAGACACCAGCAGCCAGAAGCTCAGGGAGTTCAGGAACGGGTAGGCAACGTCGCGGGCACCGATCTGCAGCGGCACTGCAAGGTTCATCAGGCCGGTGAAGAAAGGCATCGCCATGAAGATGATCATGATCACACCGTGAGCGGTGAAGATCTGGTCATAGTGTTCAGGCGGCAGGTAGCCTGGCGCGCCCTCAGTGGCCATGGCCAACTGGGTACGCATCATGATGGCGTCGGCAAAACCACGCAGCAGCATGACCATGGCAACGACGATGTACATCACACCGATTTTCTTGTGGTCGACCGAAGTCAGCCACTCAGTCCACAAGTAGGTCCACTTCTTGAAGTAAGTGATACCCCCAACCAGTGCCAGACCACCCAGCGCGATCATGGCGATGGTAATCATCACAATCGGCTCGTGGAACGGGACCGCATCCCAACTTAATTTACCAAACATCGTTTACTCCTCTGCCCCAGCAGTTGAATGCGAGCCCGTGTCAGAACCTTCAACCGCAGCCACTTCTTTCTTCTCGTGCTTGACCGGCTTGCCTGGTTTCATGCCTTCGTACTTGTCGACGACTTTCTGAAACAGGTCAGGCGTGTAAGTGGAGTACAGCGCGACTGGGTTGTTCTGGCTTGGTTTGGCAAGGGCTTCGTATTCAGCTTGATCAAGCTGTTTAGGTGCGGCCTTGACTTCGGCTACCCAGGCGTCGAATTCTTCCTGGCTCGTCGAGATCGCTTTGAATTTCATGCCGGTGAAACCTGCGCCGCTATAGTTGGCGGAGATGCCGTCCATTTCAGCTTTCTGGTTGGCGATCAGGTGCAGCTTGGTCTGCATGCCGGCCATCGCGTAGATCTGGCCACCCAGGCCTGGGATGAAGAACGAGTTCATCACAGTGTCGGAGGTGATCTTGAAGTTAACCGGGGTATGTTCCGGGAACACGATCTTGTTGACGGTGGCGATACCCAGGTCCGGGTAGATGAACAGCCACTTCCAGTCCAGCGCGACCACTTCGATATTGATCGGCTTGACCTCGGAGTCCAGCGGACGGTACGGGTCCAGCGCGTGGGTGGACTTGTAGGTCACATAACCCAGGGCAATGATGATGAGGATCGGAACCAGCCACACCGCGATTTCAATCTTGGTGGAGTGCGACCACTTCGGCGCGTAAGTCGCCTTGGTGTTCGACGCGCGGTATTTCCAGGCGAAGGCGAAGGTCATGATGATCACAGGGACCACGACCAGCAACATCAGCAGGGTGGCAGTGATGATCAGGTTGCGTTCATCCAGACCGACCTGTCCTTTTGGGTCGAGCAAGGACCACTTGCAGCCTCCCAGCATTAACATCATGCCAAGCAGCGGCAAAAAGCCTAGTAATCGGGGGTACCTGTTTTTACTCATCTCACGACCTCTAAAGCAGCTTGCGCAATGCAGTTGGGTTTTGATCGCCAACACTTCACCCTGCCAAGGGTTGGCATTTCTCTTCGATTGAATAAGAGCCTGCCCGTGCGCCCTGATTGGACGGTTCGCGGACCTGCGGTGAGTTCTTATTCGATTTCGTGGTTAAAGGCCTTGTTACAGACCAATTCCATTTGGTGCGGATAGTTGAAAGGCTGCCGGAACCTGGGGTCGCACAGAGCCATCCATCTGCCCCTCGACCGCTCCAATGCTCAAATATTGAACAGCACCGGACATTCAGTGCGGGCGATTGTAGTTAGCTAGCGATGTATAAACCATGACTTATAAAGAAATAATTTTTATCGATTCCAGCAATAATCCTTCACCTATTTTGCAAAGGTTCGCGATCTTATCGCGTTGGATTCTCAACAAAAACCACAAAAAATGCCGTGTTATAGGGCAAACTGCCACACCCCTTACCCGCCGTAAGGGCCTGAAAAAGCGCTCCAAGCCCCCATAAAACAGGGCACTCGCTGACCACCGAAAGCCGCGAACGGCGCGCTATTCGCGGTGTTGCTCAAACGATGAACTGACAGCACACATTAACGGCCATGGGTAAATTCAAGCGGTGTTGTGACGGCTCGGAAACGCCCTGCGACAGCGCCTGTGTGACAACATGTCGCACACTGCGCGTCGTCAAAATTGTCCCGCGTCACTGTCCCTTCAAAATTCCCTACAAACAAAAACGCCCCGGCTTTCCTTTAAGAAAGGCCGGGGCGTTTCAATGAATGGCTCAGGCTTTGCGTTGGCGATTGCGGTAGATGCCCAGGGGCACCAGGATCACCGTCAGCACGAACGCCACCAGCGCCCACTGCGCCAGCGACAGACCGAGCACCGGCGGGTACGGCGTGCTGCAGAAGCCGTCGACCTGGAAAACCAGCGGAAACACCTTGGCCAGGGGCAGGCCGTCAACGATCGGTTGCAGCACATCCACGCCGCAGCTGACCTCGGGGAAGAACTGGGTGTACACATGGTGACCGGCAGCCGCCACACCGCCCAAGGCACTGAGCACCACCAACCCTTCAAACAGCGTGATCGCCCCTTTGTTGCGCATAGCCGCACCAATAAACGCAAAAACGGCAATCAACAGCAAGGCATAGCGCTGCAGGATACACAGCGGGCACGGCGCTTCACCCAACACCACCTGCATGTACAGCGCACCGCCGATCAGCGCCAGGCAGATGATGCCCAGCAACACCAGAAAGCGCCGCTCCCTGCCTAAACGCAATTCGTCACTCATCTCCGTATCCCTTTGTTTGGTTGTGCCTGTGGCGGCAAGTTTACACACAGAGAGTGGTTTAAACAGAAGGGGGTTAACGGCGGATTAATACGCCACTTGTAGGAGCGAGCTTGCTCGCGAAGAACGTCAACGATAACGCGTGCATCCTGGATGAACGTGGCGTCTTTGAGTTTTTCGCGAGCAAGCTCGCTCCTACAGGTGTATGTGGGTGTATGTGTGTGGGGGGGGGGTTATTCGAGGGCGGCGGCCGGGCCGAAGAATTCGTAGCGGCTTTGTTTTTCGGGTACGCCCAAGGCCTTGAGGTGGCGCTTAATACGCCACTTGTAGGAGCGAGCTTGCTCGCGAAGAACGTCAACGATAACGCGTGCATCCTGGATGAACGTGGCGTCTTTGAGTTTTTCGCGAGCAAGCTCGCTCCTACAGGTGTATGGGTGTATGTGTGTGGGGGGTTATTCGAGGGCGGCGGCCGGGCCGAAGAATTCGTAGCGGCTTTGTTTTTCGGGTACGCCCAAGGCCTTGAGGTGGCGCTTGACTGCGGCCATGAAGCCTTTAGGGCCGAGGAAGTACGCATCCAGGTCGCGCTGCTCAGGCAACCACGCCGCCAGTTGTTCCTGGCTCAGCAGGCCCACGGTGTCGCCTGCCGGGCTCACGCCATCGTCCTCGTCATAGCAGTAGAAGCGCTTGAGCTGCGGATGCTTGGCCGCCAGGGCGTCGACCCATTCCCGAAAGGCATGCACTCCGCCGTTACGCGCGCAGTGGATAAAATGCACCGGGCGCTGGGTGGCCAGGGCCGCTTCGAGCATCGGCAGTGTTGGCGTGATGCCCACCCCGCCGCTGATCAGCACCAGCGGTTTATCGCTGGCGGCCAGGGTGAACTCGCCCGCTGGCGGGAACAGGTCGATCGTCGCGCCGACCTGCAATTGATCATGCAGGTAGTTGGACACCCGCCCACCGGCTTCACGCTTGACGCTGATGCGGTATTGGCCGGCATCGCTGAGGGCCGACAAGGAATAGTTGCGGCGCACTTCTTCGCCATCGAGCAACAGCGTCATACCAATGTACTGACCGGGCTCGGCGGCGAGGATCGGGCCGTTGTCCAGCGGGGCGAAATAGAAGGACGTGATTTCGGCACTTTCCTCCACGCGCTTGACCAGCTTGAACGGCCGCGCACCCCGCCAGCCGCCCGGCGCCTGGGCTTTCTCGTCATAGATCGCAGCTTCGGCGCCGATCAGGATGTCCGCCAACTGACCGTAGGCCGCGCCCCAGGCGCTCATCACCTCGGGAGTGGCAATCTCGCTGCCCAACACTTCGGAAATCGCACGCAGCAGGCAGGCCCCCACGATCGGGTAATGTTCCGGCAGGATCTGCAAGGCCACGTGTTTGTTGATGATCTTCGCCACCAGATCACCCAGTTGATCCAACTGGTCGATATGTCGTGCATACATCAACACACCATTGGCCAGGGCACGGGGCTGGTCGCCGCTGACCTGGTGCGCCTGGTTGAACAGCGGGCGCACCTCCGGGTACTCGGAGAGCATCATGCGGTAGAAATGGGTGATCAGCGCTTCGCCGCCGCTTTCCAGCAGGGGCACGGTGGATTTGATGATGGCACGGTCTTGGGCACTAAGCATGGAGCCTCCTGGGCTTCTTTACTGATTGCCTTGGAGTACTCAGTATTCATGCCAACTAATAAATCGTTTAATTTCAATCAGTTAAATTGCCTGTAGTCAGTATGACCTCCTACGACTTATAGTCATAAGGACTACAAGGAGTCATTATGACTGCGCAATCGCTGCTCACCACCCTGCTCCCCCTGGTCGCCGACCTGTCCCGCGAACTGCCCGAAGGCGAGCGTTACCGCCGCCTGTTGCAAGCCATGCGCGCCCTGCTGCCGTGCGACGCCGCCGCGCTGTTGCGCCTGGACGGTGAGTCGCTGGTGCCGCTGGCAGTGGACGGCTTGAGCGCCGATACCCTGGGCCGACGCTTCAAGGTCAGCGAACACCCGCGTTTCGCCGTGCTGCTCGGCAGCCCCGGCCCGACGCGTTTCGACAGCGACAGTGAATTGCCCGACCCCTACGACGGCCTGGTGGACGGCCTGCACGGGCACCTCGAAATTCACGACTGCATGGGCTGCCCGCTGTATGTCGATGACAAACCATGGGGCCTGCTGACCCTGGACGCCCTCGACACCGAGCGCTTCGAACGGGTCGAGCTGGACGCCCTGCAAGCCTTCGCCAGCCTCGCCGCCGCCACGGTCAACGTCGCCGAACGCATTGAACACCTGGCATTGCGTGCCGAAGACGAACGCCAGCGTGCCGAGATCTACCGCCAGGCCAGCGGCCAGCAGCACAAAGAGATGATCGGCCAGAGCAAGCCCCACAAGCGCCTGGTCGAAGAGATCAACCTGGTGGGCGGCAGCGACCTCACCGTGTTGATCACCGGCGAAACCGGGGTCGGCAAGGAACTGGTGGCCCAGGCGATCCACGCCGCGTCGTCCCGTGCGGACAAGCCGCTGATCAGCCTCAACTGCGCCGCCCTGCCGGAAACCCTGGTGGAAAGCGAGCTGTTCGGCCATGTGCGCGGTGCCTTCACCGGCGCGCTGAACGAGCGCCGGGGCAAATTCGAACTGGCCAACGGCGGCACGTTGTTTCTGGACGAAGTCGGCGAGCTGTCGTTGACGGTGCAGGCCAAGCTGCTGCGCGTCCTGCAAAGCGGTCAACTGCAGCGCCTGGGCTCGGACAAGGAACATCAAGTGGACGTGCGCCTGATCGCCGCCACCAACCGCGACCTGGCCGAAGAAGTGCGCAACGGCCGCTACCGTGCCGACTTCTACCACCGCCTCAGCGTCTACCCGCTGCAAGTGCCGGCGCTGCGCGAGCGCGGGCGCGATGTGTTGCTGCTGGCCGGGTTCTTTCTCGAACAGAACCGTTCACGCATGGGCCTGGGCAGCCTGCGCCTGAGCAGCGACGCCCAAGCCGCGTTGCTGGCCTACAACTGGCCGGGCAATGTGCGCGAGCTGGAACATTTGATCGGACGCAGCGCACTGAAAGCCCTGGGAAACTGTCGCGAACGTCCGAAGATTCTCAGCCTGAGCGCCCAAGACCTGGACCTGCCCGACGTCAGCGCAGCGCCGATCGCCCCCCCACCCGAAGTCACCGCCATCGCCGGCGGCGACCTGCGCCAGGCCACCGAACACTACCAGCGCCAAGTCATCAACGCCTGCCTGGAACGCCACCAACACAACTGGGCCAGCACCGCCCGCGAACTAGGCCTGGACCGCGCCAACCTAGGCCGCATGGCCAAACGCCTAGGCCTCAAAGAACCC
>NZ_VJWO01000075.1:0-20395 GCF_014889455.1 Pseudomonas sp. K8
AGCCTTGGCGCGGATGATCGCGGCGGAGTCGTTGGCGGTGACGGCGCGGGCTTCGATGGCGGCAGCGGCGCCGGCACCGTCGAGGCGGTCCATGTTGGCTTCGGTGGCGTGGCCGGCGTTGGCGCCTCTGATCACCGCTGCACCGGTGTCTTCGTTGTCGACTTCATCCCAACTCAGCATTGAAATACTCCTTCCTGGTCTGTGCTGACGGTGTGTGAACCCGTCCAAAAATAAGTGATTTGCAGGCTTCAAGGCATTGAAATACTGCGCATAGTGTGGTCAGCATTTTACGAGTTCGCACACTATGTAGTGGTTGTTTGTTGGCGTGGGCACACTATATGGGGTGTGATCAGCATGGTCAACGGACAACGTGTGCGGTTTTAGGTCGCTGCCAGGCGCCGGGTCCGCTATAACGCCGGGGTTCACTGGGCACATTTGAAATCGCCAGGGAATGAAAAAAACGGCTGATCGGCCTCGCTACGCAGGACGACGCCAGGGCTCGTCTGAAAAGGAGCCCCGACCGCCGAAAAGTTCTACATCTTGAGTGGTTTTCGAACTTTCGGCGGGGACGTTCGGCCGTGGGAAAAGCGCGGTGATCCTTCGAGATCATCAAGATGGAGCGGGTATTGTGAGAGGAGGGCAACTTACGCTGATTAAATTGTTACCACGTTCTCCACACGCCATCTTGATTGAAAAAATGTAATTTGGATTTGACCGTTAAATGAGCATAGTAGTCTGCAGGTTTCGGCTCTCTCGCATACCGACCGTTCTTGTCGGCCTTAAATGAAACAGACTCCCCCGGGCCGATAGTGTATTGGGTTTGCCCATGCTTGACTTTGAAACTTTGGTCGGCTGTTGTTTTTATAATAACTTGATGGCCCTCATGCACATTTTCGGTTGGGAGAGTGATTGACTCCTGCCAATTGCCATTGGCTACTTCCACGTAGGTTCGATAAGTGAAAGGAGGAGGCATCACGCCAGTAACCAATGATTGTGCGCGATAGAACTGACCTGTTGGGCGCAGCATTTCCCATGAGCCGGTCTTGGCGCTGTACTGAAAGTCTATGGCATCGCCTTTGGTTAGTTGCCACACCGTAGGGTCGGTGACATCGGACGTCTTGATATCTATCGGAAGATCCGCATCAGAGTGCAGTCTGATGATATCGCCGTTTGTTCCTTCGATAGGCAGCCTGGCCTGCGGTCTCCAGTTGTGCCTATTCAGGGAAACGACAGCATGGGAGGTGCCGAGCAAGATCTTTGAGCCAATCCACTGCGTTTCGCTGGTCTCTTGAGGCTGCCAGGTTTTGGTCTCTGCGGAGTATTTGAGCGCGCGTTTTTCGCCAGGGTTGATGATGCCTAAATAATTGAATTGGCCGGTATTGTCGTCAATGATTTTGCTCTTGTTAAGTGCCGTTGAGTTAACGATAACGATGTCGTTGTCCTTGGGCTCTTTTGGCAGATTGATGTAGTAATTCCAATGCTCGTTATTCACCGAAACAACCGTGACAGGAGTATGGGCGGAGACCACTTGCGAAACGATGCTGGAGGTTGGCGTTATGTTAGGGAGTGCTACATGGCTGACAGATTGGTTTTGTGCGGTGTGGCCGCTGTTGAATGTTTGAGAGAGAGGTAATGCTTCATTCCGGGCTGTTTGTGGGGTTTCTGGTGGGGGGGGGCTGAACAGGATTATTGGGTCCCGATGGTTGCTGCAATGTTGAAACCAGAACATCGCCCGCCCGTACCTGGCCCACGGTCTTGATCAGCAAGCTCGCCTGGCCGTTGCCGGTCAAATCTACTGCCAGGCTGCCCTGGCCGGTTATTGCGTTGTAACTCAGCACGACGTCACCGGCTTTGCCGGTAAAGTTCGCTACAAAGTTTAAGCTTCCGATTCTGTTGTTTCGCAGTACGCCGGAAAGATCGATTTTGTCGGTCCCGCTGCTGAAGTCGGTAATAAGATCCGGGTTTTCGGGGGTAGAGTCGCTGACGTCATCATAGATGAAGGTGTCGGCACCATTGCCGCCCTCCAGACTGTCCGCGCCGGCGCCACCCTTTAGTCGATTGTCTACGTGATTACCAATCAATAAGTCGTCGCCTGCTCCGCCCACGGCGTTCTCCAGGGTCACGCCCCTTGCGATGGAGACGTTGCCTTTCATTCCCCCCACATCGGAAAACGATCGTTCGTAGAGGTTGATTTTCTGGTTCTGGGAAAAACCGGAAAAATCGAGGGTGTCATTGCCACCACCGTCCCAGACACAGAATAGTGCTTTGTCTTTATCAGACTTGAGGCTAAGAAAGTCGCGACCACTATTGGAGTTGAAACCGTAAACAGTATCCGTGTTCCGTGTTTTCAAGTTGGCGCCATACATTTTTTGAACGGCGGCAATATCGTGCATCATGGCGGCTGCGGGGCGGTCGCTCTTTGATTGAACGCCTATGTGGGGGCTCATTATCGTGTAGTCGAGGTTGTCCTTGGTGTGAAATGCCGAATCCTGCGGTTTGCCGGAACTGTTGACGTGTTGTGTTGTTCTGGTTTGAAGTGGCGTACCGAGTCCTAACGCTCCGCCAATCAGGGTGGTTAATACGCCACGCTTAACATCGTTGTGATCAAAGTCAGAATCTACTGTGGATGCGCCCAGTATAGCAAGGGACGCGTGGGGGGCGCCGGGATAGTTCGAAATAATGCCACCGCTTTTTATGTGTTCAGTTTGTCTAAATACTATTCTGTGGTCATTATGTTTGTGTTTTCCCACTATCGTTCGGGTATCGTTTGATGAGGTGGGTTCTGGAAGCTCTGTAAATGTTACGTTGGCCAGGTCTTCCCAGGCTTGGATGGCTCTCCGGGTCTGGTGTTTTTGATTGGCGTTGAACTCGGTAGGTGAGTGATAGTGGAAATGATCTGATTTGGATTCTGAGAAGAACTCGTAAAGAATGTTAGTGACCCCGTCTAAGTGGCGATCATGCACTTTTTCTTTAATTATCAGGTTTACAGCGTCCTCTGTGGTCAGGGACGCTTTTTCAGTAACGATCGGTGCTATTGGGCGTGTGTGGATATCGGGTGATGAGTTTGTCAAACGGTTAGGCGTGCGAGTGCTTAATGAGTCAGTCATGGGTTAAGTAACCTAGTGTATTGAGATGTTCTATGTGTGTTGTTGCTATTATATTGTTTTGCTTAAAATATCACCGGCGTTGATTTTGCCTTGGGTATGAATAAATAGGTCCGCTTTTCCGTTTCCGGTCATGTCTATCCCAAGTGTGCTTTCGTTGCTTGTTGAATTATGACGGATAACCGTATCCCCCGAGCGCCTGGTAAACTGAGTGACAAAATTCAAACTGTGAACACCGGCCTTTTCAAGCGCTTTGGAAACGTCAATCGTGTCAACGCCGGTTTTAAAATCCAGTATCTGGTCCGGTCGTTGAATGGTGGAGTCACTGGCGTGCTCATATACAAAAGTATCCCTGCCTGATCCGCCCACGAGCGTATCTGCGCCAGCACCGCCGGTTATCAGATTGTCCCCATGGTCGCCACGAAGGACATCGTTGTCTTTAGTGCCAATGACGACACTGACGGAGGGCGGTACGACGATCGGTGCCGGGGGCACGTAACCATCGGTGCGTCCTCCGTCGGGGTTGATGCGCGGGGGAGATGCGTCAACGGGTTTGTATGTCGAGGGGACCTGTACTACGTCTGCCGGATATATCTTTCCATGGGTCTTGATGAGGAAAGTAGCTTGACCCTTGCCTGTCAGGTCTATCGTGAGAGTGCCTTCATTCAGCTTCTCATCGAAGCCAAGCGCTGCCTCGCCAATCCTCCCGGAAAAATGAGTGACGAAGTTGAGACTATTTACGCCACTTTTTTTCAGTAAAGTGGACACGTCAATACTGTCAATACCGCTTATAAAGTCGGTAATAAAGTCTGGGTTTTCCGGGGTAGAGTCTGATGTGGTGTTATAGATAAAAAAATCTTTCCCTTTGCCGCCCGTTAGTCTGTCCGCACCCGCGCCACCAGTGAGCCTATTGTCGGCTGTGTTGCCGATCAGATGGTCATTGCCGTGGCCACCAACGGCGTTTTCCAGGGTAACGCCTTTGGCAATGGAGACATTCCCCTTCAGTCCGGCCACATTGGAGAATGTTTGCTCGTTTAGGTTGATGTGTTGGTCTGCCGTGAACTCCGAACAGTCCAAGGTATCATTCCCGCCGCCATCCCAGATGCAGAGAACGGGGCGGTCATCCGTCGATTTGAAAGTCAAAGCATCCCGATCGGTATTAGAGTTGAAGCCGTAAGTCGTATCGGTATTTCGAGTGGTGTAGTTGGAACCGTAGATTCTTTGTATCGCGCTTATGTCATCCATCATGGGTGTCCACGGGTGGCCGCCACTGAAGTGTTGGCCGTTTTCCTGTTCTTCAAAATAACTCATGATGGAGTGGCCTCTGGTGTCCTCAGCATAGAGGGCATCTTTTGCGTAGTTGGCGCTCCCGTTATAGTGTCCAGGATGGGGTAGTCCTAGATTGTGCCCAAATTCATGCATGGCAACGAAACCACCCGCCGACCTGGGGCTCAGGTTTTCATTTGGATTTCTTAATCCCAACCAAACATCCGCTGTTCCGATAGCTGCCTTTCCCCCAATGCCATGACCTAAATGTTTGCGTACCGCAAGTAAGCCTTCCGTGTCGGGGTTGTCACTATAAAACTTTGTATCGCCCAGCCACTCACCTTTCGGCGGGTTTTCTTTATAGCGTATATTGGCGATATCTGACCAACTCTGCATTGCCTTTCTAAGGCCGTCTTTTTGCTCTTCAGTAAAGTTGGTGTGGATGTCTGCTTGATGAACTGGGTCCTTGAGGTCGAATTCGTAGTAGATAGTTGTATGGCTGTCTCGATTTTTATCGTGCCAGGTCGCGCCATTTCGAGAAATAATTCTTCCGGCTTGAGTAGTGTCGAGCGACATTTTTTTATCCTTCCCAGCGTCATCTTCCGCTTCCGGTTCGTGCTCGGAAACGCGAGGAAAGTAATGGGGCGCTTGTAGCGGTGTGCGGGTGGGGAATGTTGAAGTATTGGGCATGATAGATGTTCGGTTGTAAGGGTGAGTGTATTAGAGATATAGGTGCTGGCATTGTTTGTGCGCAGTATATGTACGATGCCAAAAAATGCTGTTGTTCACTATAGGGGAATTGTTGCGAGAAGCGTTTTAAACGTGGTTTTGATTTTTTGTTACTGGTTGAAATGCGCTCTATTAAATTTGGAAGGCGTAGCAGGCAAATATTATTAGGCGTTCGGCTATCAGATGATTTATTAGGGTGGATGACGTGATGTATTCAGCAACCTTTATTTATTGTTTGATTGGTTTAGCTTCGTTGTACTCGCGAACCATGGTCGAAATGGCAGAGACAGTTCGCGGTCGTACCGGGCTCCGATTTGGGCATCAAGCAGTGTAGTAGGGCGCGGGCAGGCCTAAGGGGCGGCACAGTCCGCATGAACATTCAGTTGAAAGTCATGGTGTCTCGCCGCGATATTAATTAGAATTAATCTCATTTGAGACTCAATCGCGCTGCGCAGGTTGCTTGCCATGAATGATGCTGTTGTCCCTTCGCACGCCGCCGAACCGACGTTGTCGAGCCTGTATCGCGACCATCGCAGTTGGCTGGAAAGCTGGCTGCGGCGGCGCCTGGGCAATGCCTGGGATGCGGCTGACCTGAGCCAGGACACTTTCGTGCGGGTGCTCGCCAGTGCCCAGCCGCTCGCGCAGATGCAGGAACCGCGGGCCTATCTGGTGACGGTGGGGAAGCGCCTGCTGGTCAATTTTCATCAGCGACGCAGCCTTGAGCAGGCTTATCTGACCGCACTCGGCAACCTGCCGCCAGCCTGCGTGCCATCTCCCGAGCAGCGCTGGCTGGTGTTGGAAACCCTGCAAGCCCTGGATGAATTGCTCGACGGCTTGCCTGCACTGGTGCGCCGGGCGTTTCTCTGGAGTCAACTGGAGGGCCTGGGCTATCGAGAGATTGCCGAGCGGCTTGAGGTGTCGGAGCGCACGGTCAAGCGTTACATGGCGCAAGCCTATGAACATTGCCTGCTGGTGGACCTGTGAACCGTGAGGTTGCGCGAGCGGCCGCGCAATGGCTGGCGCTGCTGGAATCGGGGGCGGCCACTGAACGCGATCATGCTGCGTTGCAGCACTGGCGCGACAGTCATCCGCAGCACGAACACACCTGGCAGAAAGCTCAGGCCCTGCGCCAGCGCTTCAGCGCGCTGCCCCAGGCGTTGGCGATGGCCAGCCTCGACCGCCCGCAAGTGGGGCGGCGGGCGTTGCTCAAGCGTGCGTTGGGCGTGGCGGCGCTGGTGCCGACGGCCTGGTTGATCAGTCGCCAGTTACCTATAGATAGTTGGCGCGCCGACCTGCACACCGCCACCGGCGAGCGCAGACGCCTGCCGTTGGCCGAGGGCGGCAGCCTGCAACTGAACACCGCCACGGCCGTGGATGTGGACCCGGCGCAACGGCGCATCACGCTGGTGGACGGCGAACTGGCACTGAACGTGCCGGGCGCACACGCGATGACGCTACGCACGCGCTACGGCGAGGTGCGGGTCAGTCAGGCCGAGGTGTGCGTGCGCCAACTGGCTGCCGGCTGCCGGGTGTCGGTGCTCAAGGGCCGCGTGCAGGTGCGCGACGTGAACGGGCAACTGGCGACGTTGCAGGACGGCCAGCAAGCGCCATTAAGCGCCGGCGGGCTCGGTGCGCGGGTGCCGTTCGATGTGTTGCAACTGGGCTGGCGCGACGGCGTGCTGACCGCACAGAACCAGGCTCTGGGGGATTTTCTGCGCGAGCTGGCGCGCTATCGCCCAGGCGTGTTGCGCTGGGCGCCGAACCTGGAGACGTTGCGGGTGACGGGCAGTTTTCGCCTGGATGACACCGACCGCATCCTCAGTCTGTTGGCCTCGAGTCTAGGGTTCGAGGTGCAGGCGCGGACGCGGTATTGGGTCACACTCACTTGAAGACACTGGCGATCAAAAATGTGGCAGTTGTTTTGTTTCGTTTCGACGGAAGGTTTCAGACACTGGGGCCCAGCAGGCTGACGGCTTCGCGTGGTTGCAAGGCCAGCCCACGCATGTTTACGTGGTTTCGAGCGGAGAAGGCTGTAGCGGGGAGGGCAAGCTGTTGATCGACTGTTGGCGGTGAAACAGTTTTTATATATCCGTATGGAATAAACAAATAGTTATATATTCCTTTTAATGTTTTTGTGGGTGGCGCACTTTGAGGCTCTGCACATTCGTGCAGATCGACCTAACAGCCAAAAGGAAAGCCGACATGACCATTAAAGCGATCAACGTGCGTAATCAGTTCAAGGGCGTGATCAAGGAGATTCTGCTGGGGGAAGTGGTGTCGGAAATCGACGTGCAGACCGCGTCCGGCATCGTTACTTCAGTGATCACCACGCGCTCGGTGCGTGACCTGGAGTTGAAGGTGGGCAGTGAAGTGATTGCCTTTGTGAAATCGACTGAAGTTTCCATCGCCAAACTCTAAAGACTTGCGTAATTCACTGTAGGCGCCCGCTTGCCGGCGATGGCGGCGCTGTCGACGCCGAGGCTCTGGTCGCCGGTGTTCTGGCTGGCAACTACGCCGCAGAGGGACTCGAAGTCCTGGCTGAGTCGAACCTGTCGGAGTATTCAAAGGGTGCATGGTTTTTATGAGCGTTGGTGCAGGGTATAAAATAAGATAAATGCCTGGAACTTAGTGAGGGGGCGCTGCAGGTAGTCAAACAGTTTGGGAGTGTCGTTGTGGGTTTCGACCTTCTTACTGTTGGCGCTGTTTTTGAGCCGCGTATGGAGCTGCGTACCGATCTTGGGTGGAAGGGGGCAAGGGCATTGGTCGCGCGTATTCTTTAGTGTTTGAGTTTCAGGCGTGCAGTCGAAATATATTGTTATCAAACGATAATGACGGTAAATAGATAAGTCTGACAGTTGAATGCTTTTTGCTTTGCTAGTGTTTTCCGATCAAGGCATTCATCTATACAGGGAGGTTAAGTCGATAATGTCATACTAACGACCCCCTATAAAGAAGATGGAGCGGACAAAGTAGCCCGATACGCGGGGCACGTCGTTAACTTCAAGACGAATACGATCTCGATAAAAACCCAGGAATCAAATACGGAAGGGGTGAAGAAAATCGCGCATTTCCAGTCTTTTTCCAATGTGACTACGGTTGAACGACTGCAAAGTTTTATCCAGGGTAATGATGAGAACCATATGTTCACGCTCAACGGTCAACTCTGGCTGGCGTGTTTCGCCCACCGGTGATTTATCCGTTGATACGAGCGGCGATACGCCGTGGAATAGCCGCGCACTTGTCTTCAACAATGCCTTTTCCAGCGATACGGAGGATGATCGGGCACGACCAATGTTCATCACCAACGACGGTGTGACTATGGTGATAAATGCGCCACGCCAAGCGGGCTCATCCATCCGGACTGTGCAGGTGAGCAGCATGAAAGTTGAAACTGGTCATCCTCAAACCTGACGCACGCCCAAGGGTGGGCCAACACCATCGAACGACTGGCCCCGGGAAGGAGCCAGTCAGTTTTAACGGGTGAGCAAGCTGCGTTCCATCCGCTGCAGACCCTCTTCCAGCAACGCCCGCGGGCAGCCGAAGTTCAGGCGCACGAACTGCTGGCAGTCATCGCCGAATTCGATCCCCGCGCTCAAACCGACCTTGGCCTGTTCCAGGAAGAACTGTTGCGGGTCGTCCAGGCCCAGGGCGCTGCAATCCAGCCACGCCAGAAAGGTGCCTTGAGGCGCATGCATGACCACGCCGGGCAGGCGGCTTTTTACCGCGTCGAGCAGGTAGTCGCGGTTGGCCTGCAGGTACTGCAGCAACGCCTCGAGCCAGTCGCCGCATTGGCTGTAGGCCGCGCGGGTGGCTTCCAGGCCCAGGGGGCTGACGCTGTCGACCATGCCGCAACGCGCCTGGTTGAAGCGCTCGCGCATCTCGGCGTTTTGCACTACGGCAACACAGGTCTTCAGGCCGGCCACGTTGTAGGCCTTGCTCGCGGACATCAGCGTGATGGTGCGCTGGGCGATTTCCGGGCTGAGGCTGGCGGTGGGGATGTGGCGACGGCCGTCGAAGCACAGCTCGGCGTGGATTTCATCGCTGATGATCAGCGCGCCCTGTTCCAGGCAGGCATTGGCTACTGCGAGCAGTTCTTCGCGGGGGACGACTTTGCCCACCGGGTTGTGCGGGTTGCTCAGCAATAATGCGCCGGCCCCGGTCAGCGCCTGGCGCAGCAGCGGCATCGGCGTGATGTACTGCGCGTTGACCAGCTTGAACGGCACTTCGATGCGCGGCAGGTTCCAGTTTCCGGGCGCCAGGCGAATCGGCCGATAGTTGGGGGTTTGCAGCACCACCGCTTGGCCGGGCTGCACGAAGGCATGCAGCGCCATATTGAAACCGGGTTCTACCCCGGGCAGAAACAGCAATTCGTCCGGCTGCACGCGCCAGGCGTATTTGGCCCACAGGTCGGCAACGATGGCCGCGCGCACGTCCGGGCCGGCCACGCTGTAGCCGAGAATCTGCTGGTCGAGGCGCTGGTGCAGGGCTTGAAGCACGGCGGGTGGCGCGGCGATGTCCATGTCGGCGATCCACATCGGCAACACGTCGGGCGGGTAACGGTTCCACTTGGTGCTGCCGGTGCCGAGGCGGGGGTGGATCGTGTCGAAATCAAAGCTCATGGGGAGGCTCGTGTCGGAGAGTCAGGTGAAGAATGGCGCCGATTCTAGCGCCATTGGCCGTCGAGGCCAGCGCTGAATCGTTCCGTGACCGACAGGTTCTGTCACAAAAACGCCACTGCGCTGGGGATTGCATCCAAGTCGGGCTATTTTGGTGCATCTCAATAACCCGAGTAGCCAAGGATGAAATACCAACCCTTCAGCCGTACTTTGATTGCCACTGCGCTGGTATTGACGGTCAGCGGTGTGCAAGCCGCCTCCCAGGCCCCGGTGGCCGGTGAAAATGGCATGGTGGTAACGGCCCAGCATCTGGCCACGCATGTCGGCGTAGATGTGCTCAAGGCCGGCGGCAACGCGGTGGATGCCGCCGTGGCCGTGGGCTACGCGTTGGCAGTGGTGTACCCGGCGGCGGGTAACCTGGGCGGCGGCGGCTTCATGACCGTGCAACTGGCCGACGGGCGCAAGACCTTCCTCGACTTCCGCGAAAAAGCCCCGCTGGCCGCCACCGCCGACATGTACCTGGACAAGGCCGGCAACGTCGTCGAAGGCCTGAGCGCCAAGGGCCACCTGGCCGTCGGCGTCCCCGGCACCGTGTCCGGCATGGAGCTGGCCCTGAGCAAATACGGCACCCTCAAGCGCGCCCAGGTGATTGCCCCGGCGATCAAGCTGGCGGAAAACGGCTTCGCGCTGGAGCAGGGTGATATCGACCTGCTGCACACCGCCACCGGCGAGTTCGAAAAAGACAAGGACCTGCGCGCAATCTTCCTGCACAACGGCCAGCCGTTGCAGGTCGGCCAGAAGCTGGTGCAGAAAGACCTGGCCAAGACCCTCAAGGAAATCTCCGCCAAGGGCAGCGACGGTTTCTATAAAGGCTGGGTCGCCAAGGCGTTGGTGGATTCCAGCCAGGCCGGTAAGGGCATCATCACCCAGGCCGACCTCGACAAGTACAAGACCCGTGAACTGGCGCCCATCGAGTGCGACTACCGGGGCTACCATGTGGTCTCGGCACCGCCGCCGAGCTCCGGTGGCGTGGTGATCTGCCAGATCATGAACATCCTCGAAGGCTACCCGATGGCCGACCTGGGCTACCACTCGGCCCAGGGCCTGCACTACCAGATCGAAGCCATGCGCCACGCGTATGTGGATCGCAACAGCTACCTCGGCGATCCGGACTTCGTAAAGAACCCGATCGAACACCTGCTGGACAAAAACTACGCCACGAAACTGCGGGACGCCATCGAGCCGAACAAGGCCGGCGACTCCCAGGCGATCAAACCGGGCGTAGCGCCCCATGAAGGCAACAACACCACCCACTATTCCATCGTCGACAAGTGGGGCAACGCGGTCTCGGTGACCTACACCCTCAATGACTGGTTCGGTGCCGGCGTGATGGCGAGCAAGACCGGGGTGATCCTCAACGATGAAATGGACGATTTCACCGTCAAGGTCGGCGTGCCGAACATGTACGGCCTGGTCCAGGGTGAAGCCAACGCCATCGCACCGGGCAAGGCGCCGCTGTCGTCGATGAGCCCGACCATCGTGACCAAGGATGGCAAGGCGGTGATGGTGGTCGGCACGCCGGGCGGCAGTCGCATCATTACCGCGACCTTGCTGACGATTCTCAACGTCATCGATTACAAGATGAACATCCAGGAGGCCGTCGACGCGCCGCGTTTCCACCAGCAGTGGATGCCGGACACCACCAACCTCGAGACCTTCGCGGTCAGCCCGGATACGCAGAAGATCCTTGAGAGCTGGGGCCACAAGTTTGCCGGGCCACAGGATGCCAACCACTTGGCGGCGATCCTGGTGGGCGCGCCGTCCCTGGACGGCAAGCCGGTCGGCAACAACCGTTTCTATGGGGCCAACGACCCGCGTCGCAATACCGGCCTGTCCCTGGGCTACTAAGCGCCGCAACTCACTGTAGGAGCGAGCTTGCTCGCGAAGAGCGTCAACGATAACGCGGGCATTCTGGATTAACGCGGTGTTCTTGCGTTTTTCGCGAGCAAGCTCGCTCCTACAGTATCTGTTTGACGGCTGCGAAGGCTTTGGCGCGGCGTTCTTCCCAATTTCCCCTGATCACCACCAGGGCCTGGCGATGCTGCTGCATCCAATCCAGGCTGTGCTGGAAAAACGCCTGGCGGTCGGCCAGTTCCGGCTGGCAACGCTGGCCGTCGGCGGTCCATTCCACGTCGTTGGGGGACAGCAGCAGGTGCAGGTCGTAGTGGCGGGCCAGCAGTTCGTCGTCAAGCCATGTCGGATAGTCGCCGAACAGGGTCTGGCTCCAGAGTCTGTTGGTCAGCAGGTGCGTGTCGAGGATCAGCAGCGCAGGGCGCTCGGCGCGGGCGGCATCTTCCCAGGCCAGTTGTCCACGGGCGATGGCCGGGATGTCGGCCAGCGTGGTGTCGCGCTGATGGTGGTCGATGAAGTGCCGCACGTACTCGCCCACCATCAGCCCGCCGAACTGCATTTGCAACTGCGCGGCCAACCAGCTTTTACCGCTGGATTCGGGGCCGGCCAGGACCACCACCTTCATGCGCGCAACGCCGCGTCGGCACGCCATTCGCGCCAGCCTTGCACGGCGATCGCGGTGAACAGCGCATAGAGCGCGGCGGTGAGGTAGAGGCCTTTATAGAGGAACAGCCCGACGAAAATCACATCCACGACAATCCACAATGGCCAGCACTGCACGCGCTTTTGCGCCATCCACATCTGCGCCACCAGGCTGAAGCCGGTGAGGGCGGCGTCGAGCCAGGGTTGGGCGGCGTCGGTCCAGTGAGCCATGGCGGCGCCGAGCAACAGGCTGCCGACCGCGCCGATAGCCAGGCTGGTAAGGATCGCGGACCAGCCCAGGCTGGTGACTTGGCGACCTGGCTTGATGTCCCCGGCGCGTCGGGTCCACTGCCACCAGCCGTAGACTTGCAGGGCGGCGTAGACCACCTGCAACAGCATGTCGGAATAGAGTTTCACGTCGTAGAACACCCAAGTGTAGAGCAGCACCATCACCAGGCCGATGGGCCAGCACCAGGGGTTTTGTTTGACCGTCAGCCAGACAGCGATCACCCCCAGCGCGGCGGCGAACAGTTCAAGCCCGGACATGGTGGTTCCTTGGGAGAGAGGGAAAGGGCGGGGATTGTAACCAATCTTCAAAACACAGGAAGGCAAATGTGGGAGGGAGCAAGCCCCCTCCCACAGTTTGAGTGGCGTCAGACTTTGAATTGACGCAGCAGGCCGTCGAGCTGCTCGCTCAACCCGCGCAAGTGTGCGCTGGCCACGCTGGACTGTTCGGCCGCCACTGCCGTGTTGTGGGACAACCCGGCGGCCTGGGTCACGTTCTGGTTGATGTCCTCGACCACGTGGGCCTGTTGCAGGGTGGCGCTGGCGATCGAGGCATTCAGGCCATTGAGGTTGCGCAGGGCCTGGCCGATGGCAGTGAGGCTGGCCCCGGCCTGGCCGGCCTGTTCGATGGTCAGTTGCGACGCGCTGTGGCTGTCGCTGATGACCTTGACCGCCGCTTCCGAGTGACCTTGCAGACGCTCGATCATGACCTGGATTTCAGCAGTGGATTTCTGCGTGCGTTGGGCCAGCAGCCGCACTTCGTCCGCCACCACCGCAAACCCGCGGCCTTGCTCACCGGCACGCGCGGCTTCGATGGCGGCGTTGAGGGCGAGCAGGTTGGTCTGGTCAGCGATGGAGCGGATCACTTCGAGCACGCCACCGATCTGCGTGCTTTCGCTCGACAGGGTGCGAATCACTTCCACGGCCTGGCTGATGGTGGTGGACAGTTGGTCGATCTGCTGCAAGCTGCTGTCGATGTTCACTTGGCCTTGCTCGGCCTGGGCCTGGGCATCGCGCATTTCGCTGGCGGCGTGCTCGGCATTCTTGGCCACGTCCTGCACGCCGTAGGTGACTTCATTGACCGCGGTGGCCACCAGTTCCATCTGTTGCGACTGTTGCTGGCTGCGGTCGTGGGCCTGGCTGGCGTTGTTGCCCAGCTCAGTGGAGGACTGGCCCAGCGCATTGGCGCACATCTGCAACTGGCCGACGACGTGGCGCAGCTTGGCGGTGAAGCTGTTGAAGTGCTGGGACAGTTGGGTGACTTCGTCGCGGCCATGGGTGTCGAGGCTGCGCGTCAGGTCGCTCTCGCCGCTGGCGATACTGGCCATGGCATTCACGGCGGCCTGCAGCGGGCGCACGATGCTGCGCACAATCAACGAGACCAGCAGGGCCATGACCACGGCGATGCCCAGGCCGACCCCCGAGGCTTTCCACACTTGCGCGTTGAATTCGGCTTGCACGTCATCCACATACACGCCGGAGCCGATGATCCAGCCCCACGGTTCGAACAACTGGATATACGAGGTTTTTTCTATCGGCGTATCGGCACCCGGTTTCGGCCAGCGGTAATTGACGATACCGGCACCCTTGGCCTTGGCCAGGCTCACGAACTCGTTGAATATCGCAAAGCCGTCCGGGTCGCGAATCGACGAGAGGTTCTGGCCATCGAGCTTGGGGTTGGCCGGGTGCATGATCATCACCGGCGTCAGGTCGTTGATCCAGAAATATTCGTCTTTGTTATAGCGCAGGCCGCGCACCGCGCTCAGGGCTTGTTTTTGTGCCGCTTCACGGGGCATGACGCCGCTGGTTTCGAGGCTGTGATAAAACGTCAGGATTCCACTGGCGGTCTGTACGACGTGTCGGGTCTGCAGGCTTTTGGCTTCATAGAGGTCGTCATGGATCTGTTTGAGCATCAGCAAACCCAGGGCCAACAGCATCAACACGGCAACTACCAGGATCAACCAGAGACGGCGGCTGATCGACATATTGCGTAAACTGTTCATCGTCCTGTCACTCCGTGCTTTTTATAATTGTCGGCGCTGCATCGACTTTTACGCCTTGTCTGATAGGCTTTCGGCCTGAAATCGAAAAACCTGAGTACTGCCTGATTTTTCACGGAATTTTTGCAGACCGGCGTTGATTATCAGCATCGGGCCTTTTTGTGCGCTCGTCGTCAGTGAACCATTAAAAAGACTAACGAGGCTTGTCTTAGAACAAGACCTTTGGGGGACGTATGGATTTGTGGACCGCCGCACAGGCGTTGATACTCGGCGTGGTAGAAGGGCTGACGGAGTTTTTGCCGATCTCCAGTACCGGCCACCAGATTATCGTCGCCGATTTGCTTAACTTTGGTGGCGAACGCGCCATGGCGTTCAACATCATCATTCAGCTCGGCGCGATTCTGGCGGTGGTCTGGGAGTTTCGCCGCAAGATCCTCGACGTGGTGACCGGTTTGCCGACCCAGCGCAATGCGCAGCGCTTTACCGTCAACCTGCTGATCGCATTCCTGCCGGCCGTGGTGCTGGGGGTGATTTTCGCTGACCTGATTCACCATTACCTGTTCAACCCGATCACCGTCGCCACGGCGTTGGTGGTGGGCGGCATCGTGATGTTGTGGGCCGAGCGGCGCGAGCATGAAGTGCATGCCGAGAGCGTCGATGAGATCAGCTGGAAGGACGCGCTCAAGGTCGGTTTTGCCCAGTGCCTGGCGATGATCCCGGGCACCTCGCGCTCGGGCTCGACCATTATCGGCGGCCTGCTGTTCGGCCTGTCGCGCAAGGCTGCCACCGAGTTTTCGTTCTTCCTGGCCATGCCGACCATGGTCGGTGCGGCCGTGTATTCGGGCTACAAGTACCGCGACCTGTTCCAGCCGGCTGACCTGCCGGTGTTTGCCATCGGGTTTGTCACCTCGTTCATCTTCGCGATGATTGCGGTCAAGGGCCTGCTCAAGTTCATCGCCAGCCATAGCTATGCGGCATTTGCCTGGTATCGGATTGCATTCGGCTTGCTGATCCTGGCGACCTGGCAGTTCGGCTGGATCGATTGGTCCGCGGCCAAGGCATGATGATTCAGCACCCACGCCTGAAGGCGCTGATCTTTGCGCTGTTGTGCGCGGCGCCGTTATTGGGCTCGGTATTGGTGTGGCATCGCGGCGAGACCGTGCTACCGCTGGCGGCCTATGGCGTGGTCAGCGTGATTGCGTTTTTGCTGTACTGGAGCGACAAGCACAAGGCGCGCACCGACGCTCGGCGCATTCCCGAAAACATCCTGCACGCCGTCGAGCTGGCGGGCGGATGGCCGGGTGCGCTGATTGCCCAGCAGGTGTTCCGGCACAAGACGCGCAAGGTCTCGTATCAGGTGCTGTTCTGGGCAATCGTGCTGTTGCATCAGGTGTTCTGGCTTGACCAGTTGTTCCTCAGCGGCACGCTGGGGTCAGTCCTCTAGCAACAACCCGACCTGCGTGCGCTTGGGCAACTTGCTCACCACCAACTGGTGAGAGCGCTGCAACAGGCCACGCAACTCCTCGGTGCCCAGCGGGTAGGGCGTGTTCATGATGATCCACTGCGCGCGCGCCAGGTACGGCGCCGGGTGGATGCCCGGGCGGTCCACATGGCCGAGGAACAGTTCCTTGTCGACCTTGAACGCCAACGAGTCACCCCGCAGGTTCTGCAAGGCGAACATCTTGTTGCCGGCAATCGAAAACACTCGCACGCCACCCCATTTATAGTCTTCCCGCGCGCCGGGCAGGCTCAGGCAGAAGTGCGCGACTTGTTCTTCGGTCATGCTCATAACAGGCGGTCTCCACAGCTTTTAAAACCTTCTTCCAGGTAATCGATCCACGCACGAATCGCCGGCAGCACGCCACGGCGATGCGGGTACACGGCCTGCAACCAGCCGCCCGGCAGCGACCATTGCGGCAGCAGTTGCACCAGTTGGCCGCTGGCCAGTTCTTCTTCGCAATACATCATCGGCAGCACGGTGAAGCCCAGGCCCTTGAGTGCGCTGGCTTTGCGCACGATGAAATCATCGATGCCCAGGCGGGCTTCCATCACCAGGTCTTCGGCGTTGCCTTGGGGATCGAGCAGGCGCAGGTGGACCATGCGGTCGGCTTCCAGGGCGCCGAGCACCGGCAATTGTTTGAGGTCGTCGAGGTTGTCGACCTGTCGGCCGCGCATGAAGTCCGGGCTGGCGACCAGCAGCGTCTGGGCCTGGCGCAGGCGCTTGGTGACCAGCAGCGGGTCTTCATCGCCGAGCTCGCGCACCCGCAACGCCACGTCAATGCCTTCGGCCACCAGGTCGATGCGGCGGTTGACCAGGGTCATTTCCAGCTGCACCTGGGGGTGGGCGGCGAGAAACCCGGCGACCAGCTCCGGCAGGATGTGCTGGGCCATGCCCACCGGGCAACTGACCCGCAGCCGCCCGCGGGGTTCGCTGGACATGCTGGCCACGGCTTCATCGGCCATTTCCGCTTCCAGCAGCATCGCCTGGCAATGGCGCAGGTAACGCTCGCCGACGGCGGTCAGGGTCAGTTGCCGGGTGGTGCGCTGCAGCAGGCGCGCGCCAAGGCGTTCTTCCAGCTCGGCGATCCGCCGCGACAGGCGTGACTTGGGAATCCCCAGCAGGCGCCCGGCCGCCGCGAAGCCGCCGGCTTCCACGACTTTGGCGAAATAGTAGAGGTCATTGAGGTCTTGCATGCTCGGCCTATTGTCCTGTCAGTAGGACGAACTATCGCATTTCAACTACCTTATCGGCTATTGGTTTCATGCGTAGGCTTAACACCATCTGATTCGCACCGCTGATCTTATTTGGAGCTTACCCATGAAACTGTTGCACATCGATTCCAGCATCCTCGGCGACAACTCGGCTTCGCGCCAGCTCAGTGCCGGCGTGGTCAAGGCCTGGCAAGCGGCCGAGCCGGGTGTGGAAGTGACTTACCGTGACCTAGCCAGCGAAGCTATCAACCACTTCTCCGGCGCCACCCTGGCTGCGCTGGGCACGCCGGCCGAACTGCGCGACGCCGCGCAGCAGCACGAAGCCGACCTCAGCGCGTCGACCCTGGCTGAGTTCCTCGCCGCCGACGCCGTGGTGCTGGGCGCGCCGATGTACAACTTCACCATCCCGTCCCAGCTCAAGGCCTGGATCGACCGCATTGCAGTGGCCGGCCAGACCTTCCGCTACACCGAAGCCGGCCCGGAAGGCCTGTGCGGCAACAAGAAAGTCATCATCGTCTCCACGTCCGGCGGCCTGCATGTTGGCCAGGCAACCGGCGTGGCCCACGAGGAATACTTGAAAGTCATGCTGGGCTTCCTCGGCATCACCGACATCGAATTCGTCCGCGCCCAGGGCCTGGCGTATGGCGATGAGTTCCGCAGCAAGTCCCTGAGCGACGCCAACGTTGTCATCAACGAACAATTGTTCGTCGCCGCGTAAGGCTTGTGTAAATTTCGCTGTTGCTCGGTTTCAATCTGAAGCCGGGCGCCTAAACTCTGTATTCTGCTCGCCTGAACGCGACCGGAGTACGGAGTTTTTTCGTTGGCCCGCTGACTTTACTTTGGCCCAGGTTATGCACGCATGGGTTTATCACTCGGTGCGAGTACCTTGAACCATGGACATCTTGAATAGACATGCCGGTTATCGCGCAGCAAAGGTGGACATCCTCATGATGCGTCTTTGTGCTGTTTTGGTTCTTTCCCTGCTTGGCGGCCTGGTTTCAGTGCACGCCGCGCCTGCGCCGCACCCGCATTGGAGTGTGGGCTTCCACCGCATGAGTTTTCTCGACCCGCTGGATCTGCAGCCAATGAATGCCATCGCGTTCTATCCGTCCACCGACGTTGAGCACACCACCCGGTTGGGTGGATATCACGTGGCCGCCACGGAAGATTCGAAGATCGCTATCGGCCGTTTCCCGATGCTGATGCTGTCCCACGGCAACACAGGGACGCCGCTGGCCCTGCATGACCTGGCGACCTCCCTGGCGCGCAAGGGCTTTGTAGTCGTGGCGGTGCTGCACCCCGGCGACAACTACAAGGATCACAGCCGCCTGGGCACGTTGAGCAACCTGTATGGGCGGCCGATCCAGATCTCCGAAGCGATCACCGCGACCCTGGGCGACCCGATGCTGTCACCGTTCGTCAACGTCGACCAAGTGGGTGTCATCGGCTACTCGGCCGGTGGCGAAACCGCGTTGATCCTGGCGGGCGCCAAGCCCGATTTCGACCGCCTGCGCCGCTATTGCCAGGAGCGTCCGGAAGACCGCGACGCCTGCACCACCAAAGGCGAGCTGGTGGTGGACCGTGATGACCTGCAGCCACAAGCCGACCCACGCATTCACGCGTTGATGTTGATGGCGCCGCTGAGCTTGATGTTCGGGCGCCACACCCTGGCCGACGTCCACGTGCCGGTGCTGCTCTATAGCGGTGATGGCGACAAGCTGGTGGCGGTGGACAAGAACGCCGCCGCCCTGGCGCGCAAGCTGCCCGAACCGCCGGACTTCAAATTGCTGGCCGGGGCCGGGCATTTCGTGTTCATGGCGCCCTGCGACAGCGATCAACTGGCGCTGATGCCGGCGATCTGCACCGATGCCGATGGCGTCGACCGCGAAGGCATTCACCGCGATCTGACCTCCGAAGCCGGGCGCTTTTTCGCTCACACCCTCGGGCGATCCACCCGTGCCGGCCTGCAGACGGCGGATCAGTAAGCGCGACGTTTGAGCAACAAAGTCACGCCCAAGGCGCTGAGCGACAGCAGTGCGGCGCAGAAGAAGATCCAGCCGTAGCCGAGGTTCAACGCCACCGCCCCCATCAAGGGCCCGGCAATCGCCAGGGCCAGGTCGAAAAACACGGCGTAGGCACTCAGCCCCGCGCCACGGCTGCTGTTGGGCACCTGCTTGATCGCTTCCACGCCCAGCGCCGGGTACACCAGCGACAAACCGAAGCCGGTCAGCCCTGCACCGATCAATGCCACGCCGGTAGACGGCGCGAGCCACAACAGCGTCAGGCCCAGGGTCTCGATGATCATGCACCCAATCGCCGCGCGGAAGCCGCCAAAGCGGCTGATGGCCGAGATAAACACCAGGCGCGAAACGATGAAACACACGCCAAATACCGTCAGGCAATAGGCCGCGCCAGCCCAGCCGCGATTGAGGTAATACAGGGTGATAAAGGTGGTCAGGGTGCCGTAGCCGATGGACGCCAGGCACAGGCTGGCGCCAAACGGGGCGATACGCCCGAACACCGCCCAGAACGGCAGGCGCTCGCCGCGGACCACCGGCACTGACGGTTTATTGCGGATCAGCACCAGGCCCAGCGCCGCCAGCACCGACAGGGCGATGCCAAGGCTGTTGTAGCCGTATTCGGCGACCATTACCACGCCCAGCGGCGCGCCAATCGCGATGGCGCCGTAGGACGCAATGCCGTTCCAGGAAATCGAGCGCCCCGTATGCTCGGCGCCGACCTGGCCCATGCACCAACTGATGGTGCCCACGCCAATCAGGCCCTGGGCCACGCCGAGCAACAAACGAGCGACGATCAGGATGCCCAGGCTCAACAGCGGCAGGCTTTGCAGCAGTGTTGCCAGCAGCGTCAGCCCGCCGCTGGCCAGGATGCCGCCCAGGCCGAGCACGATTGCACGTTTGGTGCCCACGCTATCGGACATGCGCCCGGCCATGGGGCGGCTGAGCAGGGTGGCGAGGTATTGCGAACCGATGGTCAGCCCGGCCACCACCGCACTGAAACCCAGTTGCTCGTGTACGTAGCCTGGGATCACCGCGATCGGCAGGCCGATGCAGATAAAGGCAATAAAGGTGTAGAAGACGATGGAGACGATCTGCAGGGTGATCGACAG
>NZ_VJWO01000076.1:0-19095 GCF_014889455.1 Pseudomonas sp. K8
AGCGAATGGTGGGTGATGACGGGATCGAACCGCCGACCCTCTGCTTGTAAGGCAGATGCTCTCCCAGCTGAGCTAATCACCCTTCACTTTCGGTGTGGGCCGCATCATATACGAAAAATCCGCAATGTGTTGATTTAAATGCAATTTATTTTAAATATTTTTCAATGAGCGGCGCGCCCCGGTAAAAACGGGCTTCTTCTGGGCCAAACGCGGCGCTATTGCGTTTACCCGATGGCCCGTTATCAGGTCACCCCGCACCGGGTTTTCCAAAGCCCAGACCGCAAAAAGCCCGCTCAATGAGCGGGCTTGCCGTGCCCCCCCCTCCGTCAGAAGTCGAAGAACACTGTTTCTTCTTCGCCCTGTATGCGGATATCAAAACGGTAAGCCAACTTGCCATCAACCGTGCAACGCTTGGCGACCAGCGTCTCCCGACGTTGAGGCTGCTCGATCAGATTCAACACCGGATCGACCGCATTGGCCTGGGCTTCATCGTCGAAGTACACCCGGGTCTGCAAGTGAATATTGATGCCCCGCGCGAACAGCGAAACATTGACGTGCGGCGCCATCGGCACACCTGCAGCGTTCTTCACGGTGCCCGGCTTGACGGTATGGATCTGCCACTCGCCAGTATCCGTGGTCGCCGTGCGGCCAAAACCGTTGAAGGGCTTTTCCAGGTTGTAGTCGCTGTCGTAAACGCCTTCGTGGTCAGCCTGCCAACATTCCAGGAACGCATCGCGGATCAGGTGACCGTTGCCGTCATAGACATGGCCCAGCAACAGGATGTGCTCCCCCGGCGCACCGGGCTTGGCCATTTCGGTCCAGATTTCCTGCTCGCGGGGCGGGTTGCCTGCCGCCTCCAGCGCCAGGCCGATATGCACGTAAGGACCGGCGGTTTGCGACGGGGTTTCAGGCAGAAGTTCAACGGGCATGGGCGTGCCTCCTCAACGGTTTTCGAAGTGGGTCTTGCGCTGACCGCGCAGAACGATATCAAAGCGATAAGCCAGGCAATCCATGGGATTGGCCATGCTCATATCAAGCCTTGCGATCAGGCTCTGCACCGCATCCGGATTGGCGATCGACTTGACGATCGGGCACATCGGGATGAGCGGGTCACCTTCGAAATACAGCTGGGTGATCAATCGCGTGGCAATCGACGGGCCACTGATGGAGAAGTGAATATGCGCCGGACGCCAGTCGTTGGGACCATTGCGCCACGGATACGGGCCGGGCTTGACCGTGCGGAAACTGTAGTTGCCGTCGCGGTCGGTCAAGGCACGGCCGACGCCGCCGAAGTTAGGGTCGATGGGGGCCAGATAGCTGTCTTTCTTGTGTCGATAGCGACCACCGGCATTGGCTTGCCACATCTCCACCAGGGTATGGGGAATCGGCTTGCCATACTGGTCACAGACCCGACCGGCGACGATGATGCGCTCACCGATGGGCAAGCCTCCGTGGTTGAAGTTCAGCAGCAGATCGTTATCGTGCTGCCCCATCTTCAGGTGGGAAAAGTCCGGGCCGCTGGTTTCCGAGCGGGATAGGGGAATGCTCACCAAGGCTTGACGCGGGGAACGCAGGATCGAGGTTTTGTAGTCAGGCGTCAGGGCTTTGGGGTGCCAATTACGATCACGAATGACGAAACGGCTGTTGTCCGCATCAGACATGTCGGTTTCCTTTTTGTTATGGATGAAAATCAGGGGTGAACGCTGGGTAACCGGCAATCACCGCCCCAGTCTCGCCTGATCAGGCGCCCTCCAACACTGAAAAAACCGACCCTATCCATATCCAAATGGTTATGGATAGCTGCCTTCGCGATATTCCGCGCCCACCTCGCGCAACACCTCCACGCACCATTGAGCCGCCATGGACATCGTCAGCGCGGGATTGCTGCACAGCCCCACAGAACCACCGGGTTCACGAATACCCAACTCCAACTCAAACAGATCACCTCGATTCAGGTCCTGCCTGACCGCATCAAAAGGCGCGACCCAGATCGCCTGACTGCCCTGCACATAACGCCGACTCAAGATCAACGACAGGGTTTCCAGACGCTGGCGCGGCGGGCTGATGCCGTGCTGCACAAACAGGCTGTCGGCGTATTTGCGGATCGTCGTCCCCGCCAGCGGCAACACCAGCGGATAATTTTCGATATGTTCATGCGCCTGCGGGTCAGCCAATAGCGGATGGCCGTTACGCACCACGAGGGTCATGGATTCGCTGTACAGATGCTCGAACATCAGCCCCAGGATCTGCGGGCTATCGGTCATGCGTCCGACCACCAGGTCCAACTCCCCTACACGCAATTGCGACAACAGGTACGCGCTCGGCCCGGTCACCACGCTCACGACCAACGCGGGATGTCGGGCATGCAAACGACAGACGACCTCGGGCACCAGCAAACTTTCCACGGTGGACAGCACGCCGAGCCTGGCGGTGAAGGGTTCGTGCTCGCCGGCACGCAGGCTATTCACCCCTTCCCGCAGCGCTTGTACGCTCGGCCCGGCATAACGCAAAAAAGCCACTCCGGCTTCAGTCAACGCCGCGCCACTTTTGCTGCGCACGAATAAAGTGGCGGTCAGCAGGGTTTCGAGTTCTTTGAGGGTCTTGGACAGCGCCGACTGGCTGATCGCCAATTTTTCCGAGGCGCGCGCCAGACTGCCCTGGCGCGCCACTTCGAGAAAGCACACCAGATGGCGGAATTTGATGCGGGTATCGATATTCACCGTATGTTGCCGCCTTCGAGGTGTCCCCTGCCGCGCGTGAAAAAGCGCGAGAAGTAAGCTGGTTCGGAAGATTACCCGCGAAAGTGTACCGCCGATCGATCTCTCCACACAGCGAACGCAGGTTGGGCGGCGTCGCCAGGGCGCCGAATCCCGGGCACAAAAAAGCCCGCTCGATGAGCGGGCTTTCTGTGGTGACCTGGCGTTCAGCGTTCCAGGTTACCGAATATGGCGCAGCGGACGGGACTCGAACCCGCGACCCCCGGCGTGACAGGCCGGTATTCTAACCGACTGAACTACCGCTGCGCGTAACACTTGAAGCGAATGGTGGGTGATGACGGGATCGAACCGCCGACCCTCTGCTTGTAAGGCAGATGCTCTCCCAGCTGAGCTAATCACCCTTCGTTTCGGTGTGGCGCGCATTCTACGGAGCGACCCAAGGTCTGGCAAGCACTTTCTTAAATCTTTTTTTTCAGCCCTTCCAATGGCTTAGGCAGGGTTGGCCTCAGCCGCTATCAAGACAATAATGCCCCCCTTTGTATAAAGGAGAGACTCACCCCATGTGGTTCAAGAACCTGCTTATCTATCGCCTGACCCAAGATCTGCCTGTTGATGCCGAGGCGTTGGAAACTGCAATGGCCACCAAACTGGCGCGCCCTTGTGCAAGCCAGGAGTTGACCACTTACGGTTTCGTCGCACCTTTCGGTAAAGGCGAAGACGCTCCCCTGGTTCACGTCAGCGGTGATTTCCTGCTGATCGCTGCGCGCAAGGAAGAACGCATCCTGCCGGGTAGCGTGGTGCGTGACGCCGTGAAAGAGAAGGTCGAAGAGATCGAAGCCGAGCAAATGCGCAAGGTCTATAAAAAGGAACGGGACCAGATCAAGGATGAAATCATCCAGGCCTTCCTGCCGCGCGCGTTTATCCGTCGTTCGTCGACCTTCGCCGCGATCGCGCCGAAACAGGGCCTGATCCTGGTCAACTCGGCCAGCCCGAAACGCGCCGAAGACCTGCTGTCGACCCTGCGTGAAGTGATCGGCACCCTGCCGGTGCGCCCACTCACCGTGAAAACCGCGCCAACCGCGGTCATGACCGACTGGGTCACCACCCAGAAACCGGCCGATGACTTCTTCGTCCTCGACGAATGCGAACTGCGCGACACCCACGAAGACGGCGGCATCGTGCGCTGCAAGCGCCAGGACCTGACCAGCGAAGAAATCCAGCTGCACCTGAGCACCGGCAAAGTGGTGACCCAACTGTCGCTGGCCTGGCAGGACAAGCTGTCCTTCATGCTCGACGACAAGATGACCGTCAAGCGCCTGAAGTTCGAAGACCTGCTGCAGGACCAGGCCGAACAGGACGGTGGCGACGAAGCCCTGGGCCAACTGGACGCCAGCTTTACCCTGATGATGCTGACCTTCGGCGAATTCCTGCCGGCGCTGATCGAAGCACTGGGCGGCGAAGAGACCCCACAGGGTATCTAAGCGCACTATCGCCTTACTGTAGGAGCGAGCTTGCTCGCGAAAAACCTGAGCGCGCCGCGTGCATTCAAAATGCCCGCGTCATTGTTGACGATTTTCGCGAACAAGCTCGCTCCTACAATGGTTTTTCCGTACACCTAATAATAAGGACTTCCCCATGCGCGCACTCGCCGCCTTGAGTCGCTTCGTCGGCAATACCTTCGCCTACTGGGTGTTGATCTTTGCCGTGCTGGCCTTCGTCGAACCCGGCTGGTTCATCGGCTTGAAAAGCGCCATCGTCCCGCTGCTGGGCCTGGTGATGTTCGGCATGGGGCTGACCCTCAAACTCGAAGACTTCGCCGAAGTCGCCCGCCATCCGTGGCGCGTGGCCCTGGGCGTGGTCGCGCACTTTGTGATCATGCCGGGCGTGGCCTGGTTGCTGTGCCGGGCCTTCAACCTGCCGCCCGAAATCGCCGTCGGCGTGATCCTCGTCGGCTGCTGCCCAAGCGGCACCTCGTCCAACGTGATGACCTGGCTGGCCCGTGGCGACCTGGCGTTGTCGGTGGCGATCGCCGCCGTCACCACCCTCCTCGCGCCACTGCTGACCCCGGCGCTGATCTGGCTGCTGGCTTCGGCCTGGCTGCCGGTGTCGTTCATGGAATTATTCTGGTCGATCCTGCAAGTGGTGCTGTTGCCGATCGTGCTTGGCGTGGTGGCGCAACGTGTGCTCGGCGAGCGGGTCCGCCATGCGGTGGAGGTGCTGCCGCTGGTGTCGGTGGTGAGCATCGTGATCATCGTCGCCGCCGTGGTGGCCGCCAGCCAGGCCAAGATCGCCGAGTCGGGCCTGCTGATCATGGCCGTGGTGATGCTGCACAACAGCTTCGGTTACGTGCTGGGCTATTTCACCGGCCGCCTGTTCAAGCTGCCGTTGGCGCAACGCAAGTCGCTGGCGTTGGAAGTGGGCATGCAGAATTCCGGGCTGGGTGCCGCGCTGGCCAGCGCGCATTTTTCGCCGCTGGCCGCGGTGCCGAGTGCGCTGTTCAGCGTCTGGCACAATATTTCCGGAGCGCTGCTGTCGACGTACTTCCGCCGCATGAGCGAAAAGGAAGACCGCCGCACCCTGGAAGCCACTGCAAAAACTTGATCGTTCGATCAATCTTCGGCACTCTACCGAACGCCGCGGGGACGACCCCGCGACGCTATCGCGTACACATCAGGGGACGACCCCGCTTTTATAGAGGGAGGTCATCATGTCCTGGATCATTCTGGTTTTCGCCGGGCTGTTCGAAGTCGGCTGGGCCGTCGGCTTGAAATACACCGACGGCTTCAGCAAGCCGCTGCCCACCGCCCTGACGATTGCCGCCATGGCCATCAGCCTCGGCCTGTTGGGGCTGGCCATGAAGGAATTGCCGCTGGGCACCGCCTACGCCATCTGGACCGGTGTGGGTGCAGTGGGCACGGTGATCGCCGGGATTATCCTGTTCGGGGAATCCATGGCGCTGTCCCGGTTGGCCAGTGTGGCGTTGATCATCGCCGGGTTGGTGGGGCTCAAGATCAGCGCGTAGCCTCTGCCGGCACGCAGTCTCGCGCCCCACCTACATAATTACTCCGCAGCAATGATCGACGCACGGTTACGTATAGCGCTGGCGTAATGGCAGACCAAACTCGTAGAGCAGCGCGTTTTCGGTGAAGGGCCAGACGTTGTAGGTGGAGGCCGGCAGATTCGGGTCGAATTTATAGGGGGCGTGGCTGGTGAAGAGTCCGACCGCCTGGCGCTCAAAATTATCCTCGTACACCGGCATGAACCGGGGTCGGCCATTTGAATCGTAGCCCACCATTTTGGTGCCTGAAAAAGTCGTACCTGTCAGCGCAGAGCCTTCACCAAAATTTATCGCATGGGCGAGCTCATGTTGCAGAACAACGATCGGAGGCCGTTGGTCCCCCGGAACAATGAAGTTAGGTTGATACGTCAGGACCGGATCTGTTGCAGGTATGCCCGCAACGCCGTCTTTGACAAAACCGTCGCCATAATCAGCACGGCGGCCTTCATCGCTGCGCGTAACTCCGAGACCTGGATCACTGTAGTCATAGAAACTACCATCGGCCCCTTGTCGGATCTTGACAGGCGCTTCAAGCGAATCGATTTTTGCAAGCACCCTCTGCCCCACCGGCGAACCTCTGAGAAACTCAAGGTCATCATTTACACGCTGGCGGAACTCCGGGCTGCCTTCGACTTTGATCCCGCGATGACCGACGTCAAGGGGGGCGACTTCCCGAAAGCCTGACTGGGAACGGAGCTGGCTCAGATCGTCGACCCCTCGCCGTCCGAAGACACGATCATTTTCATTGGTTGTCTGGACAGTATCCCGCCCCCTCCCGGTATAAATAGCATTGCTGTCTCCCCCGACGATATGGTCATCGCCCGGTCCGCCATGCAGAATGTTGTGCCCCCTTCCGCCATAAATCAGATCGTTATCCTCCCCGCCATCCACGTAGTTGGTTTTGGTATCTGGCCCTCCGCCTGCACGCAATTCATCGCTGCCTTTGCCACCGTAAATCACAGCATTGCCACTGCCCCCGGTGATAAAGTCATTTCCATCATTACCTTCGGCGTAGCTTTCACCGCTGCCCAGGTTAATCACGTCAGAACCCTCCCCGCCAAACACATTCGTCTTGCCCGACCCGGCGTAAACCGTATCGTTACCCGCGCCGGCATAGATAAACGTTTCCCGACTGCCCCCGTAACCGATGCTGACGCCATCATTCCCCCCGCCGGTTTCGACCACAACGCCCTGTTTGATTGCGGGATTTTCATGATGTTGAATGTCGTAGGATTTCCCATTGATCTGCGCGAGGAGCCCACCGTCCCGGCTTTCTTCGATATGGATAGAATCATCACCATTGCCGGTTTTGATGCGAAGGGTCTCATGGTTCCGTTGTGCTCGAGACGAGGTGCCACGTTCGCGAGTAATGCTGACATTGCCATCATGGTATCCCCGACTCGGGTCGACCTTGGTCGGCGCAGACGGTGATGAAGGGCTGCCAAAATCAATACTGCCTTGCTGGCCCTCGGCCTTGGCGCGAACCTGTTCACGACTGGGCGCGCTCTGGAAGTATGAATCGGCCGGCGCAGCATCAGATTGCCTTGCACGCCGCTGGAGATCGGAGTCACTGCCATAAGTCACCGGGCCAGCCTCGACTGAACCGATCTCCACCCTGGATGGCCCATGAGTATTGTTGTACATAAACGGCACATTGGCAGTGATCGGAGCCGCATGCGCGGCCTGTCTGACGGGATCACTCGCCGCGCGATAGGCCGAGTTGGCTTTTTGATCTTCGCCGGAGTAAGCCAGCTGCGGCTGCGGCTGCGGCTGCGGTGAAGAAGTAGAAGTAGAAGTAGAAGTAGAGTCCATCGTTAGCTCCCGTCATACGCAGAGGAAGACGATAACTCTGTGGCGTGCTGACCGAAAACGTTCCTCCAATAGAGTGAAAAATTACCGGACTGGGCATGAAGGAGCCGCGTCACGCCGGAACATCCTGGCGCCACACCGCTCGCCAGCAGCACGCATGCCGAGTAAACCCGGCTCGCTACTTCACCGCCCCCCGCAGCGCCCCGACCAAACCCTGCAAGTGCGACGGTGTCGCTGCCTGCGCCGTTACCGGCTGGCCGACCACCAGTGTCACGCGCGACCAAATGCGATGAAAGAAGCCCTTGTTAGGGTCGCGGCTGAAAAAACTCCCCCACAAGCCCTGCAACGCCAATGGAATCACCGGCACCGGCGTCTCTTCCAGAATGCGCGTCACACCACCGCGGAACTCGTTCATCTCGCCGTCACTGGTCAACTTGCCTTCCGGGAAGATGCACACCAACTCGCCGTTCTTCAGGTACTGCGCAATTCGTGTGAAGGCTTTTTCGTAGATCTGGATGTCTTCATTACGCCCGGCAATCGGAATCGTCCCGGCGGTGCGAAAGATGAAGTTGAGCACCGGCAAGCGGTAGATCTTGTAGTACATGACAAAGCGAATCGGCCGACGCACCGCGCCACCAATCAACAGCGCATCGACGAACGAGACGTGGTTGCACACCAGCAAGGCCGCGCCTTCGTCCGGGATCAGTTCCAGGTTGCGATGCTCGACGCGGTACATGGAATGGCTGAGCAGCCAGATCATGAAACGCATGGTGAACTCGGGGACGATCTTGAAGATGTAGGCGTTGACCGCCACGTTGAGCAGCGACACCACCAGGAACAGCTCGGGGATCGACAGCTTGGCCACGCTCAGCAGCAGGATCGACACAATCGCCGAGACCACCATGAACAGCGCGTTGAGGATGTTGTTGGCGGCGATCACCCGCGCCCGTTCGTTCTCGGCGGTGCGCGACTGGATCAGTGCATACAACGGCACGATATAGAAACCGCCGAACACACCCAGGCCGAGGATATCGAACAACACCCACCAGGCCTGGCCGTACCCGAGCACCGCCAGCCAGTCGTTGGCCTGCACGTTCTGCGGCATGCCGCCGGAATGCCACCACAGCAGCAGGCCGAACACCGTCAGGCCGAAGGAGCCAAACGGCACCAGGCCGATTTCCACTTTACGCCCGGAGAGTTTTTCGCAGAGCATCGAGCCCAGCGCGATGCCCACCGAGAACACCGTGAGGATCAGGGTCACCACGGTTTCGTCGCCGTACAACCATTCCTTGGCGTAGGCCGGGATCTGCGTCAGGTAGATCGCGCCGACAAACCAGAACCACGAGTTGCCGACGATCGAGCGCGACACCGCCGGGGTCTGCCCCAGGCCCAGGCGCAAGGTGGCCCAGGACTGGCTGAAGATGTTCCAGTCCAGCCGCAGTTGCGGCGAAGACGCCGCCGCCCGCGGAATGCCGCGGCTGGCCAGGTAACCCAGCAGCGCTACAACGACAATCGCCACCGCCACCACCGGCGCGTAATGGGCGGACGACATCATGATCCCGGCGCCGATGGTGCCGGCGAGGATCGCCAGGAACGTGCCCATTTCCACCAGGCCGTTGCCGCCCACCAGCTCATCCTCGCGCAGGGCCTGAGGCATGATCGAGTACTTCACCGGGCCGAACAGCGCGGAATGGGTGCCCATGGCAAACAACGCCAGCAGCATCAGTTGCAGATGATTGAACAAAAAGCCGGTGGCGCCGACGGCCATGATCACGATCTCGCCGACCTTGATCGCGCGGATCAACGCGTCCTTGTTGAATTTCTCGCCAAACTGCCCGGCCAGCGCCGAGAACAGGAAGAACGGCAGGATAAACAATAAGGCGCACAGGTTGACCCAGATGGCGCGGTCACCGTCGATGGTCAACTTGTAGAGAATCGCCAGGATCAGCGATTGCTTGAAGATGTTGTCGTTGAAGGCACCCAGCAACTGGGTAATGAAGAACGGCAGAAAGCGCCGTGTGCGCAGCAAGGTGAATTGTGAGGGGTGGCTCATCGTCCGTGTTCCTGCGTGGCCTGTTTTTTTTTCAGGCCACGACTTTACCTAATCCCGCTTACTTATTCCCTAATCCTGCAATACACGGCGAAACAAAAAGCTCACCTTTATAGGCCCCCTGCACGGTGCGCTTGGCGACGACCAGCCACATCAGCGCCAACGCCAGCACCAGCACGCCGCCCACTACGCTGAAGAACCCCAGGTGCAACACATTCGCCAGCTTCAACGTGGCCAGGGCGTAGACCCCCAACGGAAAGGTGAAGCCCCACCAGCCCAGGTTGAACGGGATGCCCGCGCGCAGGTAACGCAGGGTGATCAGCACCGCGATCAGCATCCACCACAAACCGAAGCCCCACAGGGTAATCCCGGCTATCAGGCCCAGGCCGTAGGCGATTTCACCGACAGTGGGCAAGCCATTGGCGGCGAAGATCGCCGGTGCATCGCCGCCCAGTAGCAGCATACCGAGGGCGCCGGTGCCGATCGGGCCAAGTGCCAGCCAGCTCGACGCGGCCATGTTGGCGTGGGGCAGCTTATGCAGGGCCATGCGCAGCATCAGGATGGTCAGAATGCTGAACGCCACCGGCAGGGAAAATGCCCACAGCACGTAGCTGGTCACCAGCATCACCAGTTGCCCGTGGGCATCCGCCAGGTGCGTCGCCAACAAGCCACCGCTGGCGGCGGCGACTTCGGCGGCGACCACCGGCAACAGCCAGACGGCGGTCATCTGGTCGATGCTGTGTTCCTGGCGCGTGAACATCATGAACGGAATCAGCACACCGCAGGCCACTGCCATCGCCACGTCCAGCCACCACAGCGCTTCGGCCAGCGGCACCACGCCAGCGCCCCAGCGCGGCAGGCCGAACAGCAGCAAACCGTTGAGCAGCGTAGCCAGGCCCATGGGAATGGTGCCGAAGAACATCGATACGGTGGAGTGCCCGAAGATCCGTCGCGCTTCGTCGAAAAACATCACCCAGCGCGCCGCATACAGGACGCTGAACAGGATGAACAGGCCGATGGTGAACAGCCACAGCCCTTCGGCGATGGCGTACATGCCGGGCAGATTGACCGGCAGTTGCGCCAGCGCCAGCGCCAACACCCCGGTGCCCATGGTGGCGGCGAACCAGTTCGGGGTGAACTGGCGGATCACTTCCCGCGGACGGGCCAGGTGGCTGAAGGGTTTGTAGTTCAGGGTGGTCGAGCAGGTCATGATGGCAATCCTCTTCCTCGTAGGAGGTTGGGGCCATGGTAGAACCTGAGCGAATATCTATATAACGGGTAATATCTCTAACTGTTATCTATTTTACCAATATAGCGTCAGGCGCTGCCCTTGCACCCGACCCGCAATGCATCCTGGCGCAGCAACCCGGCCAGGGCGCCGAGGGTCAGCATGATCAGCACGACACCATAGCCGTCCGTGGTGGCAATGAGGCCAAAACTGCGGATCAGATTGCCCGCCAGCAAAGACGGCAGGCAGAACGCCAGGTAGCTCAGCACGTAAAACGCCGACATCAACCCCGCCCGCTCATGAGGCAAGGCCAGCGGCACCACACTGCGCAAGGCCCCGAGAAAGCCCGCGCCAAAACCACTGCCGGCGATCAACGTGGCGACGAAAAACAGCGGCAGGCTGGCGCTGTGGACCGCCACGAGGATCAGCGCCACGCCAACGGCCAGCAGGCTGGCGCCCAACCGCAGGACCTTGTGGGCCGGGCGATTGCGCAGGCTGAAAATCATCAGCGCGCCGCTCAAGGTCAACACCGCGACCAGGCCGCCACCGATCAGGTTGGAGGTCGAGCCGGTCGCCGCCCGCACCAGCGACGGCGCCAGGGACAGATAGAAGCCGCCCATGGCCCACACCGCCACGTCCACCGGCAACGACAGCCACAACGCCCGGCGCGCTTGCGGCGGCACGTGCAGGGTCGGGCGCAATGACGCCAGCGCGCCGGGGATGCGGCTGACGGTTTCCGGTAAACGCCACACATACATGGCCTGCCCGAGCATCAGCGCGAGCAGTGTCCAGTAGATCAACTGGGTGGGCAGCGGCGCGAATTCCACCAGCAGGCTGCTGCCCATCGCGCCACAAGCCATGCCCAGCAAGGGCGCGACGCTATTGACCAGCGGCCCCTGTTGGCGGTCGGTGTCGAGCAGGGCCGCGCCCAATACCGCGGTGGCCATGCCGGTGGCGAAACCCTGCAGCGTCCGTGCGGCGATCAACCAGGCCACGCCGCTCTCATTGATAAACAGCAGCATCGCCAGCATATTCAGGGCCAGTGCGGCAAAAATCACCGGCTTGCGCCCCAGGTGATCCGACAGCGAACCCACGGTCAACAGCGCCGCCAGCAAGCTCAAGGCGTAGACCCCGAAGACCAGTGTGAGCATGCCCGAGGAAAAATGCAGGCCCTCCTGGTACAGGTGATACAACGGCGTCGGCGCGCTGGAGGCCGCCAGGAACGTCAGCAAGGTGATCGCCAGGAACACCAGGCTGGAACGATGAGAAGTAAGGCTGGACATGGGCACGCTCCGCTAAAGCTAATATTTTGCTTTTGTCGAGTGTGCTACTGCTCGCCGCTTAAAGCAAATTCTTTGTGTTAAGGTCACAGGCATGGCGATAAAAGAAGGCCTCCGCCCGGGGGGCCGTAGTGCCCGGGTACAAGAATCCGTCCATTCGGCGGTGCGCGAACTGCTGGAAACTCATGAGCGGTCCAGCGTCACCGTACCGATGATCGCGGCGCGCGCGGGCGTCACGCCGTCGACCATCTACCGCCGCTGGGGCGACCTCTCGGTGTTGCTCGCCGATGTGGCCCTGGCGCGCATGCGCCCGGACAGCGAGCCGGCCAACACCGGCAGCCTGCGCGGCGACCTGCGGGCGTGGGCCGAGCAATACCTGGATGAGATGAGTTCGGAGCCGGGGCGCAACATGATGCGCGATGTGCAATCCAGCCAGACGCCAGGGTATTGCGTGAGCATCCTGAGCGGGCAGCTTCAAACGATCGTCGAGCGCTACCCGAACGCCACGCCGCCACCGCCGAGCGCGGACCGCCTGATCAACCTGCTGGCGGCGCCGACGGTGTTTCGCATTCTGTTCTCCACCGCGCCGCTGGCGGTGGATGAGCTGCACGCGCTGATCGAGTTGGCGCTGCAAGGGTAAAGACGCTATTCAGAAACCAATGTGGGAGCGGGCTTGCTCGCGATTGCACTAGGTCAGTCACTGTATCGCTGACTGATCCACGGCTATCGCAAGCAAGCCCGCTCCCACATTTTTTACGGCGTGCAATCCGGCGTTACGTCCGCATCCCGCGCCCGCTCACCAGCAACCGCGCGCAACCGATGTACAACACCGCCGTGGCCACGACCATGAAGGTGATCGCCACGCTGATCCGGATATCCGACACGCCCAGGATGCCGTAGCGGAAGGCGTTGACCATGTGCAGCACCGGGTTGGCCAGCGACACGGTCTGCCAGAACGGCGGCAGCAAGGTGATGGAGTAGAACACCCCGCCCAGGTAGGTCAGCGGCGTCAGCACGAAGGTCGGGATGATCGAAATGTCATCGAAGTTGCGGGCAAACACCGCGTTGATGAAGCCCAGCAGCGAGAAGATCGTCGCCGTCAGCACCACCACCACCAGGGTGATGCCGAGGTGATGCACTTGCAGTTGGGTGAAGAACAGCGACAACAAGGTCACGATCACGCCGACCATCAAGCCACGCAGCACGCCGCCCAAGGTGTAGCCGATCAGAATGGTGTGCGGCGACACCGGCGAAACCATCAGTTCTTCGATGGAGCGCTGGAACTTACTGCCGAAGAAACTCGACACCACGTTGCCGTAGGAGTTGGTGATCACCGACATCATGATCAGGCCCGGCACGATGTACTCCATGTAGGTGAAACCGCCCATGCCACCGATCTGCCGGCCGATCAGGTTACCGAAGATCACGAAGTACAGGACCATGGTGATCGCCGGCGGCAGCAGAGTCTGCGGCCAGATCCGGGTAAAGCGTTTCACTTCGCGGTAGACGATGGTTTGCAGGGCGATGAGGTTGGGTTGCAGTTCAGAATTCATACCGCCACCTTCGCCAGGTTTTTTTCCACCAGGGACACGAACAACTCCTCAAGGCGATTGGTTTTGTTACGCAGGCTCAGCACTTCGATGTGCTGGGTCGCCAATTGGCCAAACAGCGCGGTGATGCCCATGGCTTTATCCACCTGGACTTCCAGGGTGCGGCTGTCCACCAGGCGGCATGGGTAGCCGAGCAATTGCGGCGGCGCCGACCGTTCGGTCTTCAGGTCGAGCAGGAAGGTTTCCACATGCAACTGGCCCAGCAGGTTACGCATGCTGGTGTTCTCGACAATGGTGCCGTGGTCGATGATGCCGATGTTGCGGCACAGTTGCTCAGCCTCTTCCAGGTAATGGGTGGTGAGGATGATGGTGATGCCTTTCTGGTTCAGCTCGGTGAGGAAGGTCCACATCGAGCGACGCAGTTCAATGTCCACCCCCGCGGTGGGCTCATCGAGGATCAGCAGGCGCGGTTCGTGGACCAGCGCGCGGGCGATCATCAAGCGTCGCTTCATGCCGCCGGAGAGCGAACGCGAAGGCACGTCGCGCTTGTCCCACAGGCCCAGTTGGGTCAGGTACTGCTCGGCGCGTTCCTTGGCGACTTTCGACGGGATGCCGTAGTAGCCGGCCTGGGTCACGACGATATCGAAGGTCTTTTCGAACTGGTTGAAGTTGAATTCCTGGGGCACCACGCCGATGCAACGCTTGAGCGCCGCCGGGGATTTGTCCAGGTCATGGCCGAAGATATTCACCGTGCCGCTGGTCTTGTTGACCAGGGTCGAGAGAATGCCAATGGTGGTGGATTTGCCGGCGCCATTGGGGCCGAGCAAGGCGAAGAAATCACCTTCGGCAACGTCCAGATCGATACCACTCAGGGCCTGGAAACCGTTGCCGTAGGTTTTGGTTAGCTGCCGGATGGACAGAGCGGAACTCATAGCGGAATACGCACCAAAGAAGGGAATAGGGACAATAGATGAGGGCACACCGCGCATCGTTCAACGGCGGCGCATGACAAACATGGTGCTTGCCCGCGCCGCACAAGTACAGTCACCTGTATTAATAGTCAGTATCAGGTCAACGCGGTCATCACCGCTTTGCGGTACGCCGGGCGCTGTTGCAGGCGTTGGTACCAAGCCTCCAGGTGGGGCATGGCCGGGCGTTCTATGGGCATTTCAAACCAGGCGTAAACAAAGCAGCCCAAGGGGATATCGCCCATGCCGATGGCGTCGCCCGACAGGTAGGGCTGTTCGGTGAGCGCCTTCTCCACGGTGCCGAGTGCATCGATGCAGGCCTGGCGCCCGGCGTTGATGCTGTCCCAGTTCTGTTTTTCCGCCGGGGTGCGTACCACGCCCCAGAACACCGCCTTGAACGGCTCGGCGAGGGTCGAGGTGGTCCAGTCCATCCATTTTTCGGCACTGGCCCGCGCCTTCACGTCGCTCGGGTACCAGTTCGACGCCTGCTTGGCGCAGAGGTAACGCACGATGGTGTTGGATTCCCACAGCACAAAGTCGCCGTCTTCGATCATCGGCACCCGGCCGTTCGGGTTCAATGCGCGGTATTGCGGCGTGTCCACCACGCCAAACGCCCCGCCCGCATCGATGGCCTCATAGTCCAGGCCGAGTTCCTCGGCGCACCACAGGACTTTCCTGACGTTCGATGAATTTTTACGCCCCCAGATCTTCAGCATGACCGCGCCTTATTGTTGATGAACATGGCTTGATGAACGCAGCAGCATACGCCGGTTCACGGGCGGCTTAAATCGTCCTGCATGTCACCCAGCACGCTCGGCATCTGCTCGCCAAACAGGTGCGGGTAACATTTCTCCAGGTGGGCAAAGAAGAAATCTTCGGGCACATCCGCAAATTGCCCATGGTCCACCAGGTACTCCATCGAGCGCTTGCCCTGGCGATTGAAGGCGTGGAACACACTGTCGTTGATCCCATCGAACGCCAGCGGCGGCACATCGAACAGCTCGCACAATTGCTGGTTGAACGCCGGCGTGGCTTTGACCCAGCGCCCGTTCAGGTACAACTCGGTATAACCGTGCATGGCGAACACATCGCTTTTGAGCAGCGCGATCAGGCGTGGCGTCGACAGGTGATTGCGCACATCCGCCAGGCCGATGCGCGCCGCAATCCCGCAGTGCCGTGCGCAGGCGGCGAGCAAGGTGGCCTTGGGCACGCAGTAGCTCTGGCCGGCAGCCAGGGCGAAGCTGGCGTTCAGGGTGTTGGGGTCACGGCTGAAGGTATAGGGGTTGTAGCGCACCGCCTCACGCACGGCGTAATAAAGACTGACTGCCTGGTCACCTGAATCCGCGCTGGAACCGCGATGTTTTTCGGCGAACTCCACCACCGCAGGGTGGTCACTATCGATGAAGCGGCTGGGATTCAGGTACGTTTCCATGGGTTTGATCTCCGGGGGAAGCCTGGAGTCTAACGACAGGTCCGCCACAGCGATAACGACGATTCGGCCAAATGTCGGCGCCTGGTGATCGGTGATCCCAAGGTGCTTCCAGTACAACTCGCCACACCCTGATCACCGCGCTTTCTCGGATGCCGACTAAGCTCAACGGTGGTTTCGCCCCTGGTTTCACGGAGGATTGAATATGTTGTTGTGGATACTGGTTCTGGTGGTCGGCATTGCCTACCTGGCACACCGCCGCACCGCGCCCCTGCCCGCCCTGGGCGTGGTCGCCGTATACCTGCTGGCGATGGGCGCCTGGAGCCACGCACCGGGTTGGCTGCTGCTGATCTGCTGGGTGTTGATTGCCATCGTGGCCGCGCCGCTGCTGCTGCCCGACCTGCGCCGCGAATACGTCACCAAGCCGCTGTTCAGTTGGTTTCAGAAGGTCTTGCCGCCAATGTCCGAGACCGAGCGCGATGCCATCGACGCCGGCACCGTCTGGTGGGACGGCGAGCTGTTCAGCGGCCGCCCCGACTGGAACACGTTGCTGGCCTACCCCAAGGCACGCCTGACCGAAGAAGAGCAGGCGTTCATCGATGGGCCGACCGAAGAACTGTGCGCGATGGTCAGCGACTGGCAAATCGGCCAGGCCATGGACCTGCCGCCCGCCGCCTGGGAACACATCAAGACCCATGGTTTCTTCGCCCTGATCATTCCCAAGGAGTACGGCGGCAAAGGCTTCTCCGCCTATGCCCACTCCCAGGTGGCGATGAAACTCGCGACCCGCAGCGGCGACCTGGCGTCCACCGTGATGGTCCCCAACTCCCTCGGCCCGGCCGAGCTGCTACTGCATTACGGCACCGATGAACAGCGCAACCACTACCTGCCGCGCCTGGCCCGTGGCGACGATATTCCCTGCTTCGCCCTGACCGGCCCGCTGGCCGGCTCCGACGCCGGCGCCATGCCCGACACCGGGGTGATCTGCAAAGGTCAATGGCAAGGCGAGGAAACCCTCGGCCTGCGCCTGAACTGGGAAAAACGCTACATCACCCTGGGCCCGGTCGCGACCCTGCTCGGCCTGGCGTTCAAGGCACATGACCCGGACCACTTGCTGGGCGAAGAAGAAGACCTGGGCATCAGCCTCGCGTTGATTCCCACCGATACGCCAGGCGTTGACATCGGTCGTCGTCACCTGCCGCTGGGCGCCGCATTCATGAACGGGCCCAACTCCGGCAAGGACGTGTTCATCCCCCTGGACTACCTGATCGGTGGCCAGGACATGCTCGGCAAAGGCTGGATGATGCTGATGAACTGCCTGTCGGTGGGCCGCTCGATTTCCCTGCCGGCGGTCGGCACCGGCGCAGCCAAGTTCACCAGCCTGGTGACCGGCCAATACGCCCAGGTGCGCGAGCAGTTCAACGTGCCGCTGGCGGCCTTCGAAGGTATCCAGGAAGCCCTCGCCCGCATCGGCGGCAACGCCTGGCTGATGGACAGCGCGCGCATGCTCACCGCCAACGCGGTGGACCTCGGTGAAAAACCTTCGGTGCTGTCGGCGATCCTCAAGTACCACCTGACCGAGCGCGGCCGCGAATGCATCAGCCACGCCATGGACGTCCACGGCGGCAAGGGCATCATCATGGGCCCGAACAACTACCTGGGCCGCAGTTGGCAAGGCGCGCCGATCTTCATCACGGTGGAGGGCGCGAACATCCTGTCGCGCAACCTGATGATCTTTGGCCAGGGCGCGATCCGTTGCCACCCCTTCGTACTCAAGGAAATGGCCCTGGCCGGCCGCGAAGACCACGACCAGGCGCTCAAGGAATTCGATGGCCTGCTGATGCAGCACATCGGCTTTGCCGTGAGCAACGCCGCCAGCACCCTGGTGCTCAACCTGGGCCTCGGCCACTTCGAAAAAGCCCCCGGCAACCGCTTGAGCCAGGCTTACTTCCGCGCGCTGAACCGCCAGGCTGCGGCGTTCGCCCTGCTCGCCGACCTGAGCATGATGCTGCTGGGCGGCGAGTTGAAACGCCGCGAACGCCTGTCGGCACGCCTGGGCGATGTGCTGAGCCATATGTACCTGGCTTCGGCGGCGCTCAAGCGTTATCACGACCTGGATTCGCCGGACCACCTGGAACCGCTGTTCACCTGGGCCATGGAAGAAAGCCTGGGCGAAGCCGAACGCGCACTGGATGAACTACTGAGCAACTTCCCGAACAAGCTGCTCGGTTGCCTGCTGCGGGTCATCGTGTTCCCGTTCGGCCGTCGCCATACCGGCCCGTCCGATGCGCTGGATGCCGAAGTGGCCGCGGTGATCGGTCGCGCCAAGGGCGATCCGACCCTCGAAGAACTGTTGGCTGGCTGCTACCGCCCGCAATCGGCGCAAGATCCGGTGGGCGCCCTGCAACATGCCTGCGACCTGCTCGCCGCCAGCCATCCGCTGCAGAAAAAACTGCATGCGGCCCTCAAAAGCGGCCAGGTCAAACCGGCTGCTGGCGAACCGGCCATCGACGCCGCACTGCACGCCGGGGTGCTGCAACCGGCCGAGGCGCAAACCCTGCGTGAAGCCGAAGCGGCACGGCGCAAGGTGATCGACGTGGATGATTTCAGCAAGGAAGAACTGGCCCAGGCCGCGGGTAAAGTCCGCTGATCCCCCCGGCCATATAATTACGGGCGCTTGAGCTATATACTCTCGCGCCCGTTTTTGCTTTGAGGACTTATCTCGTGTCCAACGTCGTTGCTGATCATCTCGTCTTGCTCGACCACCTGCGCAGCATCCTGGTTGCCGTCGGCGAAGCCGAACAGGTGCCCGAGGAAAGCCACCTGCTGTTCCTGGAGCGTTTCGATGAACTGCGCGCCCTGCTGCCAATCGATCCGATCGAGAGCCAGTACCTGGGCCAGGACATGATGAGCCAGGTCATCCTGCGTTACCCGCAAATCGCCCATCTGGTGCCACGCGACCTGCTGTGGTTCTTCGGCGGCGATTGCCTGCACTTCATGCCCGAT
>NZ_VJWO01000077.1:0-19020 GCF_014889455.1 Pseudomonas sp. K8
CCAATGCGCTTGGCCGCCCAACGTTCATAAAGGCCAATGGCGACGTCTGCACCGGCCATGGCTGTCAGGCAGCCGAGGGCGCCGGCGGTCCAGATCGACATGCCGGCGGCGTACAACAGCATCAACGCCGAGACCCCGCAGACCATGCACGCCCCAGACCGCAACGCGAGGCGCCGGATCAGCGACCAACCACGGGCGCCCTCCTTGTCGGCGCGCCACATTTCGCCAGAAACTCCGCCGATCAGCGCCAGTACGATCACCAGCCAGATAGGCATTTCCGCTAACGCTTGCTGCTCGTTTGTCATGTCACGCCTCCTGGCTGAGCAATGCCGGCAAAATGCCGGCGTTTGGGTAAATCCATTTATAGGTAGGCATTCCAAAAAGCCCGGTTGCCCGGGCTTTTCAGTAATGCGGTCCTGTGCCCAGCCTCACCCATACGATCCTCTTGTGAGGAGTGGCTGTTGTTGAGCGGCAACGCCGCATGGCGACAAAAGACGCCTTCAAAAGGATCAGTATGGGTGAGGCTGGGTACTCGATCTTTCGGCGCTACTGGCGCGGTACGGATCTTTCCTCAATGTTTTTCCGACCACGATCCCTGTCTGCCGGATAACTGCTTCTGGTGCTTTACGCTGCACACCCGGGTCAGTTGCCAACCCTCTGAACCGTCAAGGCCGGTTCATCGCTGCCTGTTCTTGTAAAACGGTGAAACTAAAGAGCGTCGGCATCCTTGCCGGTGTTACCTGGCATCCCTGCCATCGCTTCGATGGCGTCCGTGCCGGTGTTGCGTGCCTTCCTTGTCGTTCCTGGCAGCATCCTTGCCGCCTCCACCGAGCCTTGTTGGCCGGCTTGAGACAAAGAATATGCATGTATGCATATACAGTCAATGCACAAATGCATTTATTTTTGCCGAACAAATGCACTAATGCATTGGAAGCCTTGCTGGCAAAGGGTTTGATGCCTTTCTACAGACGAAAAAAAGCCCGCTCATTGGCGGGCTTCGTCTTACACAAAAAGGTTAACGGGCGTACATGCCCCACCAGAAGACATGACCGAGGATGCTGATCTGTTCATCCTGGATGTCCTGGAAGCTGTAGTCTTCGTCCGGGTGCTCATCGCGGTTGAAACTGCGCAGGCGAATCCCGGAAGGCAGGCGATAGAGCTGTTTGACCCGCAACTGACCATTGTGATTGATGGCGTACAAGTCGCCATCGACGATGTCGCCAATCGCACTCTTGCCCGCATTCACCCCCACCGTCGCGCCATCACGCAGCACCGGCAACATGCTGTTGCCGCGCACCGTCACACACTTGGCCTGGTCGAACTGCACACCGTTATGCCGCAGGCTGCGCTTGCCGAACCGCAGGCTGGCCTTCTCGCTTTCCTCGATGACGAATCTTCCTGATCCAGCAGCCAATTCAACCTCACGCAGAAAGGGGATGGACACCTCGTCGTCATTCACGGGGGTGTCGTCATCCCACAGGCTTATGTCCTTGAGTTCCGAATGCATCGGGTCGCGCCCTTCATCCCGCGAAACGCCCACCGCCGCGCGCCCGCGCAGTTGGTCGGTGCTGACGCGGAAGTACTCGGCAATGCGCGAAATATGCTTGTCCGAAGGGTCAACGATCTTGCCGCTGAGGATCCGGGACAGCGTGGATTGAGGCACGCCGGTACGCCGGTGAAGCTCCGTGGGGGAGATCCGGTCGCGGTCCAGCAATTCTCTTAAGACGATAGAAACGTTGCGTTTTTGCATAAAGCGGATAGTGACGACAGATTTGAAGCTTGGCAAATGCTAATTTGCATTGACGATGCATTTTTTATGCACTCACCGTGTCTTTTGAGCAGGCCTGCGAAGGGTCGACCTCGCGTGTTAACCTTGCCGCCATCGCAAAATCAGCCGGGCCAAGTGCCCCCTTTGCCACTCCTTTTAACGAATTCGCTAATTATCTGATGAGTAAAACCACTTCCGATCTGTCCTCCCACACCCCAATGATGCAGCAGTACTGGCGCCTGAAAAACCAGCACCCTGATCAGTTGATGTTCTATCGCATGGGCGATTTCTACGAGATCTTCTACGAAGACGCGAAGAAAGCCGCCAAGTTGCTGGACATCACCCTGACCGCCCGTGGGCAGTCGGCGGGGCAGTCGATTCCGATGTGTGGGATTCCTTACCATTCGTTGGAAGGCTACCTCGTCAAGCTGGTGAAGCTGGGCGAGTCGGTGGTGATCTGCGAACAGATCGGCGACCCGGCCACCAGCAAAGGGCCGGTTGAGCGTCAGGTGGTGCGTATTATTACGCCGGGGACGGTGAGTGATGAGGCGCTGCTTGATGAGCGTCGCGATAACCTGATCGCTGCGGTGCTCGGCGACGAGCGCTTGTTCGGTCTGGCGGTGCTGGATATCACCAGCGGCAACTTCAGCGTGATGGAGACCAAAGGCTGGGAGAACCTGCTGGCGGAGCTGGAGCGTATCAATCCGGTGGAGCTGATGATCCCGGATGATTGGCCAAAGGACCTGCCGGCGGAACGTCGTCGTGGGACCAAGCGTCGCGCGCCGTGGGATTTCGAGCGCGATTCGGCGCTGAAAAGTCTGTGCCAGCAGTTCGCCGTGCAGGACCTCAAGGGCTTCGGTTGCGAAACCCTGACCCTGGCCATCGGCGCCGCTGGTTGCCTGCTCAGCTACGCCAAGGAAACCCAGCGCACCGCTCTGCCGCACTTGCGCAGCCTGCGCCATGAGCGCCTGGACGATACCGTGGTGCTCGACGGCGCCAGCCGTCGCAACCTGGAGCTGGACACCAACCTGGCGGGCGGGCGCGACAACACCCTGCAATCGGTGGTCGACCGTTGCCAGACCGCCATGGGCAGCCGCTTGCTGACGCGCTGGCTGAACCGTCCGCTGCGCGACCTGACGGTGCTGCAAGCGCGGCAGACGTCGATTACCTGCCTGCTCGACGGTTATCGCTTCGAAAAGCTGCAGCCGCAGTTGAAAGAAATCGGCGATATCGAGCGCATCCTCGCGCGGATCGGCCTGCGCAACGCACGCCCGCGCGACCTGGCGCGCCTGCGCGATGCCCTCGGCGCCCTGCCGCAGTTGCAAGCGGCGATGACCGAACTGGACACGCCGCACCTGCAACAGCTGGCCGTCACCACCGGCACCTACCCGGACCTCGCGGCCCTGCTGGAAAAAGCCATTATCGACAACCCGCCGGCGATCATCCGCGACGGCGGCGTGCTCAAGACCGGTTACGACAGCGAACTGGATGAACTGCAGTCCCTGAGCGAAAACGCCGGGCAGTTCCTGATCGACCTGGAAGCCCGCGAAAAAGCCCGCACCGGCCTGGCCAACCTGAAGGTAGGCTACAACCGTGTGCATGGCTACTTCATCGAGTTGCCGAGCAAGCAGGCCGAGCAGGCGCCCATCGACTATCAACGTCGTCAAACCCTTAAAGGTGCCGAACGCTTCATCACCCCTGAGCTGAAAGCGTTCGAAGATAAAGCGCTGTCGGCCAAGAGCCGTGCCTTGGCGCGGGAAAAGATGCTGTATGAAGCACTGCTCGAAGACTTGATCAGCCGCCTCGCGCCACTGCAAGACACCGCCGCCGCCCTGGCCGAGCTGGATGTGCTGAGCAACCTGGCCGAGCGTGCGCTGAACCTTGACTTGAACTGCCCGCGGTTTGTCAGCGAACCCTGCATGCGTATCGTGCAGGGGCGCCACCCGGTGGTGGAGCAGGTATTGACCACGCCGTTTGTCGCTAACGATCTGTCGCTGGATGACGAAACCCGCATGCTGGTGATCACCGGTCCGAATATGGGCGGTAAATCCACCTACATGCGCCAGACCGCATTGATCGTGTTGCTCGCGCATATCGGCAGCTTTGTGCCAGCGGCCAGTTGCGAGCTGTCCCTGGTGGACCGCATCTTCACGCGGATCGGTTCCAGCGATGACCTCGCCGGCGGCCGCTCGACCTTTATGGTGGAGATGAGCGAAACCGCGAACATCCTGCACAACGCCACCGAGCGCAGCCTGGTACTGATGGACGAAGTCGGTCGCGGCACCAGCACGTTCGACGGCCTATCCCTGGCCTGGGCGGCGGCCGAGCGCCTGGCGCACCTGCGCGCCTATACGCTGTTCGCCACCCACTACTTCGAACTGACCGTGCTGCCGGAAAGCGAGCCGCTGGTGGCCAACGTGCATCTCAACGCCACCGAGCACAACGAGCGTATTGTGTTCCTGCACCATGTGCTGCCAGGGCCGGCCAGCCAGAGTTACGGCCTGGCCGTGGCGCAGTTGGCCGGTGTGCCGAACGACGTGATCACCCGCGCCCGCGAGCACCTCAGCCGCCTGGAAGCCACCGCCCTGCCCCACGACACCGTGGTCGCCAGCCCGAAGAAGAGCAACAGCAAATCCAACGCGCCACACCAGAGCGATATGTTCGCCAGCCTGCCCCATCCGGTGCTGGATGAATTGGCAAAACTTGACCTGGACGACTTGACACCGCGAAAAGCGCTGGAAATGCTCTATACACTGAAGACACAGATCTAACGCAGACGCTTGCAAGCTGATATTATCTCGCGCGGTTTGGGATGCTGCGGGCTTTTAGCCTGGCTCGCAGATTATCGCTCTCAAACCTCGCGGGCCCCACCATAAGGGGTTTCGCTGCCGCCGCCTGAGGAGAAAATTAGAAATGACCTTCGTCGTCACCGACAACTGCATCAAGTGCAAATACACCGACTGCGTAGAAGTCTGTCCGGTGGACTGCTTCTACGAAGGCCCGAATTTCCTGGTGATCCACCCGGATGAGTGCATTGACTGCGCCCTGTGTGAACCTGAATGCCCGGCCGTCGCTATTTTCTCCGAGGACGAGGTCCCGGAAGATATGCAGGAATTTATCCAGTTGAACGTCGAACTGGCGGAAATCTGGCCGAACATCACGGAGAAGAAAGAGTCGCTGCCGGATGCGGAAGAGTGGGATGGCGTAAAAGGCAAGATCAAGGATCTCGAGCGCTGACAGCGCCGCAGCCCAACAAAAAAGGCCCCTTGCGGGCCTTTTTTGCGTTCAGGGGCAGGCATTTCACTTTTCTGCAGGCGAAAAAAGGGGCGGTATGACCCGCCCACATTTTTTCCCTAGTCCCTGTATTCCTTTTTCATCATCCTGATGAATCGCATCCTGCGACGTTCCTTCAAACCATCGTTCCTTGATGGCTGTGTCAATCCGTGGACACAGGACTGATAGTAACCAGTTCCCAGGGAAGTACAACGCAACCCAACCCGTCGCCTGCCGAGCTTTCGCTCTCGCGAGCCAATAAATAATTGTTATATTTCAATTGATTAGAAATATGACCAGACAATTTGAGACGTCCGGAAGCGCAAAAAAAACCAAACACTTACGCGAGAGTAAGCAAATGCTTACACGAGCAACTGCGTAAGAGCCTGGCAAGCGATACCTGGCCGTTCGGCGGACAAGAAAAAGCCCCGACAATAGCGGGGCTTGTTTCCTACGAATGACTCAGTCGTCGCTGACTGTAATCGTCGGCATGGCCGGTGAAGCCGCTTCTTGCAGGACAATCCGCGCGCCCACGTGACGCGCCAGTTCCTGATAAACCATGGCGATCTGGCCATCAGGCTCGGCTGCCACTGTCGGTTTGCCACCATCGGCCTGTTCGCGAATCACCATCGCCAGCGGCAGCGAGGCCAGCAGTTCGACGCCGTACTGGGTCGCCAACTTCTCGCCGCCCCCCTCACCAAACAAATGCTCGGCATGGCCACAGTTGGAGCAGATGTGAACCGCCATGTTTTCCACGACGCCCAGCACCGGGATGTTGACCTTGCGGAACATTTCCACGCCTTTCTTCGCGTCCAGCAACGCCAGGTCCTGCGGCGTGGTCACGATCACCGCACCGGCCACCGGGACTTTTTGCGCCAGGGTCAGCTGGATGTCGCCGGTGCCTGGCGGCATGTCGATCACCAGGTAGTCCAAATCGCCCCAGGCGGTCTGGGTCACCAGTTGCAGCAAGGCGCCGGAAACCATCGGCCCGCGCCACACCATCGGCGTGTTGTCGTCGGTCAGGAACGCCATGGACATCACTTCCACACCCAGCGACTCGATGGGCACGAACCACTTCTGGTCCTTGATTTTCGGGCGGGTGCCCTCGGCAATGCCGAACATCACGCCCTGGCTCGGGCCGTAGATATCCGCGTCGAGAATCCCCACGCGGGCGCCTTCGCGCGCCAGCGCCAGCGCCAGGTTGGCCGCCGTGGTGGATTTGCCCACGCCGCCCTTGCCGGAGGCCACGGCCACCACATTCTTCACGTTGGCCAGGCCGGGGATCTGCGCCTGGGCCTTGTGCGGCGCGATCACGCACTGAATGTCGACCTTGGCGGAACGCACGCCCTCGAGGCCTTCGATGGCCATTTGCAGCATCTGCGCCCAGCCGCTCTTGAACAGACCGGCGGCATAGCCCAGCTCCATCCGGACCGACACCTGGTCACCCTGGATCTCGATGGCGCGGACACAACCGGCACTGACCGGATCCTGGTTCAAATAGGGGTCGGTGTACTGGCGAAGAACGGCTTCCACCGCTGCGCGATTAACGGCGCTCATGGGCTACTCCCGAAAAAGACTGACTGAAACAGGCGGCTATCCTAACCGTTCCAGCGGCTTAACGGCATGCTTTCGCAGGTTGGGAAGATGCTGAAACAGCGCCACGGGGTGAAATATATTTGCCGGCGCTTTATAGTGGCCGACCTCCGTTTCATCGAGTAGCCGAGCCCCATGTCCGAGCCACGCAAGATCCTCGTCACCAGCGCCCTGCCCTATGCCAATGGTTCAATCCATCTTGGCCATATGCTTGAGTACATCCAGACCGACATGTGGGTGCGCTTCCAGAAGCATCGCGGCAATCAATGCATCTATGTCTGCGCGGACGACGCCCACGGTTCGGCCATCATGTTGCGCGCCGAAAAGGAAGGCATCACCCCGGAACAACTGATCGCCAATGTGCAGGCTGAACACAGCGCCGACTTTGCCGAGTTCCTGGTCGACTTCGACAACTTCCATTCGACCCACGCCGACGAAAACCGCGAGCTGTCGAGCCAGATCTACCTGCGGTTGAAGGACGCCGGGCACATTGCCACGCGCTCGATCACGCAGTATTTCGACCCGGAAAAGAAAATGTTCCTGGCCGACCGCTTCATCAAGGGCACCTGCCCGAAATGCGGCACCGAGGACCAGTACGGCGACAACTGCGAAAAATGCGGTGCCACCTACGCCCCCACCGACCTGAAGAACCCCAAGTCGGCGATCTCCGGCGCCACCCCGGTGCTCAAGGATTCCCAGCACTTCTTCTTCAAGCTCCCGGATTTCCAGCAGATGCTGCAAACCTGGACGCGCAGCGGCACCCTGCAGGACGCCGTCGCCAACAAGATCGCCGAATGGCTGGATGCCGGGCTGCAACAGTGGGACATTTCCCGCGATGCGCCGTACTTCGGCTTTGAGATCCCAGGCGAGCCGGGCAAGTATTTCTACGTGTGGCTGGACGCCCCGATCGGCTACATGGCCAGCTTCAAGAACCTGTGCAAGCGCACGCCGGAGCTGGACTTCGATGCGTTCTGGGGCAAGGACTCCACCGCCGAGCTGTACCATTTCATCGGCAAGGACATCGTCAACTTCCACGCCCTGTTCTGGCCGGCGATGCTCGAAGGTGCGGGCTACCGCAAGCCGACCGGCATCAACGTACACGGCTACCTGACCGTCAACGGCCAGAAGATGTCCAAGTCCCGGGGCACCTTTATCAAGGCGCGCACCTACCTGGATCACCTGTCGCCGGAATACCTGCGCTACTACTACGCGTCCAAGCTGGGCCGTGGCGTCGACGACCTCGACCTGAACCTGGAAGACTTCGTACAGAAGGTCAACTCGGACCTCGTCGGTAAAGTCGTCAACATCGCCAGCCGTTGTGCCGGTTTCATCCACAAGGGCAATGCCGGTGTGCTGGTGGCCGAGAATGCCGCGCCGGAACTGACCGACGCATTCCTGGCCGCCGCGCCAAGCATCGCCGACGCCTATGAAGCCCGCGACTTTGCCCGCGCCATGCGCGAGATCATGGGCCTGGCCGACCGCGCCAACGCGTGGATCGCCGACAAGGCACCGTGGTCGCTGAACAAGCAGGAAGGCAAGCAGGCGCAAGTCCAGGCCATCTGCGCCACCGGCGTCAACCTGTTCCGCCAGTTGGTGATCTTCCTCAAGCCGGTGCTGCCGTTGCTGGCCGCGGATGCCGAGGCGTTCCTCAACGTCGCGCCGCTGACCTGGAACGACCACGCCAGCTTGCTCAGCAACCATCAATTGAACGAGTTCAAGCCGCTGATGACCCGTATCGACCCGGTAAAAGTCCAGGCCATGAGCGACGCGTCGAAAGAAGACCTGGTCGCCAGCCCGACCGACACCGGCGAATCGAACCCGGCCGGCAACGGTGAACTGGTCAAGGACCCGCTGTCCCCGGAGATCGAGTTCGACGCCTTTGCCGCCGTCGACCTGCGGGTTGCGCTGATTCTCAAGGCCGAAGCCGTGGAAGGTGCCGACAAGCTGCTGCGCCTGACCCTCGATATCGGCGACGAGCAACGCAACGTGTTCTCCGGGATCAAGAGCGCTTATCCGGACCCGTCCAAGCTCAATGGTCGCCTGACCATGATGATCGCCAACCTCAAGCCGCGGAAAATGAAGTTCGGTATTTCCGAAGGCATGGTGATGGCGGCCGGCCCCGGCGGCGAAGAAATCTACCTGCTGAGCCCTGACAGCGGCGCCAAGCCGGGTCAACGCATCAAGTAAGCCCTGCAAAACAGCCCTGTCGTCGCGGCGACAGGGCTTTTCAGCTAGTACCCCCTTCTCGCTTGCCGGATAATCAGGCCCTGTTCGCTTAACCGGCATGCCCATGACCGATATGCTCCTCACCCTTGTCAGCGCCGCCTTGATCAACAACCTCGTGTTGCAGATGCCGTTGGCCGTCGAGCCGATATTGGCCGCGCATTCACGCTCGCGGGTGCATGCATTGGGGATTGCCACCACCGTGTTGATGGCAGTGAGCGGCGTGCTGGCTTATTTGCTGGATCACTACGTGCTGCAACCGTTGGGGTTGACTGCCCTGCGGCTGTGGGTGTTTTTACCGCTGACCGCGTTGCTGATCCGCCCCGTGCTCGACGCGCTCACGCGCCTGCGCCCTACGCTGCCGACGGAAGGGTTATGGCCGCTGCTGCTGGGCAACGCCGGGGTACTGGGCGTGGTGTTGCTGGGCATTGAAGACGATGAGGGGCTGGCGCACATGGCGGCACTGAGCGTGGGCGCCGGGCTCGGCTTCTGGCTGGTGCTGAGCCTGTTCAGCGACTTGCGCCAGCGCATCGCCGACAACGACATCCCGCTGCCCTTCCGCGGCCTGCCGGTCGAACTGATCAGCGCCGGGCTGATGGCGGTGGCTTTTCTGGGTTTCAACGCAATGATCAAAGCATGAGCCTGATTCAACGTATCGACGCGCTGCTCCCGCAAACCCAATGCGGCAAGTGCGGGCACCCGGGCTGCAAGCCCTACGCCGAAGGGATCGCCCAAGGCGAAGCCATCAATAAGTGCCCGCCCGGCGGGCAGGAAACGATCGGCGCGCTCGCGCAGTTGCTGAACGTGCCGGTACTGGCGCTGGACACCAGCCGCGGCGAAGCGCCACCACAGATTGCTTACATCCGTGAGGCCGAATGCATTGGCTGTACCAAATGCATCCAGGCCTGCCCGGTGGATGCGATTGTCGGCGCGGCCAAATGGATGCACACCGTGATCATCGACGAATGCACCGGTTGCGACCTGTGCGTCGCGCCCTGCCCGGTCGATTGCATCGAGATGCGCCCGCTAGTGGCGGTACTGCCGATTGTCGGCGGCCTGGCGACCAACGACCACGAGCGCCGCGCGCGCGGCTTGAAGCGAGACCGCGCACGGCGACGCTTTGAGCAACGCAACGCGCGCCTGCAACGGGAAGAAGAACACAAGCAGGCCGAACGCCTGGCCCGCGCCAAGCGGGCCGCGCCGTTGGCCGCCGTGCCGATCGATGCGGCGCAGGCAGCCCAGGACGCCGCGATCAAGAAAGCCAAGATCAACGTGGCGATGAGCCGTGCGCAGTTGCATAAATCCTTGAAGGCATTCGGGCATCCGCCCACCTTTGAACAGCAGTCGCAACTGATCGTGCTGCAACAACAGTTCGAAGCCGCGGAGCAGGCATTGGCCGCTCTGGAGGTGACCCCCGCGCCTGCACCGCCGGCCCCTGCCAACACCGCCGATCTCAAGCGCGCCAAGATCCAACTGGCAATGCGGCGCGCCGAATTGAAGAAAGCCCAGGATCGGAACGCCGACCCACAGCAACTGGCCGAGGCACACGCCAATCTCGACGCAGCACAGCGCCAGGTGGATGCACATGGCCACGCTTGAGCCTCAACAGGCCCTGCAACGGGTGTTGCTGGCGACACTGCCGGGTGGGTTGGCAATGTTCTGGCTGTTCGGTTGGGGCGTGTTGATCAATCTGTTGCTGGCGACGGGCTGCGCACTGTTGGTCGATGCGGGCGTGCAGCGCCTGCGGGGGGCGCGTGGCGGCGATCTGAGCAGCCTGGTCAGCGCGACCCTGCTCGCCCTGGCACTGCCGCCCTATTGCCCCTGGTGGCTGTGCGTGGCGGCCGTGGCCAGTGGACTGCTGCTGGGCAAGCACCTGTACGGCGGCCAGCGCAACCCCTTCAACCCGGCGATGGTCGGGTATGCGTCGATGCTGGTGGCCTTTCCGCAACTCATGACGCACTGGCCGACCACCCACGGCATGGACCTGCTGGCCGGCGCACAACAGGTATTCGGCCTACACCGCGACGCGCCCGATGCCTGGGCCCAGGCCACGGCACTGGACGCCCTGCGACTGAACAAAAGCCTGACCATCGATGAACTGTTCGCGCGCAACCCGGCATTTGGGCATGTCGGCGGCAAGGGCAGCGAGTGGGTGAACCTGGCGTTTCTGGCCGGCGGGCTGTGGCTGTTGCGCCAGCGGGTATTCAGTTGGCACGCGCCCTTGGGCATGTTGGGTAGCCTGTTTGTGATCAGCCTGCTGTGCTGGAATGGCTCGGGCTCTGACTCCCACGGCTCGCCGCTGTTTCATCTGCTGACGGGCGCCACGCTTCTCGGCGCATTTTTTATCGTCACCGAGCCGGTCTCCGGCCCGAAAAGCCCCAGGGCCCGGCTGCTGTTCGGGGCGGGCGTGGGCCTGCTGACGTATCTGATTCGCACGTGGGGCGGTTACCCGGACGGTGTAGCCTTTGCGGTGTTGCTGATGAACCTGGCCGTGCCGGCGCTGGAACGCCTGGTGGCCGCGAAACAGCCGGCGGTCAGCCTATGAAGTCGCACAGAGGCGTACTGCTGGCGTTGCTGATCGCTATCGGCGGCGGCACGCTGATCCTGACCCTTCAGCACCTGACTGCCGATCACGCCGCGCGCCAGGCCCTGGCCCTGAAGCGCCAGGCGTTGCTCGACCTGCTACCCGCCGACCGTTATGACAATCAGCCGCTGGAGCAACCGCTGCCGATCGCTGTGCAGCCGCTGGAGGAGAGCCAACTGCTGGGTGGCTATCGGGTCAGCCTGTCGGGCCAACCCAGCGCGGTGCTGCTGCGGTTGAGCACCAGCGGCTATGCCGGCCCGATCGAACTGCTGATCGCCATTGACCGCGACGGCAAGCTGCTGGGCATCAAGACCCTGGCGCAATCGGAAACCCCAAGCCTGGGCGGGCTTATCAGCCAGCCCGGCAACCCTTGGCTGGCTTCATTCAAGGGGCGTTCGCGCACGGACATGCAAGACTCGACCGTCGATCAAATAGCCGGTGCCACCCTCACCTCTCGAGCGGTGATCAGTGCCACCCATGACGCTTTGCGCTATTTCGACGAGCACCGCTCATCCCTGCTGGAGCCCGACGCCCATGACTAGAGCCGTTGGCCTGGCCAATGCAGCGATGCTGGCACCGTTGCTCGGGGTGACTGACACCCTGCCCAAAGCCCTGAGTTTCCTGGCGTTGTCGGCGCTGACCGTGACGCTCTACGGCCTGGTCATGCGCGCGGTGCGCTCGCGCCTGAGCGCGTCCCTGCGGCTGGGTGCCAGCTTGATGGTCGCCGCGACACTGGTCAGTTGTGTGCAGCTACTGTTGCAGGCATTTGCGCTGCCGCTGTATCAGCAGTTGGGCATCTACCTGGCGCTGATCAGCGTGCAATGCGTCGTCCTGGAACACCATGGTTTCTTTGAGGCGGGCCAGCGCAAGGCGCAGCTACGGTTGGTCGGCCTGTTCGCCGCGCTCATGCTCGTCATGGGGTTGTTACGCGCCAGTGCCGCCACCACATTGATGCCGGCCGGGTTTATCCTGCTCGGGTTATTGCTCGCTGGGTTGCAAGCCTGGGCCCATTTTTCACAATCACGCTGACCGCCAGCAAGGAATCACCTGCCCCATGAACGCCGCAAAACGCCTGGAAATTTTCCGCAGGCTCCACGAAGACAATCCGGAACCCAAAACCGAACTGGCCTACTCCACGCCGTTTGAGTTGCTGATTGCGGTGATTCTCTCGGCCCAATCCACAGACGTCGGCGTCAACAAGGCCACGGCCAAACTGTATCCCGTGGCGAACACGCCGGCAGCGATCCATGCCTTGGGCGTGGAAGGTTTGTCCGAATACATCAAGACCATCGGCTTGTACAACAGCAAGGCGAAAAATGTCATCGAGACCTGCCGCCTACTGGTGGAGCGGCATGGCGGCGAAATGCCGCAAACCCGCGAAGCGCTGGAGGCTTTGCCAGGCGTGGGCCGCAAAACGGCAAACGTTGTGCTCAATACGGCGTTCCGGCAACTGACCATGGCCGTGGACACCCACATTTTCCGGGTGAGCAACCGCACCGGCATTGCCCGCGGCAAGAATGTGGTGGAAGTGGAAAAACAACTGATGAAGTTTGTCCCCAAGCCGTATCTGCTCGATTCGCACCACTGGCTGATCCTTCACGGGCGCTACGTTTGCCAGGCCCGCAAGCCGCGCTGCGGCAGCTGTCGCATCGAAGACCTGTGCGAATACAAGGACAAGACGTCGGACGATTGAGGGATCATAGGTTTTTCGATCTATCGATTGAAAAAATCTTTTTTACCCGCTCATGGAATATCGTTATAAGGAGCGCCAACGGCAGTCTTAGCCCGGAGTTAACGTTATGAGCACTGGCAAAGAACAACTGGAAGTGGACGATGACCTTGTCGAGTCGGATGACGATGGGCAGGAAGCACCTGTAGAGGTGGCCAAGACCAATCTAAGCAAACGCCGCACCATCGACAACCTTCTGGAAGAGCGACGCTTGCAAAAACAGCTGGCCGATTACGATTTCGACCTCTGATCAGCCGAGAACGGCCGGAAGCCTCCCTCACGGAGGCTTTTTTCTGCCGATTCGCCTGGCTATCCAGCCATGGGGTGGCGCCCTCCTCTAGACCAGGCCATTGCGTTGAGCCAACTCGATCAGATCGACCAGTGAGCGGGCATTGAGCTTGAGCAGCAAGCGTGTCTTATAGGTGCTGACGGTTTTGTTGCTGAGGAACATGCCGTCAGCGATCTCCTTGTTGGTTTTGCCGCGCGCCAGTTGCTGCAACACCATCATCTCGCGTCCCGAAAGGCGCTCGACCATGTCGGCCTCGCTGGCGTTGCCCATGGTGGAACGCACCGAATTCAGCGCCTGGTTGGGAAAGTAGCTGTAACCGGACAGCACCGCCTTGATGGCACTCAGCAATTCCGTCAGGTCCTGCTGCTTGCACACGTACCCGGCCGCCCCCGCCTGCATGCAGCGCATGGAGAAATGGCCCGGCGCCTGGGAAGTCAGGACCAGCACCTTGAACGGTGTGGCCTGTTTGGTGGACGACAGCCGGCAGATAACTTCCAGGCCATCGAGTTTGGGAATTCCAATATCCAGTATGACAATGTCCGGCATATGTTCCCGTGCAAGTTGCAACGCATCGACACCGTTATCGGTCTCGGCAACGACCTCATAACCATGACGCTCCATTAGCAGGCGCACAGCAAGACGAATGACGGGATGATCATCCACGATCAGCACTTTATTCATGAGAAAGTCCAATTTCGCTGTTCGAATTATTCAGAGCAAGCACAATAGCCTAGTCGTTTCCTAGTTGGCATAGCGTTCCACCCCAAGCAACAGCAAGCAGAGACCCAACCCACAACGAGATAGGAATTAACCTACAAAAAAACACCAACTCAGATGTTTCGAGTTTTATGGAGCCTTTCAGACCTTTCCGGGCTCGCACATATTTTGAGAGAAATATCCGGTGAATAGGGGGGCAACCGTAAACACAGCGCACACCCGTTTCAGGAAATGCCCCTTGCATGTCGCGACCGCATGGGCCGACAGGTAAAAAAAGCCTGATGATTTCAGTTCCATTCAACATATTTATTTACACCATAAATTTCCTACAGAACTTTCCGCGACTTACATCTACGCCGCACTTTTGTGAGTGAATTTTCTGTAAGACATAGTTCCTACTCAGGTGTAAATAATTCATTCCTCGGCGGGCCAGGCATCAAACTTTCTGAAACGACGAACCTCGATAGACTTTAAACAAACCTAAACAACTTTAAACATCAGGATCGTCGCGCCTTTTTTACAGGCAAAAAAAATGGCCCCTGAACAAGGGGCCACTTTTCATTTCGACGGGAACACTCAGAACAACTTGCGACCCTTGTTGGCCGCAATACGCATGCGCAGTGCATTCAACTTGATGAAGCCTGCTGCGTCCGCCTGGTTGTAGGCGCCGCCATCTTCTTCGAAGGTGGCGATGTTGGCGTCGAACAGCGACTCATCGGACTTGCGACCGGTGACGATCACGTTGCCCTTGTACAGCTTCAGGCGCACAACGCCGTTCACGTGAGCCTGGGAAGCGTCGATCATCTGTTGCAGCATCAGACGCTCAGGGCTCCACCAGTAGCCGGTGTAGATCAGGCTGGCGTACTTGGGCATCAACTCGTCTTTGAGGTGAGCCACTTCGCGGTCCAGGGTGATCGACTCGATCGCGCGGTGGGCGCGCAGCATGATGGTGCCGCCTGGGGTTTCGTAGCAGCCACGGGACTTCATGCCCACGTAACGGTTCTCGACGATGTCGAGACGGCCGATACCGTGTTCGCCGCCGATACGGTTCAGGGTCGCCAGTACGGTGGCCGGGGTCATCTCGACGCCGTCCAGCGCGACGATGTCGCCGTTGCGGTAGGTCAGTTCCAGGTACTGCGGCTTGTCAGGAGCGTTCTCCGGGGAGACGGTCCAACGCCACATGTCTTCTTCGTGCTCGGTCCAGGTGTCTTCCAGCACGCCGCCTTCATAGGAGATGTGCAGCAGGTTGGCGTCCATCGAGTACGGGGACTTCTTCTTGCCATGACGCTCGATCGGGATGCCATGCTTTTCAGCGTAATCCATCAGCTTTTCACGGGACAGCAAGTCCCATTCACGCCAAGGGGCAATCACTTTCACGCCCGGCTTGAGGGCATAGGCGCCCAGTTCGAAACGCACCTGGTCGTTGCCTTTGCCGGTGGCGCCATGGGAAATGGCGTCAGCGCCGGTTTCGTTGGCGATTTCGATCAGGCGCTTGGCGATCAGCGGACGTGCGATGGAGGTACCCAGCAGGTACTCGCCTTCGTAGACGGTGTTGGCGCGAAACATCGGGAAAACGAAATCGCGGACGAACTCTTCGCGCAGGTCGTCAATGTAGATCTCTTTGACGCCCATGGCTTGCGCCTTGGCGCGTGCAGGTTCGACCTCTTCGCCCTGACCCAGGTCAGCGGTGAAGGTCACCACTTCACAGTTATAAGTATCCTGCAGCCACTTGAGGATCACCGAAGTGTCCAGGCCGCCGGAATACGCGAGAACGACCTTGTTTACGTCGGCCATGCCATCACTCCACGGGGTTTTACGGAAAGGCAACGATTCTACCGATCAAAACCGCGAAATTACAGGGGCGCGACAGCAAATGAAGATAAAGCGACAGATTATGTCGAGCGGGCGACCAATGGTCGCACCTTATGACGTAGCGGCGGGGGTGCTCGGGCCCTTGGCTTGCGCCGCCGGTTTCTCGGGGGCGGCCACGCGTTCGAGCTGGATATTGACGCGCCGATTGCGCGCGCGGTTGGCGGCATTGGTATTGGGCGCCAGGGGGTAGCTTTCGCCGTGGAAACGCATGGTGATCTGCGATTCCGGCACGCCGTTGGCCTTGAAGTAGTCCATCACCGCCAATGCGCGACGGCGCGAGACATCGCGATTGGTCAGGCGATTGCCGCTGTTGTCGGAGTGACCGTTCAATTCGATATGGTTGACCGTCGGATCGGCCTTCATGAATTCGACGATCACCGCCAGCTTGCGCTTGGCCGCTGCGTCCAGCTCGATACCGCCACCGGGGAAGCCGACTTCGGTCTGCTTGACCTGATCGTAATTCATCGGCAGCAGCTTGGCGGTACACAGTTGATAGTCGTTGTAGGCTTTGTTGAATTTCACCGGCAACAGACGAATTTCCGAATAGCCGCCTTCACGCCCGTAATGCCGCACGGTCGGGCTGCGCCCCTCGAGCAGGCCATTGAACAGGCGCCCGGCCTGGGCCTGGGAACTGTTGAACAAGACCTCGCCACTGCCGGCACGCACGGCGCCGAGGTTGATATCGCCACGGCCCGGTGGCCATGGCGCAGCCGCCGCCAGCAGGGTCGCCGATCCTGCACCGAGCAAGCCGTTAAAGGCTTTCAGACGGAATGTCGCCTGCTCGCCGGCCCGGCGCACGAACTCACCCGAGCCGAAATCGGTGATCGGCTGGGTCAAGCGGCACTCGAATTTGTCGCCCTCCACCTTCCACTCAATATTCTCCAGACGTGTCTGGAACGTGAGGGCCATCGCAGGCAGGCTGGCGAACACACTGAGCAGGGCTAGATAATGCTGGCGCACGGGAGGCTCCACTGGTTTCTACAACACTTCAAAGCGTCATACATCGTTAAGGCATACCAAAGGCTATCGGATGCATCCGGCAAAACTTGATAGCGAGTGCCTGCAAGAGTCTTTTCCGGTAGCATTCCCACCAGATTGACCCGCCTGGAATCCCCAATGTCCGACCGCCTGACCCTGCTGCGTCCCGACGACTGGCATATTCATCTTCGCGATGGTGCTGCGTTGCCCCACACCGTGGCCGATGTTGCGCGCACGTTTGGCCGCGCCATCATCATGCCTAACCTGGTACCTCCGGTGCGTAATGCCGCGCAGGCCGACGCCTATCGCCAGCGCATCCTCGCTGTACGGCCGGCCGGCAGCCGCTTCGAACCGCTGATGGTGCTCTACCTGACCGACCGCACCCAGCCCGATGAAATCCGCGAGGCCAAGGCCAGCGGTTTCGTACACGCCGCCAAGCTGTATCCGGCGGGCGCAACCACCAACTCCGACTCCGGCGTGACCAGCATCGACAAGATCCTGCCGGCGATCGAAGCGATGGCCGAAGTCGGCATGCCGCTGTTGATCCACGGTGAAGTCACCCGCGGCGACGTCGACGTGTTCGATCGCGAGAAGATCTTCATCGACGAGCATATGCGCCGAGTGGTCGAGCTGTTTCCGACCCTCAAGGTGGTGTTCGAACACATCACCACGGCCGATGCGGTGCAGTTCGTCACCGAGGCCTCGGCCAACGTTGGCGCGACCATCACCGCCCATCACCTGCTCTACAACCGCAACCACATGCTGGTGGGCGGGATTCGGCCGCACTTCTATTGCCTGCCGATTCTCAAGCGCAACACCCACCAGGTGGCCCTGCTGGACGCTGCGACCAGCGGCAACCCGAAGTTCTTCCTCGGCACCGACTCGGCGCCCCACGCCCAGCATGCCAAGGAAGCGGCCTGCGGTTGTGCCGGTTGCTACACCGCCTATGCGGCGATCGAGCTGTACGCCGAAGCGTTCGACCAACGCAACGCCCTGGACAAACTCGAAGGCTTCGCCAGCCTCAACGGCCCGCGTTTCTACGGGCTGCCGGCGAATACCGACCGCATCACCCTGGTCCGTGAAGACTGGACTGCCCCCGTCAGCCTGCCGTTTGGCGAGCTGACTGTTATCCCGCTGCGCGCCGGTGAAACACTGCGCTGGCGCCTGCTGGAGGAAAGCAAGTGAGTGAAGACCATTACGATGACGAACACGAGCACAGCGGTGGCGGTTCCCGTCACCCGATGGCCGAGCGGTTTCGCGGCTATCTGCCGGTCGTCATCGACGTAGAAACCGGTGGCTTCAACTGCGCCACCGACGCGCTGCTGGAAATTGCCGCGACCACCATCGGCATGGACGAACAGGGTTTTGTGTTCGCGGAACACACCCACTTCTTCCGCGTCGAGCCGTTCGAAGGCGCCAATATCGAAGCCGCAGCCCTGGAATTCACCGGGATCAAGCTCGATCACCCACTGCGCATGGCGGTGAGTGAAGAAGCAGCACTGACCGATATCTTCCGTGGCGTGCGCAAGGCGTTGAAGGCCAATGGCTGCAAACGCGCGATCCTGGTGGGGCACAACAGCAGCTTCGACCTGGGCTTCCTGAATGCCGCCGTGGCGCGGCTGGACATGAAGCGCAACCCGTTCCACCCGTTCTCCAGCTTCGACACCGCTACGCTCGCCGGCCTGGCTTATGGCCAGACCGTATTGGCCAAAGCCTGCCAGGCCGCCGGTATCGACTTTGACGGTCGCGAAGCCCACTCGGCGCGCTATGACACCGAAAAGACCGCCGAGCTGTTCTGCGGCATCGTCAACCGTTGGAAACAGATGGGCGGCTGGGAAGACTTCAACGACTGAAGTGGAATCCCGCGCATAAAAATCTATGGTCACCCCCATTTTTGCAATACTGATCAACGGGTGGTGTGGTTGGCTTGCTTAAATCTATCCGGCGTCTGTTTGGGGTATGCCCCAGCGCCACGATGAGAGTCGCGCCTGACG
>NZ_VJWO01000078.1:0-18648 GCF_014889455.1 Pseudomonas sp. K8
CACCCAAACATAGCTCGTAGCAAAAACGGATAAATATAAATACTACTGCTGATTTTTGCAAAAACTCAGTTTATTCAGTATATGGCATGCAGCTTCTGCAATATTTATATTTTGCCTTGTTGAACCTCGCATATTGGTGCGCCCAATTTAAGTCCAGCCATCGGCTAGGACTATTTAGTCGCCACTAATGTCAGGCAAATGGCTCGGAGCTGGGACTGGGTGGTCGTTCGCGGAATCACCTCCGCCTTGGCCCTTGATACACCCCAAAAACAATTCCAGAATTGAGTCTTTTACTATTTAAGGGGGGAAATAGAACCCTTAAATTTCAATGGGTCGGACACCAGATGCGAGTCTCGTTTCCCGCTCCAATTTTTGATTCGCAGTGTCCATCGGGCCTGGGAGTCAGCGAAAAAAAGACGCTTCGGCGTCTTTTTTCGTTTCTGCGATAAATCAAATATTGCATCTGCTGAGGGTGGCTTGATCGCTTCGGGCTATCCGACACACCTCAACCGCGCCTGCACAAAAAACAATGCCCTCCATAGAGGAGGGCATCGGTTTGAGGTTGGCTGCATCAATCCCGTCAGCTAGCGTCCATGCCGTTCAATCGGACACGAGCGTGTGCGCGCAGCGTTCGGGCTTGATGGAAACGGCCTAGAGCTTTTTCGCCATGTCACGCAGCATGAACTTCTGGATCTTGCCTGTCGACGTCTTCGGCAGCTGTGTGAACACCACCGTGCGTGGCACCTTGAAGCCCGCCAGGTGTTCGCGACAGAAGCTGATGATGTCGGCTTCGCGGACGTTCTGGTGGTCGGCCTTGAGGGTGACGAAGGCGCACGGCGTTTCACCCCATTTTTCATCGGGGCGGGCGACGACCGCGGCTTCGAGGATTGCCGGGTGGCGGTACAGCACACCTTCGAGTTCGATGGTGGAGATGTTCTCGCCGCCGGAGATGATGATGTCCTTGAGCCGGTCGCGGATTTCGACATAGCCGTCAGGATGGGTCACCGCCAGGTCGCCGGTGTGGAACCAGCCGCCTTCGAACGCTTCGGCGGTTGCCGTCGGGTTCTTCAGATAGCCTTTCATCACCGTGTTGCCCCGCATGAAAATCTCACCGATGGTGTGGCCATCATGGGGGGTGGGTTCGAGGGTTTTCGGGTCGGCGACCATCACGCCTTCCAGGGTCGGGTAGCGCACACCCTGGCGCGCCTTGATCTGGGCGCGTTCTTCCAGGGGCAGCTCATCCCATTCCGAGTGCCAGGCGCACAGGGTCACCGGGCCGTACACTTCGGTCAGGCCATAGACGTGGATTACCTTGATGCCCATTTCTTCCACAGCGCCGATGACCTTGGCGGGTGGCGCCGCGCCGGCGACCATCGCGTTCACCGGGTGGTCGATGGCAGCCTTGGCCGAGTCGGGCATGTTCACCAGGGCGTTGAGCACGATTGGCGCGCCACACAAGTGGGTGACCTGATGCTCGCGGATCAGGTTGAGGATTCTCTGTGGGTCGACGCGGCGCAGGAACACATGGACCCCGGCCAAGGCCGTGATGATCCATGGGTAGCACCAACCGTTGCAGTGGAACATCGGCAGCGTCCACAGGTACACCGGGTGGTTGCCGATCGCCCAGATCATTTGGTTGCCCAGGGAGTTCAGGTAGGCCCCGCGGTGGTGGTAGACCACGCCCTTGGGGTTGCCGGTCGTGCCCGAGGTGTAGTTCAGCGAGATGGCTTGCCATTCGTCTGCAGGCCACTGCCAGGCGAAATCCGGATCGCCTTCGGCGAGAAACGCCTCGTAGTCCAGGTCGCTGACCGGCTGGCCTTCGCCGTATTCCGGGTCGTCGACGTCGATGACCAGCGGCGGATGGTCAAGCATGCCGATGGCCGCATGCACCACATCGTGGGACTCACGGTCGGCGATCAGTACCTTGGCTTCGCCATGCGCGAGCATGAAGGCGATGGCCTCGGCATCCAGGCGCACGTTGAGGGCATTGAGTACCGCGCCAATCATCGGCACGCCAAAATGCGCTTCGAGCATGGCCGGGATGTTGGGCAGCATGACGGCCACGGTGTCGTTTTTGCCGATCCCGCGACCGGCCAGGGCCGAGGCCAGGCGCCGGCAACGGCTGTAGGTTTGCGCCCAGGTGGCGCGTATTGATCCGTGGATCACGGCAGGGTAATCGGGATAAACGCTGGCAGTGCGTTCAATGAAGCTTAAAGGCGAAAGAGCAATGTGATTAACGCTGGTCGGCTCGAGGCCTTGGTCGAAAATGGACATGGTGCGGATACCCGGTGGCTGATTATTAGCTCTATTGTTCGAGACGCTGGTAACGGCAGTTAAGCTGACGGTGCCGGCCTTGAGGCTTTATCGTTGGCACGCCGGTCCCTGCGGGAAAAGCTCAATGACTTCTCCGGCGGCTTTTATATACTGTCCGCGCAGATATATGGAAGTACTACCTGTGTTGTATAGTATATGTACTATATCTTGATGAAACGCTTCCGCTGACCTCGACGTTCCCCTCCCTGTATAGGTTCTATGATGATCGGCAACTCCGTGCGCTTGACAGGCGGTTCGCCGCTGCTCAGGCATGACCCGCAGCCGAGTCTGCTGCTCGATGCCCAGGCTCGGCCGCTGGAGTTCAACGCCGCGCTGCTGGCGTTGCTTGAGCAGTTGTCCCTGGTCGATTGTATGAACCTGTTGCCGATCAATTGCTTGCCGCTGGTGCAGGCGTGCCTGGGGCAGCAGCGGGCGATCGAAAACGTCGAGGCACAGTTCGCCGAGCGCATTCTGGTGTGGACGTTCATTCCCGACCCGGGTGAAAACCGTGTGCTGGCGCGCTGCCGGGAAGCCAGCGCGCAGATTGTCGCCGAGCGTGAATCCACCAAGGCGCGGCGCCTGTATCGGCTGATCATCGAAAACACCACCGACCTGATTTCCCGGCACACCCCGGATGGCGCTTTTCTCGACGCTTCACCGGCTTCCTGGGCCTTGCTGGGCTATTGGCCGGGGGAATTGCGCGGGACTCGGGCGCAGCGCCTGTTCCATCGGCAGGGCTTGGCGGGGTTGGTGCGGCGCGCCCGGGAGGGCCTGGAGCAGGACGGTTATTACACCATGACCTATCGCATCCGCCATCGCCAGGGCCATTACCTGTGGTTCGAAACCGCCTGCCGGGCGATCCGCGAGACCTACACCGGCGCGGTGGTGGAGGTGGTCAGCGTGTCCCGCGACATCACTGCCAGGGTCCAGGCCGAGGAAACCACCCTGACCGAACGCGAGCTGCGCGAGGCCCAGCAACGCCATCATCAGGACGAACTGGCGCACACCGCGCGCGTGGTGACCCTGGGTGAACTGGCATCGGGTATCGCCCATGAAATGAATCAGCCGCTGGCGGCGGTGGTCAATTACGCCAACGCCAGCCAGCGTTATCTGGCCGCGATGGGCAGCGATTCGCCGGCGGCCGAACGGGTGGCTCAAGGCCTGGAGCGGATTTCGGTGCATGCCAATCACGCCGCGCCAGTGATCAAGCGCTTGCGTGCGTTTCTGCGCAAGGGGCGCCGCCGCATGGAGGCGCTGAACCCCGGCGAGGTCGCCCGCGAAGCGGTGCGCCTGTGTGCCTGGGAGGCCAGCGATTGTCAGGTGACGATCGAGGATCGCCTGCCGGATAATCTGCCGCTGATTTACGCCGACCGGGTGTTGCTGGAACAGGTGCTGCTGAACCTGCTGCGCAATGCCATCGAGGCGAATCGCGAAGCCCATCCCGGCCAGCCCTCGCTCATCGTCATGAGTGCCTTGGCGCAGCGTGACGGGTGGGTGCAGATCGACGTGAGCGATCAGGGCCCCGGTGTCTCGCCGGCGCAGTTGGAACAGATATTCACGCCGTTCTATACCAGCAAGGCCAATGGCCTGGGCCTGGGCTTGTCCATGAGCCGCAGCATTATCGAAGGCTTCGGTGGCGAGTTGCAGGCCGAACCGATGCCGGTCGGGCTGCAAATGTGCTGCCGCTTGCCTACGCTCGCGCAGAGCGGCGCTCCACAATAAGAAGAGGAATCAAGCGATGGTGAGCGTGACGGAACAGGTGGTGTATGTGGTGGATGACGACCAGGGGATGCTCGACTCGACCGTCTGGTTGCTGGAGTCGGTGGGCCTCAAGGCGCTGCCGTTTACCAGTGGCCGCGAGTTTCTCGACGCCTGCGACAGCCGCCTCAACGCCTGTGTGCTGCTGGATGTACGCATGCCGGGCATGGGCGGCCTGAATGTTCAGGAGCACATGCGCAGCCGTGATTTGCACCTGCCGGTGATTTTCGTCAGCGGCCACGCCGATGTGCCGATTGTGGTCCGCGCGTTCAAGGCCGGGGCGCATGACTTTATCGAGAAACCCTACAACGAACAGTTACTGCTGGACAGTGTCCTGCAGGCCCTGAGCAAGGCCGATCACCGCCAGAGCCTCGGTGAAGGGCCGGCGCGGGTACAGGCGCGGCTGCAGCAACTCACGCCACGCGAGCGCGATGTATTGCTGCCGTTGGTGCAGGGTTATACCAACCGCGAAATCGCCGAGCAGTTGGGCGTCAGCGTCAAGACCATCGATCTGTATCGCGCACGGGTCATGAAGCGCATGGCGGCCAGCCATTTGCCGGAGCTGGTGGGGATGGCGATTGCCGCCGGTCTGGTGGACCCCCTGCAATTGCGCTGATAGGCCTCAGGCCACGGCAATCTGCAGGCTCGGTCGGTCGCTGGCCCTTGTTGCCAGCACGCGCTCGATGGCGCCGGTCAGCAGGTTTTCCAGTAACTCGGTGCGTTCGGCATCATCCAGCGCCTGCCCGGCCAGCCAGCTCGGCGCATTGTTCAGCAGCGTGGCGATCGCGTGGCCGGCCGCTTGCAGGGCGTGGACACTCAGCCGCCGCGGTCGCCCGAGCATTTGCAGCAGTCGGCGCTCGTATTGTTCGCGCAACTGCCGGACCCGTAGCTGCTGGTCTTCCGTGAGGCAGCCGCAATCACGCTCCACCAGGCGGAAGTGCCATGGCATCTCTCGATGCAAATTCAGGTGGGCGTGGATCAGCCGTTGCAGGTTGTCCTGGCGTGAGCGCGGCCGTTGCTCGACGCGCCCCAGGGTGGTCAGCAGTTCTTCGTAGAACTCTTCGATCCAATCCAGCAGCAGGTGCTGCTTGCTGGGGTAGTGGTGGTACAGCGAGCCCGGGGTCAACCCCAGGCTGCTGGCCAGCTCGCGCATGCCGACTTGACCGAAGCCTTTACTGGCGAGCAACTCCAGGGCCTTGTTGCGGTGTTCGCACAAGCGCGAGCGATACTCAGCCATAGGTATGGAAGCCGCGCCCGGTCTTGCGCCCCAGGTAACCGGCGGCCACCATTTCCTTGAGCAGCGGCGCGCTGCGGTATTTGCTGTCCTGGAAGCCCTCGTAGAACGCTTCGAGGATCGCCAGCAAGGTGTCCAGGCCGATCAGGTCGGCCAGGGCCAGCGGGCCGATCGGCTGGTTGCAGCCCAGGCACATGCCGGCGTCGATGTCTTCGGCGCTGGCCAGGCCTTCCTGGAACACCAGGATCGCTTCGTTGATCATCGGCACCAGAATCCGGTTGACCACGAAACCCGGGCGGTTGCCGGCGGTGATCGCAGTCTTGCCCAGGTGCTGCGCCAGCTCGATGGCCTGGGCGTGGGTCGTGTCGCTGGTCTGCAGGCCACGGATCACTTCGATCAGGCCCATCACCGGCACCGGGTTGAAAAAATGCAGGCCGATAAAGCGCTCGGGGGCGTTAACGCCGGCCGCCAGTTCGGTGATGGACAGCGAAGACGTATTGGAGGCAATCACGCATTGCTCATCGACGTGAGCGGCGATCTGTTGCAGCACGCGCCGCTTCAGTTCGAGGTTTTCCGTGGCCGCCTCGATGACCCATTGAGCATTCGCCAGGCTGGCGTAGTCGGTGCTGGTGCGGATCTTGCCCAGCGCCGTATGCTTCTGGGGTTCGCTGAGGATGCCCTTGCTGACTTGGCGATCGAGGTTCTTGCCCACGGTGGCCAGGGCTTTTTCCAGGGCGCCGGCGGAAATGTCCAGCAAGGTCACGTTGATGCCGGCCACGGCGCAGATCTGGGCGATGCCGTTACCCATGGTGCCCGCGCCGATCACGCCGATATTCTGCAGATTCATCGTCAGTCTCTCTTCAATTGTGCGCTGCCGTCGCACGGCAGACATGCCTTGCAATACGGTCCATTGGGCGAGAGTCTAGGGCCCGACAATGTGGCGGCCTATGCCGAAACCTGTCAGTTGTATTGGCGTTTCTTACCATGTGTCCGCTACAGGAACTCAGAATGATGCCCACCCGGGAAAAGGATTCGGTTGCCGTCTACTTCGTGCAGGTCATGATCCATGCGCTGCGCGATCAGCCCGAGCGGCTCGCCGCGGTGCTGTGCGAAGCGGGCATCGCGCCGGCGTTGCTGACCCAGCCCGAGGCCCGGGTGCCGGCCAGCGCGTTTGCGGCGTTATGGCTGATTCAGATCCGTGAGTTGAACGACGAGTTCTTCCGCCTGGACTCCCACGGCATGCCGCCGGGCAGTTTCGCCCTGATCTGCCGTGGCCTGATCCAGGAGCCGAACCTGGGCAAGGCGCTCACCCAGTGCCTGGCCAGTTTCGCCCTGTTCCTGCGCGATTTTCGCGGCAGCCTCAGCGTGCATGGCAAGCGCGCGGTACTCAGCCTGGAAGTTGGCGGCGGCGATGAGGACACCCGGCGTTACGGTGAGGAAACCTTCCTGGTGCTGATGATCAGCCTGCTGTGCTGGCTGGGCGGACGCCGCGTGCCCATTGATCGCGCCGACTTTCGCCATGTGCGTGCGCCGCTCAGCGACGATCAATTGCTGTGGGGCTACAACCTGACGTTTGGCGCGGCCCGCACCGAAATCGAGTTTGCCAGCAGCTACCTGCGTCTGGCCGTGGTGCAGGACCTGGCGTCGCTCAAGGTGTTTCTGCGCAGCGCGCCGCAATGGCTGGTGATCCGCTTTCGCAACCAGGACGGCATGGCGACCCAGGTCTACCAACGCCTGCGTGGCAGCCACTACAGCCAGTGGCCGGCGCTGGAGGATCTGGCCGTGGATTTGCACATGAGCCCCAGCACCTTGCGCCGCCGATTGGAGCGCGAAGGTTGCTCGTTTCAGGAGATCAAGGACGAAGTGCGCCGCAGCCTGGCGCTGGAACTGCTCTGCCAGACGCGCGCCAGCATCGGTGAAATCGCCGCGCAATGCGGTTTTCAGGAACCCAGCGCATTCCATCGCGCGTTCAAGAAGTGGACCGGCGAAAGCCCGGGGCGTTACCGCGAGCGGGTCCAGGGCAAAGTGTCGCGGCCTGCGCGCCTGGACGCCTGAGTCATTTTCGGTTGAGCGCCGCGTCGCGGTAAGTCCTGGGTAACTCGCCGGTCCATTGGCGAAAGGCCCGGGTGAACGCCGAAGGGTCCGAGAACCCCAGCTGTTGCGAGGTCTGGTTGATCGACATCGACGTCTGGCTCAAGTAGTGAATGGCCATGTCGCGGCGTACCCCGTCCTTGAGTTTCTGGAACTTGCTGCCTTCGGCCAGCAGCTTGCGCCGCAGCGTTCTTTCCGTCAGGTGCAGCTCACTGGCGGTGCTCTGGATGGTGGCCTTGGCGAGATCGCTGACGTTCTCCAGGTGGTCCAGCACCCGTCGCGTGTAAACCGGGTAATAGGCGGGGCGGGTGAACCAGTCCACCGGTGCGCGCTGCAGGTGGTAGGCCAGGGTTTCCGCGGTTTGTACCAGCGGCGCGGTGAGCATCCGGGCGTCGAACACCAGGCAGGTCTCGGGTTGGTCAAAATGCGTGGGGCACGGAAACATCAAGCGGTATTCCGCTGAATGGGCAGGCTCGGGATGGTCGAACGTCACCCGCTTGAGCGTGATCCGCTGGCCGATCAGCCAACTGGGGAAACGATGCCAGAGCAAGAGTAAAAAACCCCTCAACAGGTAACCGGGGTCCAGGCTCGGGTCGCTCAAGGCCATGGAAAACATGGCCTCATCACCGACGACTTTCAGCTCCAGGTGCAGGGAGTCGTTCATCACGTTGTAGAAATGGCTGAGCTTGTAATACACCGAATGCAGGTTGTGCGAGTGGATCACTTGCTTGGCCATTATCGCGAAGCAGCCCTTCGGGCAGCGCTGTGAACCCGCGCCGAAAAACTCATCATCACTCAAGCGCCACACGGCCTGCATCAAGCGACTGAACTGGTCGGGGGTGATGCGCAGGTGCAGGTTGTCCAGGCGCTTGCGGCTGATGCCGGCTTCCTTGAGCAATACCTCTTCGTCCAGCGCGAGGCGGCGCGCAGCCGTCATCAGGATGTGGGCGAAGTACATGGAGATGGAATAACGCTCGATGCCCATCGTTCAGGAGTCCGGCAGCAGGGGAGGTTAGTTTAGCCAAAAGTGACTGTCCGTTTATGTCTGTTTTTCGACTGATTTGGTAATTGCCACGTGGGGCTGGATCGGAGGAAGCTGAATAGAGCTTTGCGCTGCTGGCTCCGTCCCTGCTTGCTACCGACCCGGGTTTTTAAGGTAATGGCCGTTTTGGTCAATTGCTCGGCATGGGGTAGCGGGCGAAGGGTGTAGCGGCCTGTCTAACGAGTGAATGAGGAAAGTAACAATGAGTGGTTATGCCCATCCGTACCGCGACACCGAATTCGTGCTGGAGGAACTGGTCGGATTTGAGCAGTTGTGCGCGAGCGCCCAGCTTCAGGATGTCAACAGCGAGTTGGTCAGCGCCATCTTGAGCGAGGCAGGCCGCTTGGGCTCCGGCGTGCTGGCGCCGCTCAACCGGGTCGGTGATACCCAAGGTACGCACCTGGGGGAACAGGGTGTGCAAGAGGCACCGGGTTTTGCCGAGGCGTATCGGCAATTCCAGGAAGGCGGCTGGCCCTCGTTGACCGCTGCGGAGCAACACGGCGGGCAGAACCTGCCGAACGTTATCGGCACGGCCGTCAATGAGATCTGGCACTCAGCCAATATGGCGTTCGCCTTGTGCCCCATGTTGACCCAGGGCGCCATCGAAGCCATCGCCCATCACGGCTCGGCCGAACTGCAAGGCGCCTACCTGGAAAAACTGGTGAGCGGCGAGTGGACCGGGACGATGAACCTGACCGAGCCGGATGCAGGCTCCGATCTGGCGGCCATCAAGAGCCGCGCCGTGCCCGAGGGCGACCATTATCTGATCACCGGGCAGAAGATTTTCATCACCTGGGGCGATCACCAGATGACCGACAACGTCGTGCATTTGGTCCTGGCACGCTTGCCGGATGCGCCGGCGGGCGTCAAAGGTATTTCGCTGTTCGTGGTGCCCAAGTTCCTGCTCGATGCCCAGGGCCAGCCGGGTGTGCGCAACCGCGTGCAGTGCATCTCCCTGGAACACAAACTGGGCATTCATGGCAGCCCGACCTGCGTGATGAATTTCGGCGATCCCGAAGGGGCCGTCGGTTATCTGCTTGGCGAGCCGCACATGGGCCTGGCCTGCATGTTCACCATGATGAACCACGCCCGCCAGAGTGTCGGCCTGCAGGGGCTGTCGATTGCCGAGCGCGCTTACCAGCAGGCCCGTCAATACGCCAAGGACCGTCTGCAGGGCACGCGCAAGGATGGCAGCCGTTTCTCGATCATCCACTTTCCCGATGTGCGCCGGATGCTGTTGCAGATGAAAGCGTCCATCGAAGCGATGCGCGCGTTGTCGCTGGTGGCCGCCGCTGAAGTCGACCGTGCCGCGCATGCGCCCACGCCGGAACTGGCGCGCCATCACCAAGGGCGGGTCGATGTGTTCACCCCGATCGTCAAAGGCTGGCTGACCGAACTGGCCCAGGAAGTCACCTCCCTCGGCGTGCAAATCCACGGCGGCATGGGCTTCATCGAAGAGACCGGCGCGGCGCAGCATTATCGCGATGCGCGCATCCTGACCATTTATGAAGGCACCACCGGCATTCAGGCGCTCGACCTGGTGGGGCGCAAGACCCTGCTGAACCAAGGCGCGTTACTGAACAGCCTGCTCGAGGAAATGGATGAAACCGTCGAGCAACTGCGTCACATCGATGCCCTCGACTATCAGGCCGTGGCACTGGCCGCTGCGCTCGGCGCCGGGCGCGAGGCCTTGTCGCGGTTACTCGACAACGCCAAGCACGATGCGGATTGGGCCGGCAGTGTCAGCGTCAACTTCCTGATGCTCTTCGGCTACCTGTCGGGCGGCTGGCTCATGGCGCGTTCTGCCCTGCAGGCGCATGCGCAGTTGGAAGCCGGCACGGGCGATGCGGCCTTCCTCAAGGCCAAGGGCGTCAGCGCACGCTTCTACGCGGAGCAATTGTTGCCGCGGGTACACGCATTGTTGGCGGCGGTCAGCACTGGGAGCGCGAGCATCATGGCGTTGGATGAAGAACAGTTCTGACAGCGCGTTGGTTTTTGTGCCTAACTTTTTTGAGGTTCACCCCATGCATCACCAGCGCATCCGCCTGGATTCCTTGCACGAAAAAATCATGAGCGCGGCGCAGGCCGCCGCGTTCATTCAAGACGGCATGACCGTGGGCATGAGTGGTTTCGGTGGCGCAGGGGACGCCAAGGCCGTGCCGCTGGCGCTCATCGAACGAGCGCGGCAGGATCCGCTCAAGATCAACCTGATCACCGGCGCGAGCCTCGGTCGTGGCCTGGACGGGCAGATGGCCGAGGCCGGGCTGCTGGCGCGGCGCATGCCGTTTCAAGGCGACCCGGTGCTGCGCAAGGCGATCAACGAAGGCCGCGTGGTGTTTATCGACCAGCACCTGAGCGAAGTGGTCGAACAACTGCGTGACGGCAGCCTGCCCAATCCGGATATTGCGGTGATTGAAGCGGTGGCGATCACCGAGCAGGGCCATATCGTGCCGACGTCTTCGGTCGGCAATTCGGCCAGTTTCGCCCAGACGGCACGGCAGGTCATCGTTGAGCTGAACCTGGCCAGCAGCCCCTATTTCGAAGGGATGCACGATATTTTCCTGCCCCATGGGCGCCCTGGCCGCGGGCCGATTCCGGTCATCCGCGCGGATGATCGCATCGGCACCCAGGCCATCGAAATTGACCCTGCCAAGATCGTCGCCATCGTGCTCTGCGACACGCCGGAATCTGCGATTCCGATGCTGCCGCCCGATCATGAGACCCAGGCGATTGCCGATCATCTGGTGGCTTTTTTCGAGCAAGAAATGGAGCACAAACGCTTGGGCAGAAGCCTGGCGCCGTTGCAAGTCGGCGTCGGCTCCATTGCCAACGCCGTCATGTGCGGGCTGATCGATGCGCCGTTCACCGACCTGGTGCAGTACTCGGAGGTGTTGCAGGATTCGACCTTCGAGTTGCTCGACGCGGGCAAGCTGAAGTTTGCCTCCGGCTGTTCGATTACCTTGTCCGGCCCCTGCGGCCAGCGGGTGTTCGGCAACCTGGGAAAATACGCCGACCGCCTGGTGTTGCGGCCCCAGGAAATCTCCAATCACCCGGAAGTGATTCGACGCTTAGGCGTGATTGCCATCAACACCGCGCTGGAGTTCGACCTGTACGGAAACGTCAATTCCACCCACGTTTGTGGCACGCAGATCATGAATGGCATCGGCGGTTCGGGAGATTTCGCCCGCAATGCGCTGCTGTCGATTTTCGTGACCAAGTCGATCGCCAAGGACGGTGCGATTTCCCGCGTGGTGCCGATGGTCAGCCATGTCGACCACACCGAGCATGACGTCGATATCCTGGTGACTGAGCAAGGGCTGGCCGACCTGCGCGGCCTGGCGCCGAAAGAACGGGCCGAGTTGATCATCAACCACTGCGTACACCCGGATTATCGTGAGGCGTTGCGCAGCTACTTCAAGGCCGCGTGCGCCAAAGGTGGGCATACGCCGCATGTGTTGAGCAAGGCCTTGAGCTGGCACATCAACCTGCAGGAAACCGGTTCGATGCAGGCGGCCGCCGTCAGCGTCTAGGGTGTCTGCGCCAACTGAAAAAAGCCCGCCATTGCGGCGGGCTCCTGCCGCATTCAGAGCTGCGGTAACTGACCGACCCGCGCCATCATTTCGGTGACGATCTGCAGGTCGAGGAGGAACTGTTCGACCGTCTTGAACTCATTGTCGGTGTGCCCGGTGTACTTCTCTTCCGGGCGTGCCAGGCCGAACTGCACGCCGTTGGGCAGTTCATGCACGGAGGTGGCGCCGGCCGAGGTGCCGAACGCGTGTTTCATGCCCAGGTTTTCCGTGGCCACCGCCAACAAGGCCTTGACCCACTCACCTTCCGGGTTGCGGTACATCGGTTCGGCGATCGAGTAGGTGAAGTTCACGTTGACCTTGGTTTTCTTGTCCCAGGCGCTGAGCTTGTCGGCAATTTGCGCTTTGAGTTTCTCCGGCGACTGACCCTTGGGCACGCGCAGGTTCACCGCCAGCTTGAAGCTCTTGTCATCGAGGTCGACAAACGTCAGCGAGGTGGTCAGCGGGCCCATGAAGTCATCGGCGAAGCCCACGCCCAATTTGCCGCCCAGGTAATCCAGGCCCCAATTGTCGGCGGCATAACGCGCCGCGTCGGTGATGTGGTTGTGCTTGAGGGCGATCTTGCCATCGACGCTGTGGATCAGCTCCAGCATGCGCGCGACCGGGTTCACCCCGGATTCCGGTTCGGACGAATGCGCCGAGACCCCGGTGACCGTCAACTGCACCTGTTTGCCGACCACCTTGGCGCTCACCTGGAAGTCACCGCCATTGCGCTCGGCGTATTGCGTACCGGCCTCTTGCAGGCTGGCCGCCAACTCGGCGGGTTTGTCGCTGAGCAACGTGGCGACCGACGCCGAGGGAATCTGGTTGGTGGCCTTGCCGCCGGTCATGGCGATGATCTCCGCGCCTTTGCCTTCGCCTGTGCGGCGTGGGAAGGTGGCCATGATCGTACCGTAGCCTTTTTCGGCAATGACCACCGGGTAGCCGCCATCCAGCGCCAGGTTGTACGGCGGCGTCGGGTTGCGTTCGAAGTAATAGGGGATCGCGTCGCCGGAGGTTTCCTCGGTGGTGTCCACCAGCAGCTTGAACGTGCGCGCCAGCGGCAGCTTCTCTTCCTTGATCACCTTCATGGCGTACATCGCCACCACGATGCCATTTTTGTCGTCTTCAGTCCCGCGACCGTACATGCGGTCGCCAATCAGCGTGACCTTGAACGGATCGAGCCGGGTGCCGTCTTTCAACACCCAGTTTTCCGGCGTCACCGGCACCACATCCGCATGCGCATGGATGCCCACCACTTCATCGCCGCTGCCTTCCAGGGAGATTTCGTACACGCGGTTATCGATGTTACGGAAGTTCAGGTTGAAGGCTTTCGCCAGGCCCTGCAGCTTGTCGGCGATCTTGAGGAATTGCGGGTTTTTGTACTGCGGCACGCCGTCGACGTTGAACGTCGGAATTTCCACCAGCTCGCGCAGGGTCTCGGTGGCGGCCTTGGCGTATTTCAGCCGCGCATAAATGCCCAGCAGGCGATTGATTTCGTTCTGTTGCTCGGCGCTCAGGGGTTTGTGCTCGAGAAAGGCGCTGATCGCCGGCCCCGTATCGCTGGTTTTGCCCAGCTCGCCCTGGGCCAGGGTGCCGAGGAAACTGTTGAAGTCAGTGACCGAGGTTGCGCTGAAGTCCTTCAGAATCGCCGTGCTCTGCTGTGGGGTGATATTGGCGAAAGCCGGGCTGACGAGGGTCGAAAGGCTCGCGGCGAACACGCTGGCGACAGCCAATTGCTTGAGTGGAAAGTACATGGCGGGACGCATTCCTTTGCTGGTAGTGAGTGGGGGATTTCTGATCATTAAGTCAGAAATATTTCCACACACTACCACCACAGGGACTGAGAATGGCAGACCTTGGAGTAGGAAATTTCTCAGTCAAACGCCCCCGCGTCGAAGGGTACATCCCTGTGCGCGCGGGCGTTGAATCGTGTTCAGGTCAAGGTTGGCCAGGGTGCGGCGCAGGGTAATCGGCCGTTACGTCCAGTGCTTTGGCGTAGGGCCCATCCCACAACTGCTCATGCAATTGACCTATACGCTTGGCCATCGCTTCGCTGCGCATGACCACCTCCAGGTTGCGCGAATTATCCAGATAACCGCCCAGCCAATTGCTGGTGCCGACCCAGGCCACTTGCCCGTCGATCTCCAGGGTCTTGCTGTGGATCACCCGTGCGTAGGGGATAAACCCTTGCTTGGCCTGGGGCAGGGTGACGATCTTGATCTGCACGTTGGGCAGCACCGCGAGGCTTTTCAAATAGGGCAGTTCCAGCGCATCGGTGTTCCAGTTGGACACCATCAGCTTGATCGACACCCCGCGTGCGGCGGCGGCACGCACCGCGTTGTCGATCACCGCATAGTAGGGCCGGGTTTTATCCGGGCCGTAGGACAGCGGCGCGTAGTCCAGCAGTTGCACGCGCACTTCGTGCTTGGCTTCGCCGAGCAGGCGCGGCAGTTCGAGTTGGGAGTCGCCCACCCCGGGCGGGTTGTAGCGTTGCGGGCTGGCCACCAGGTAATTGCCGCTGCGCGCAGGCGCCTGGCCGGCCATCGGCAGCGGCACCGGGCTGTGTGCGCTCAGCGCCGCCTGGGCTTGCCAGTCCTGATCGAAAATCGCCTGGACCTGGCCGACTACCGTAGCGTCGGTGATGCGCAGCCCGGTTTCGTGGATATGTTCCAGGGACCGCCAGTCGAAATTCTGGCTGCCGACAAACGCCTGCCGCCCATCCACCACCATGTATTTGGCGTGGATGATGCCGCCACTCAGTTGCGCGTAGGGCAGCACGCGCAAGGTCAGGTTGGGAATCGCGCGCAGGCGTTCCAGGGTGGAGGCTTCTGATAGGCGAATGCCTTTTTCCTCCAGCAGGAAGCGAATTTTCACGCCGCGTTTACCGGCGGCTTCCAGGCGCTCGATCACCCGCTCCAGTACCGAGCCTGGATGGTCGGCGGCATAAAACTGGCCGATGTCGATCGTGCTTTTCGCGCCGTCGAACAGCTCGATCCATACCGGGCCCGGCTGGCGTAGATCGGCGCTCGCCAGGTCGGTGTCCAGCGGCACGGTGTGTACCAGTTCAAACCCCGGAATTGAAAAGTCCGCCTGGGCCAGCGGACTGAGCAGCAAGCCGGCGAGGCCGGCGATACGGCATTTCATCGATAGGGACATAGGCATCTCGTCAGGGAAAAAGACAGGGCGGGCGCCTCACGCGCCCGCCCTGACAGTCATGCCGTGCGGCTTTGCAACGAGGTGGGCACCAGGTGCGGCACTTCGCCCTGCACGCGGGCCCCGGTGGCAGCGCGGATCAGCAGGATCTTCAACTGATCGTTGATGCGTTCCAGGCTGTCCTGGAAGAAGTTGTGGAACACCACGCAGAACAGCGCGATGGCGATCCCCAGGCCCGTCGCGAACAACGCGGTGCCGATACCGCCGGAAATCTGCCCAGGGTCGGACACCCCCGCGCTGGCCAACGCCTTGAAGGTGTCGATGATGCCGAGGATGGTGCCGAGCAAGCCCAGCAACGGCGCGGCGGTGGTGATGGTTTCGATGATCCACAGGCTGCGGGCCAGCGGGGCGCGGGTGGTCAGGTACTGGGTTTCGATCACATCATCCAGGTCCTTGCGCGAACCCTGCGAGGCTTTCTGTGCCAGCACCGGCATCACCATGTTCAGCGGCAGGCTGTCGCGGCGGCTCAGGCTTTCCGGCAGGTCACGTTCGCTGTGTACGTGGGCGCCCAGCACCTCGGTCAAGGCACGGGCCTGGCGGCGCACATAGGCGAAGTAAATACCGCGCTCGATGGCGATGAAGATGGCGATGGCCATCGCGGCGTACATCACATAGAAGGTGATGTCGTGGAGCAGGTTCATGTCCATGTTCGATTACCTCGCAGTTAGAAATTGGCTTCCAGGGACACCGTCACGGTGCGTTCCAGGCCAACGATGTAGGCCGGGTCGCCGTCGCGGAAACCGCTGTAGCTGGCCGCGTTGGTCTTGGTGGTGTACACGCCGTCCAGGTACTTCTTGTCGAACAGGTTGTCGACGTTCAGGCGCAGGGTTGCGTCCTTCACCACTTTCTTGTCCACCGGCAGGTAGATACCGGCGCCGGCGTTGAACACGGTGCGGCCGGAGATGGCTTCGTCGTTGGTCAGGTCGCCATAGAGCTTGCTGGTGTATTTGCCGCCGAAGGTGCCGTAGAAGCGCCCGTCGTCATACCCGATGTTGGCGGCCAGCATGTTTTTCGGCACGTTGGCGAACTGCTTGCCGCTGGTGGGCAACAGGATGGCTTTGCCCGCGTTGTACACGGTCAAGTCGTCCTGTTGCTCGGCCTTGGTATAGGTGTAGGAGGTGTAGTAGTTGAAGTGGTGGGGCAGCAGGCCGCTCCATTCCAGCTCCAGGCCGCTGTTGTTGACCGATCCGGCGTTGATGTCGGCGAAGTCGCCGTTGATGTCCTTGGACGAAACCTGGCGATCCTTGAACTGCATGTAGAACAAGGTGGCGGCCACGGTCATGTCGTCGCCGGTGAAGCGCCAGCCCAACTCATGGTTCCAGCTGGTTTCCGGCTTGGAGTTGATCGAGTCCACGCCCTTGTCGTACAGCACGTAGTTCTGCGGGATACGCATGTTGCGCGACAGGCTGTAGAACAACTGGTCGCGCTCGTCGAGCTGGTACTTGAGGCCGGCGTTGGGCAGCAGCTTGTTGTAGGTCTGGTGACGTTTTTCCGGCTGCTCGGTGAGGCTGCCGTTGTTGGTGCCGTCGCGCTTGACGTTCATGTAGGCCAGGCCGGCCACCAGGGTCCAGTCCGGGTTGATGTACCAGGTGTCCTGAGCCCAGACTTTCTGCGCCGGCGTGATGGTGAAGCGGTCGCGACCCTGCACGGTGTTGCCGTTCGCATCGACCACGGAAGTGCCGTCCGGCCAGGTGTCGGTAGGCTTGCCGTTGCTCTTGAGTGCGATGAACGGTTGGGTCTGGCTTTGGCGCGCGCGCTCGTACCAGTAGCCGAATTGCAGGCTGTGATCGCCCAGGTCCCAGTTCAGTTTGGTGGTAATGCCGGGGCGCCAGGTCTGGGTGCGGGAGGGGCGGTAGTACACGCCGGTGGTGGAGGAACCGTCGGCATTGTATTGCGCGGCGGTGGGCAAGTTGCCCAGGTCGAAGACGCCGCCTGCGTTCGAGCCGCGGTTCAGCGCGTAGCTCGACGAACCGACGCCGCTGCCGTTACCCCAGTAGTAATACGGGATCACCGACAGGGCCAGGTTGTCGGCCAGTTTGAACTGGGTATTGAGCACGCCGGTAAAGGTCTGGAACGGGTTCTGCGCGAGGGCGTAGTAGCTGTTGAGCTTGCCGTTACTACCGACCGTAGGTGTGGCGGGGTAGGGGTCGAACTTGCGGCCGTTCTGCTGGAACTGCGATTTGGTCAGTTGGCTGTAACTGTTGTTGTCCTGCTCGTGGTACTTGAGGATCAGGTTGGCGGTGTTGCCGTTGCCGGCGTCGAAGAAGCTGTTCCACTCGACCTTGTCCGCACGCACGGCGCCCGAGCCGCGCCACATCTGCCCTTCGGTATGGGACGCCGACAGCCAGTTGCTCAAGCCGTTGACCTCGCCGGTGTTGAGCCGGGCAAAGGTCTTGCGGGTGGCGTTGCTGCCGACCGTCTGTTTGACGAAGGCCCCGGTTTCCTTGGTGGGGCGAATGGTCACGATACCGATGTTGCCGCCGCTGGAGCCGATGTGCGGGCCGTCGGCCTCCGACGAGCCTTGGGTGACGAAAATCTGGTCGATGTTTTCCGGGTCGCCCAACAGGTTGGAGTACAGCGCGTAGTTGCCGGAGTCGTTGATCGGCATGCCGTCCACCGACATCCCCACCTGGTCGGAGTTAAGCCCGCGCATGGTGAAGCGAAAGCCCGACAGGCCGGTGGCATCTTCGCTGGAGATGTTCAGGCCCGGGGTGTACTTGAGCTTGTCGATGGCGTTGCCGGTGGCGGTTTGTTTATCCAGCGCTTCCTTGGTTATCGTGGAGCGCCCCTTGATGCTTTCTTCCTGCACCATGTAGCCGCCACCGGCAGTGGCCTTGCCCTGTACGCCGATGGTGCCGACGTCGCTGTCGCCGGTGTCGGCCATGACCATGCCATGCCCCATGCTCGCGGCAACGAGTGCCAGATGAATCCGTGTGAACCTCATCAGTGTCATCCTAGTGTCGGGTGCTTATTGCACGCTGTAGTTGAAGGTGGCGGTGAAGCGCTGCTCGTTGCGCCCCCCGAAGGCTTGCTCGGGGAACGGCTTGACCTGCTTGATACGCCGCAGGCTGTTGGCGGCGGCCCGGTTGAGCAACATGCTCGAGGCCGGGGTCTGCACGCCGGAGTCGAGTACCCGACCCTGGCGGTCCACCAGCAGCCAGACCACCACGTCGCCACTTGGGCGTTCGAGGGAGGCCTGGCGTCCTGTGGGGTATTGCTTGTAAGTGTCCAGCTCGTTACGCAAACCCTTGAGGTAACCGCCCTCCAGGGCCTGGCCGTCGACCTTGGGCGGTGCGGGCGGGGCCGGAGTCGGCGCAGCCTGGGCGACCGCCGCAGGCGCGGGTTTGGCCGCCACCGGGGGCGGCGTCGGCGTGGGTTTGGCGACCACGGGCTTGGGCACCGGCTTGGGCTTGGGTTCAGGTTTCGGC
>NZ_VJWO01000079.1:0-18193 GCF_014889455.1 Pseudomonas sp. K8
AATGCTTGCCCACCGGAAGACGTGGGTGGCGGGCCTGGTTACGAGGAGTTTCTGGAGGCGATGGGCAACCCCGATCATCCAGAGCATGACGCCATGGTTGAATGGCATGGCGATGTTTTTGATCCGGTGACATTTGAGTGCGAGCGCGTGAACCAGTGGTTTAAACGGATTAAGGTTTGAGTTGCAAGGCGGTGTAGCTCGGACGCTTACCATCAAATTTGTGCAAGCCGCACCCGCTAAGCAGGCCATTGCGAACAGCTTCATGGCTGCGTTTACAGGGATTGCTTCGATGCAGGGAGCAAGCAATGAATAATCTGACGTTTTCAGACCTAACGTTTCCAATGCTTGAGTACGCGAAAAATGAGACGCCCTGGGATCTGGCACCACTTTTATACAGCGGTGGTGCTAAGGCAAAAGTGAAGACTGTACGCAGTGAAATCACATCAGGTGCTTTAGGTGATCCTTTGCTGGAGCGGGTAGAGCTTGTGAAGGGGCTCCATGACTGTTTGACCGGCGACCTTGTCGGCGGGGGGAGCCGCTTTTCGGCAAATAACAAGATTGGTGCGTTGAGGAAGTTTTTTCAGTGGGTGGATCAGTGCGAGCGTCCGTTGAGCATTGATACGGTCGCGGAGGAATACCTGGGGTGGGCTGAACATCTTCTACAGCGTCATCGCGTGGAAGGATATCTAACTGCCGGATCGTTATACGACGCGGCAAGTTTAACCGCGACGATGCTCGACCGAGTTCTAGGCCGAAGCTCGACGCTTCTGTACAGCACCCGAATCCGCAAGCCTAGAGGCAACGGAAAGGCCAGTAATGGGGGCGCTGATAAGCAAAGTTTAGAAGAGAGCTTTTCATTCGGGCAGTTCATTGCCGACGTCTGTACGTCCCTTACCTATGAAGCTGTGACGGGGCCATTTCCCATCCACGTGGAGTTGCGGTCGGGTTCGACGCTACCTATCTGGTGCGGCCTGCGCGATACAGAGAAGGAAGCGTCACGACGAATTCGACCTCAAACCAAATTCCAGATTGCGGCCATCCTTAGAAACCGCGAACTTCGGAACGCTGACGTTTCAATCGAGACTCGATACCCGGCAGTGAATCTGCGAATCGAAGCCGAGCTGCTCATGTTCATCGCACAAACCGGCATGAATTTGTCGCAGGCGCATCAGCTTCGGATCGACCAATACCATTACACGAGTCATTTTGATGGTTACCAAGTGAGGTCTTACAAAAATCGCCGTCAGGGTGAAGTGCTGTTTGACGTTTTCTCAAGCTACAAGCAGTGGTTCGAACGCTACATTGAGTGGCGTAACACGTGGTTTCCAGACGATCTAGAGGGACTTCTTTTCCCTCTCGTCCGCCCTGGGGGACGTCTCGTTTTAGAAGCTCCTCAGTTCACGGCTATTGCGCGCGTCTGCACCGATTCCAGTGTTCGATTCGTTCGACCTCGTAAGCTACGGGGTGCGCGTATTAATTGGCTATTACGTGAGTCGCAACGCCCCGAACTGGTGGCGGAAATCGCACAGCATACCGCTGAAACTTTGATTCGTGTGTACGCCGAGCCCAATCCGCAAATTGCGATGATTGAAATCACTCGATTTCACCGGCAAGCAGATCCCGTCGTTTGCTCACCTGCTCCAGGTACTTGTGTGGCGCCGATACCAGAATCGGTCGTGGATGCTCCGACTAATGCTCCTGATCCCGATTGTATCAACGCTGCGGGTTGCCTTTTCTGCGTCAATCATCGGGATATTGAAAGCGAGGATCACGTCTGGTCTCTGAGTAGTTTGCGAGTGCTCAAGAGCTTGGAGCTAGTTAGATATCGCCCAGCTTGCACGGATAGATCTGACGAGGCTGACCATCCAGCGATGCTTGCGGTCGAGCGTCTGAGTGCGAAGTTACGGTTCTTTCAAGAGAGTAGCGAGGTACGTCGGCTTTGGGTGGAAGAGGCATTCGCACGCATAGCTGAGGAGGACTATCACCCAGCGTGGGACGGATTTATTCGGCTTGCGGAAGTTTCAGAGGGGGCTTCCCTATGAATATGCTCACGACGTTAGGGCTTTCTATCGAGTCGCCTCTCGCCGTTCCTGGGGCATCGAATTACCGTCCAGAGAGCTGGCCTCCGCCACCTGACTGGCCGGTCGTAATTGATGCACAGGGCAAAGTAATAAGCCGTTGGGGCGATCCAATTTGGAGGCTTGATCCATGGGCCAAGAAGGCGCTGACGCTGAATTTTGGCGATGGGCCAGTTAAAAAATCAGCGACGCCAATTAGCTCAAAGAACGCAAATTTACTTCGAATCATCACTGGCTGGTGGCTATACGGGCCGTACGGCGCTCGTGGCTACAGATCCCTTAAAACGCGTTTCGATCAGATGCGGCGGCTGTTTGTTCTTTGCGAGGAGGCAGGAATACTTGCCAGCGAATTAAGCCACTTTCCACGCGTATGCGAACGGATCCCTGCCTTTCTTTCAACCTCAAGAAAAACCGAGTTTCTGACGTTAATGCATGAGCTTTACGCGTCTAGGGATGCTGTAGGGTTTACGTTGCTGGACTCAGGCTCCCTAACCCGTCTGGCTGCGCTTTTTCCAACTCACCACACAGCTCAAACACCGTACATCCCTCCACGTATTTGGCGCTATCAAGTTACTAGGCTGCGAGAGTGCCTTGATGACTTCCTATCCCATCGAGAACAGGTTGAAGCTTGTTACCGGTTCTGCTTCGCGGCTTACGAACATAACCAGAGGGTTTCAGAGAGAACGGCGTGCGTAAACGCACCGCCTTTTTGCGGCCATAATATGCAGTTATCAGGCGCTAAAACGGGGCTTCGTTTTCTCGGCTCGTTTGCAGATACCGCGAAACGCTTCGGCATCTTTGAGCTGCTTGAACGTTGGGTGGGTCGCAGTGGCGACTTACAAGTAAGAGCGCTTACTAGCTATCTGAAACTCGTCAACGGCGCGGGATTAGCTTACATCCTTAACTTCAGTCTCATGCGGGTCGAGGAAGCATGGAATCTTCGAGCCGGGTGCCTTGACATCGAGCACGACAAGAGCTTCGGCGACATTTTTTTGTTACGTGGGCAGACGACCAAAACGCTCTCTGATAGCGACGCCGTTTGGGTCACATCCCCATCTGTGGCAGTCGCCGTGAAGGCGATGGAGGTTATTTCTCTATTTCGCTCACTATACGCACCTCACGAAGCCGCGAAAGTTCTCGCCGGGCGTTACTTGACCGATTTTTCTTACGAGCCCTGGAGTTCATTGCGCAATAAAGGTAATCACTCACTGAGACCGAGCATTCAGCCATATTCCGACCTTTTGGGGCACGGGAAGCTCTTTGACTTAGAACATTTGCGTATCACGACTGAGGATTTGAAATTGACCCGGCTAGCTACCCCTACACTGCCGGAGGAGTATCAAGTGGGCGCTGTATGGCCGTTGGCGTGGCATCAGTTGCGTAGAACTGGGGCAGTAAACATGCAAGCTTCCGGGCTCGTAAGTGATGCTTCGCTTCAGTACCAGCTCAAGCATGTCACTCGAGCGATGAGCCTTTACTACGGACAAAATCACTCGCGGCTGCGTCTAGAGGAGAAAGCTCACACTCTGTACGTTCGCACAATGTACGAGACGCTTGGAAGAGAGTTGCAGCAACTTACGAGTGAGCGTTTTGTCAGTCCCCATGGAGACAAACGAAAGGCTGAGATCGTTCGGCTGATTTCGCCAGAGGATGCGAAGAAGATGATTGGTTTGGCAAAGAAAGGCGCGGTTGCCTGTCGCCCGATCATTCTTGGCGTTTGTTCGAGTCGCAAGCCTTGTCCGTACGGCGGAATTGACAACATTGCCCATTGCGGGGGCGGTGATTCAGTGGATGCAAAACCTTGCCCTGATGTGCTGTATGACTCAGAACGATTGGGCTCGGTAGATGATCTTGAACATGTACTCAAAGAGCGGCTTGCTACTGCTCAGGATGGAAGTCCGCTAATGGAATCTTTGATGGCTCAACAGCGAAGCGTAGCAAGCTTTCGTCGTGTCGTAGGGAGCGCGAATGGACGTTGAACTCCCTGCTCGCCGCAGCGCGGCTGATCAATATCGTGATGCTTTTGAGCGCCTGAAACTCAATAGGCCACAGCTTCTACCGAAGGGGACACCGGTCACTCAGAACAACGTGGCCAAAGAGGCCGGGAGCGATCCGTCGGCGCTTAAGAAATCTCGTTTCCCGAGTCTCATCGCTGAGATAAAAACCTACGTGGAACAAAATGCGGAGGAGCGACCTCCTTCGTTGAACCAGGTAAATCTTCTCGCCCGCCAGAAAAGCCGCGCCCTGCGTGATCGGATTGAGGAAGTAGCCCGGCAGCGCGACCAACTCGCAAGTTTATTGAGCGAAGCGGATACGAAAATCATTGAGCTGTATGACCGTATCGCTGAGCTTGAGCGGCAGTTGCCTGCGTCAAATATAATTTCGTTGGATCCGCGCGGGCCGAGAAAGCTCTGAGATAACAGCGCGTATGCAGCTAGTCGCCTGGGTGTAGGGACTGGCCTATTCCGACCACTCTGCTGCTCAACCTTGATGCGGCGAGCCGGAAGGAGCGCTCTGCTTCCTGCCTATTGCCTGCGATCAGCCGATGGAAACAGGCAGCTATCGGCCGATTCTGTTGAAAAAGTCGGCCATGGTTTCCTCCGGTAAAGTACGCGCTTGAGATTGATATCTTTAATTTGAGCAGAGGATTCCAGGCTCAGATTTCGCGTAGCTGCACGCAAAAAAGGTATTTTCAGCAGTCACTACGTGGGCGGTCGGGAAAGACCGACTTTTTCAACAGAATCGGCCAGTAGCAGTCATTCAAGCTTGATCAAAACCATGTCGCGACGTTTCGATTTCTATCGCGTTATTGACGCAGTCTGCGAACTTTTTCGCCAAATTAGTGCCGGTACTGCGCGGATGTAGATCAGCTCACCCACCAACTCGACTAGCGTCTGGGTGATCACCGCCGCCGCCGCAAGGCCTCGAATCTCTTCAGGTAATGCCAGGGCCAGTGGGAGAACGACCAAAGAGTTGCGTGTTGACGAGCTGAATGTCACTGCTCTGGCAGTCGTGGACGGCAGCTTGAAAGCTCTCGAAGCCAAAGCGCCAACCAACGGAGCCAATAGCATGAAGCCGATGTATACGGGGATGACCGGAGCAAGTTTGTCGATGTCGCGAACGACCGAGGAGATTTGAGAGCCGACCACCGCGACCAGAACCGCAGCCATTGCTGGGACAGGTAGCCAAGCCCAGGCGGCATTCCAACCACTGACGATTTTCGACTTTTTGGCTAGCGCCGCTGTTACCACCGCCAATAACAACGGCGCGACAATCAGCACGAGAAAGGCTTCAACAAAGGGGCCAACCGAGATCATGACTTCGGACTGTCCACCCAATATGAAGGCCAAGTACACGGGTAGCAGAACCAGCTGAAGCAGCAGCAGGATTGGTGTGGCTGCAAGGATTCCACGAGAGTCGCCCTTGCCAATATGAGTAAAGACCACCACGTAGTCGATGCAGGGTGTCAGCAGTACCAGGAGAGCACCAACAAGGATCGCCGGATGATCCGTGAGTCCCCGAGTGAGCCCCCATACCAACAGCGGAATCAGTACAAAGTTGGCGATCAGCAGGGCTGACATGAAGCGTCTATTGCTCAGTCCTTCACGCAGATTAAGAAAGGGAATCTGTAAGAACATCGCGTACATCAGCACGGCGATGGTTGGCGTTACCAAAGCGTTCAACCCCTGAGCAGCCACAGGCGCCATGAACCCACCGATTGCTGCGGCAATGACCGCGACGAAATAGATCGGTATTTGGTTCTGTTCAAGTGCGTCACTATCCATAGCGCTCCCCTCGGGTATCAAAAAAAGGCCGTCAACCTAAACAACACCAGCTCGTCCGTCGAGTGATGGTGTAGGCACACGGTCATGCCATTATATGTCACGTATCATCGCGGTTTATTTGGGGCAAGGTTGCTTTTCCAAAGGGCACAACAAGCTGCTCCAAATAGCCCTGCGGGAATCCCTGTTCATGCAGTCCAACCTCTGCGCCCAGCTTCCCTGCGCTGTCGTAGAACGTGCCGAACAACCGATCCCATACCATCAGAAACTCACCAAAGTTCACTTGGGCATCTTCGAAGTCACGCTTGTGGTGCCAACGATGGATTTCGGCGACCCCAAACACATGTCGTAACCAGCCCACCCGGTAATCCAGGTTCGAGTGCTGGAAGGCCAGGTGCACGCTCAAAATGCCAAACCAGGTCGCGACCACCGCCGAGGGTGCCCCTGAAGCGAGCAGCACTACCAGCCCAGGGCCTGCCATGAGCGCAGCGTGGAGGGGGTGGCGCCGCTCACCGTTCATCCAGTACAGCCGTTCGGCACTGTGGTGAACCATGTGGAAACGCCACAGCCAGGGCACCTGGTGGCTGATTCGGTGGATGCTGTACAGACTCAGGTCGAGCACCACCACAACTAGCAACAGCTGCAGCCATAATGGGCTCTCACTGGGAAATAGACGCATCGAGGCAGGTACCGCATCCCCCAGTTTGGCCACGATTTCTGCCGTGAACTGAATGACGGAAAGGTTTACTAGCAAGTGCAGCAAGTCCGTCTGGGTGTCCTGGTGATCTTCCAGCCACTCCTGCCGAAACGGCAGAAGATGCTCCAATGCCGCGATGGCCAGCAGCCCGACCGCAGCGACAAGGGGAGATGTCGGCCAATAGGGCATTCCAGCGTATAACGCCCACACCATGAAGGCCGCACAGCCGCCAAATACTAAGGGATAGCTCAACCATCGAATGGCTAAACGAGAAATGCTGGACATTATCGGGCTCCCGAATTGTGAGCCTTTACGATATGTGTGGGTACGCGCTGGCAGCTTGAACGAAAGAGCTAGCCTTCCTGCAGGCGAACCTCGGCAAGCGCTGAGGATGGATCTATGCCCAGCAGCGCACGAAAGGTTCGTGAAAAATGGGCGGAATCGGAGAAGCCTACCGCGTGTGCCGCTTCGGTCATCGATAGCCCACTGGCTAATAGCTGAACTGCATGGGTGAGGCGCAGCCATTTTGCATAGCTGCGCAGCGGCAGGCCGGTCTGCTCCACGAACCAATGGGAAAAACGCGTCGGAGACAGGTGCACCAGTGCGGCGAGTTGGTCACGCCGCACGCTGCCGCTGTGCACGGCTGCGCTGACCACAGCCAGGCGCGGGTCGGTTGTCGGCAGGTCGATTACTCCCAACGCCCTCCGAACCGCCCTTCGGACACCAAGGGTCGTCTCGTCTAAGGCATCGATCAGCCTCGTCACGTCGGCCGTAGCAATTTCGAGCGGCGCCAGGGTTCTGCCCTCGGGCAGAGCCCTGGCTTCATCCGACAATACATCTAGGTAGATCGACATGACGATGTCGCCGCTGAGCCGGTGGCGAACACCCGCAGGAATGCGGACCGCAGCCCCGGTGTAGCCACCGTGAGGTGACTCTACGAAGACGAGCGCATTCAATCCCAGTGCAATTTGGTGTGCCTGATGTTGGTGCCAGTCTTGATGCCCGGCGCGGCCGATGAAGATAGCCATGCCAGGGGCAATCCATGCACGGCCGGACCAACGAGGCGAGTCGACCGCACCGGGCTCCTTCATCCCGCCCGACCTGCTTGTGGACTCGGTTGCGACAGGCTGCTCAGGAACAACAGTAGTACACCACCGACGATACCTATATCTGCTAGGTTGAACGCCGGCCAACTCCATGTCTGGTAGTAGAAGTCCAAGTAGTCGACAACATAGCCGCGGAACGACCGATCGATGAGGTTACCGATAGCACCGCCCAAGATCAGGCTATAACCCAAGGCTTCGCTCGGGGGGCGCGCACGACGAAGCAGCAGGGCGAGCACCACGGACACGGCCAAAGCGATGGCGATGAAAAAATAACGCTGCCAACCGCCCGCTTCAGCCAGGAAGCTGAAGGCTGCGCCGGTATTCCGGGCATGCACGATATTGAAAAATGAACTCAAGGGAAGCGTTGAACCCAGCGCGAATAGACGCTCAACGATGGATTTGAACCCTTGATCGAGGGTGGCAACTGCAGTCGCCAGCCCCCACCAAAACCAAGGTGTGACGTACTGCGTTGCTTCCTGATGTGCCTTCACTGGTGGCTTACCTTGCAGTAGTCGTTGCAGATCCTTTGGTACTGGCATCGACCGGAATGCACTGATCCTGGCCCGTCCGGTGTTGCCGATTGGTACCCAGAGTTTGCTGAACAGCAAGGCAGCCATTATCCGTGTGGTTTGGCCAAGCATTTCCCGGTAGTCGCGCTGTTGCCAGCCAGCCCGGAGCATCAACCAATGGCTGCGTACGTGCAGCACTGGCAGGCGCTGACTGAGAATGTGGGCGCGCTCCAACCAGGGATAGGCGCGCCAAGGCTCCTTGGCCGCAAGTGCCTGCTCGGCTTGCTGGAAGGCCATGCCGATGGCGGTATGTAGTTCGCTGTTCATCTCGCCCTCACTTGCGCAGCAGGCGCAATCCATTCAGGACTACCAACAGACTTACCCCCATGTCGGCGAATACCGCCATCCACATCGTGGCGTGACCGGCCAGCGTGACTACCAGAAAGATCGCCTTAATCCCCAGAGCCAGTCCGATGTTCTGCATAAGCACCGCAGCGGTTTGCCGGGAGAGGCGGATGAAGGCCGGGATCTTGCGCAGGTCATCGTCCATGATCGCCACATCTGCAGTCTCGATCGCGGTATCGGTACCCGCCGCGCCCATGGCAAAACCGACATCGGCACGAGCCAGTGCGGGGGCATCGTTGATGCCATCCCCGACCATGCCCACGGTAGCTCCGTTGTTGATCAGGTCTACAATGGCGCTGAGCTTGTCGGTCGGTAACAGGTTACCTTTGGCTTCGTCGATACCCACCTGCGCGGCGATCGCTTCGGCGGTGTACGGATTGTCGCCCGTCAGCATCAGCGTTTTCACGCCCAGTGCGTGGAGTTCGCCAATGGCAGCCTGGCTGCTGTCCTTCACCGTATCGGCCACGGCGAACAGGGCCAACACCTGAGTTTTGTTGGAGAGGATGACAACCGTTTTGCCCTGACGCTCGAATCGTTCGAGTAACGCTTCGAATCCAGTCGAACAAAGACCGAGCTCCTCAAGCAATCGATGATTGCCCAGATGGTACTGATGACCGTCAATAACACCGCGGACGCCGCGCCCAACAATAGCTTCGAAACTCTCTACGGCCAGCAACGGTATTGAGCGCTCAGCAGCCTGGTTGGCAATGGCTTGCGACACTGGGTGGTCAGAGCGACTGGCCAGACTCGCCGCCGCCGAGAGGTATTCCGCTGGCAGGTCTGTGCCAATGGGTAGGAAGTCGGTCTGAACCGGCTTGCCATGGGTGAGAGTGCCGGTTTTGTCCAAAGCCAGGTGCGTGATCTTGCGGCCGCTTTCCAGGTACACCCCGCCCTTGATCAGAATGCCTTTGCGAGCGGCGGCCGCCAGGCCGCTGACGATGGTGACAGGGGTGGAAATCACCAGGGCGCAGGGGCACGCCACCACCAACAATACCAGGGCACGATAGATCCAGTCGAACCACATCCCGTTCATCAGCAAGGGCGGTACGACAGCCACAGCCAGCGAGAACAGGAACACCGCAGGCGTGTAAATCCGCGCGAACTGATCAACGAAGCGCTGGGTTGGCGCACGGGCACCCTGAGCCTCTTCGACGGCGTGGATGATCCGAGCCAGGGTGGTATGGCTGGCTTCCGCCGTGACGCGATACTCCAATTCGCCAGCTTGGTTAATGGTGCCGGCGAACACCGTATCGCCTGGCCCCTTTTCCACAGGCAGGCTCTCGCCGGTGATGGGTGCCTGGTTGATCGTCGAATTACCTTTGACCACCTCCCCATCCAGGCCGATACGCTCACCGGGGCGAGCCCGGACCAGACTTCCGACGGCGACCGTGGCCACCTCCAGCTCGATCCAACGGCCATCGGGTTGCTGCACCGTCGCCTTGTCCGGAGCTAGGTCCATCAGGCTGCGGATAGCATTCCGAGCGCGATCGAGGGATTTGGCCTCGATCAACTCCGCGACCGCAAACAGGAACATCACCATGGCAGCTTCGGGCCATTGCCCAATTAGAATCGCGCCCGTAACGGCAATACTCATCAGCGCATTGATGTTGAGGTTGCGGTTCTTGAGGGCGATCCAGCCTTTCTTGTAGATGGCCAACCCGCACAGCAACACGGACGCCAGGGAAATGGCCGCAACGCCCCATTCGGGCACCAACTGGGTGAAGTGCAAGATCTCCGCGGATGCGGCGGCGGCCCCGGACAGCCCTAGCCGCCACCAGTAAGCGTTGGTCGGTGGATGCGGTTCGGTCGAGGATTTGGTTTCGGCCGCAAGCTGGGGAGTGAAGCCGAGCGCGCGGATCGCGTCCAACGCGGGCGCCAGTGCCTCCGGCTCATGGCTGATGGTGAGTGTTCGTTGCAGCAGATTGAACCGCAGTGCCGAGATGCCCGGCATACCGGACAGTTTGTCGGTGATCAGTCGCTCCTCGGTGGGACAGTCCATTTGCGCAATTACCACACGAGTGCCCTGCGCGGCGGTCAATGGCTCAGCCTTCATCCCCAATGAAGCAATGGCCTCCACAAGCACCTGTGGAGACAGCGGCTCGTGACGGACGTCGAGGGTCCGGTTTAGCAGATTGAACTGCAGCGCCTGCACTTCGGGCAGCTTCTCCAGTTTGCCGCGGATCAGCGCTTCTTCAGTAGGGCAATCCATTTGTTCAATGCGAAAGCTGCTCAGTTCGCCTACCGGTTCTGCCGGTGTCGCGCAAGCCGTCCCACTGCAGCTTGTCTCCGCAGAGTTGCTGCAGGAGCTTTTTTTCGGGGTGTCATCGCAACAATTAGCCATTATGGCGTCTCCTCTGTTGTTGCGCAGTGAACACCCTATAGTCGCTATATGGTCAAGAACTAAATTTTTGAGCAAAAGCGAAGGGGCGCGTGCATCAGGAGTGTGTTGTACCGCCCTCTACCAAGCCCGAAAGTATTCCGCAGTCCAAACTTTGTCGTTCGTTATCGCAGCAGCGGCGCAATCTCACCAATTGATCTTCCAGGACTTGCAAGGACGTAATTTGGGTTCTGACCTGAGCAATATGACTATCAAGCAGCGCATTCACCGCCGCGCAAGGTTGCTGCGGCTGTGCTTGAAAGCTCTGCAAAACAGCGATTTCCTCCAACGACATACCGAACGACCGGCAGCGGCGGATGAACAGCAGTCTCTCCACATGTTCCGCTTCATAGGCGCGGTAGCCATTGGCCTGACGATTGGGTGGTGGAAGCAGACGTTGGCGCTCATAGAAACGAATGGTCTGAATATCCGCTCCCGTCAGCTGTGCTAGTTGACCGATGCGCATCGCTGGCTCCTCGATAAAACGCCAGTATATCTGCACTTGACCCTATACCTGCTATATGGTTTTCAATGACCAGAATGAAACCTGATAGGTAAAGCGGATCATGGGTACGTGTGAGAAATCCTGTGGTTGTGGCCCAGTGCCAACAACCACTGAAGCGGCAACCTCGTCGTCGAATGAAGTCACCTGGGTCAGCAGTTTTCTTGTGCCCAAGATGGATTGTCCGTCAGAAGAACGGATGATTCGTCTCGTTTTGAATGGCGTGCCTGATCTCCATTCATTGTCCTTTGATCTGGCCAGCAGGCAGGTACGCGCTTTCCATGACGGACCTGTTGATCTGATCACTACAAAACTGGAGTCACTTGGCCTGGGCGCAACGTTACTGGGTACTGAACCGGCCAGTCAGGAAGCAGCCTCGGCCAATAGTGTCAGTGAAGAGCTGACTACTTCGAAGGAGGCAAGCACGCTCAAAATACTACTCGGTATCAATGGCGCGATGTTTGTCATCGAGATGGGCGCAGGTTTGATCGCCCAGTCAGCTGGCCTGGTGGCCGATTCACTGGACATGTTTGCTGATGCTGCCGTCTATGGCCTGGCTCTCTATGCCGTCGGACGCAATGCACGGCTGCAGGTTCGCGCTGCGCACCTGGCGGGGTTCTTTCAGATCGTGTTGGCCCTGGGTGTACTCATGGAAGTGGCGAGACGCTTTCTCTACGGCAGCGAACCGGAGTCGATGCTGATGATGGGGATTGGCGTAATTGCGCTCGTCGCCAACGTCAGCTGTCTCTTGATGATCTATGGCCATCGCGAAGGAGGTGCACACATGAAAGCAAGCTGGATTTTTTCAGCCAACGACGTGCTTGCGAACCTTGGCGTTATCGTTGCCGGTGTGCTGGTCGCGTGGACAGGTTCTGCCTATCCAGATTTGGTGATTGGTACCGTTGTGGGCCTCATTGTCTTGAATGGGGCACGCCGAATCCTGGCCTTGAAAGCGTGATCAAGGGGGCATTTGCTGGCTGCTGCTGCACGCCGTTCCCCAACCAGAGGCTCGTGACGTATGACTGATGATTACACGCTTGAGATAGAGCAGTTAATGGCGGGTTTAAACCGCACTATCGCGGAAGGGTATGCCGTCCAGAATCGAGATGCGGCTTATGCTGCCTACCTGAAGTTGATGGCACTGCGCGAGCAGTCGGGCATTAGCGCTGAGGCAGAGAGACTTCTGGAGCAGAACTGTCAGAAGGCCTGGTTGCTTTATGAGGCCTTCCACCTGGAGGTGCAGCATGAGTTGGAATGGGCGAACAGCCGCAGTTACGAGGATGTTTAGGGCTCGTCTTTGACGGAGCAGCAGACAACCTAAGCTCCCTACAGCACAAGAAACAACTCTCTCAGCCCATAAAAGAGGTTTCCTTTATGCCGTATCGAACGACAAGATGGTTGATTGCGGTGACTATTGCCTTGGCGATGGCGCCCGGATTTGCCGAGACGAAGTCCCCCCCCAAAGTATTTGGGTGGGTGGAGGAAGGGCAGATTCAACCGGAAAACATCTCGGTGAAAATCAAGCTCGATACCGGAGCTTTGACCTCGTCCATGGATGCGAAGGATTTGGAACGGTTTGAAAAGGACAACCAGAGGTGGGTCCGCTTTAATGTGGAAGTCAAAGACAGCATGACTGGCAAGATGACCAATTCATCCTTTGAGCGCAAGGTCGTCCGCAACGTAAAAGTGCGTGGCGCCGGCGGCGCGGAGCAGCGTCCGGTTGTGATGATGAAAATATGCATCGGGTCTCGTATGTATGATGAGGAGTTCTCGCTGAAGGATCGGGGCAAGATGAATTATCCCGTGCTGATTGGGCGCAGTACCTTAGCGCGTATTGGAGCGGTTGATGCCTCGCGGACTTTCACCGTGGAGCCGAAATGCGACACTCCATGAATGTTACCGTCCTCAATCGCTGACTGATTGCCTCAAGTAACGTCAGTCGATCTGATTGAGAAGACGATGCCACCGTGGCAACGCCACTTTTTCAACAATATCGGCGAGAAGCAGTCATTCACACCCTGAAGGTAGGGGGTAAAAACCGGCACGACAATACGTGCCGGCTACTGAAACATCACTTTTTGATGGAGACAATCGTTGCTTTTCCACCCTCTAGTCGAAAAGAAAACGATACACGGTCTCCAACCGACAGCCCTGCCAACTGCTCTTCGGCCACGGAAAAGGCCATGGTCACCGGCGACCTATTCGCGCCATCACAGCCAGAGGCAAGCGGGCGAGTGATGAATGTTTTGGATGAGATAAATGCCAAGTGGGGGCGAGGTACATTGCGGACTGCCAGCGTCCCTGTATCACCTGAATGGGGTATGAGGAGAGAGCTTAAGAGCCCTAGTTATACAACCAGGTTGGATGAGCTTTGGACTATTGGAGCGGGCTCATCTTGGTCACGCTAGCTTTCGTCGCCACAAAATTCGCGTATTTGCCATGGACACCATGTGATCCATTTCTGTGAAAATGCGTGTGGTCTATGGACATCGGACACCTGATCTAAACCCTGACAAATATTCATTCAAACCGATGTCCATGGGTTGACATCTTTCCTTTAAATCGACGAAGCCTTCGCGGATCTGACCGGCATTGACGGCCGGGATGCCCTCGGCCGCAAGATCCGCAGCCATGTGTTGCGCTGTACCGGCATTCCCGTCGGGGTAGGGATCGCTCACACCAAAACCCTGGCGAAGCTGGCGAATCACACCGCCAAGCGGCTCCAGGTGCAAACGGGCGGGGTAGTCGATATCTGCGACCCGTTCAAGCGCGACTGGGTGCTACGCAATACCGAAGTGGCCGAGGTCTGGGGAGTCGGTCGCAAGATGAAACTTCACTTGGACACCATGGGTATCAAGACCGCTATGGACCTGGCGAAGGCCGACCCTTGGACGCTACGCAAGAAATTCAGCGTGGTGATTGAGAAGACAGCCCGCGAGCTGGCCGGCACGCCGTGTCTGGAGCTGGACGAGCCGGACCCGCCGAAGCAGGAAATCTGTTGTAGCCGGATGTTTGGTAAGCGGCTCACGGAGTTAGCCCCGATCAAGGAAGCGGTGGCCACCTACATGATGCGGGCCTCGGAAAAGCTCAGGGCGCAGAAGTCGCTGTGTAAGAAGATCCGCGTCAGCATCCGCACCGGCATGTTCAACCCGGAGGAGGCGAAGTATGCCAACGGCGTGCTAATTGACCTGCCGTACCCCACCGACGATGTGCGGTTACTGACCAACGCTGCGGTGGACGCGCTTGACCGCGTCTTCCGGCCAGGCTTCAAGTACAGCAAGGCTGAGGTGCTGTTGATGAACCTTTGTCAGCAAGGGGAGTACACCGACGACCTGTTTGCCACCTCCCAACCAGCCGACGCCACGAAGTTAATGGCGGTGTTGGATCAGGTCAACGGGCGATGGGGCAGGGGAACGCTCCGATCAGCCAGTGTGCCTGCCAACCCAAACTGGGGGATGCGCCGAGAAATGATGAGTCGAAGCTATACGACGAAGTTAGATCATTTATGGAAGATTTTTTGTCGTTAAATAGCTCGCTAATGGTATGCATATGAAGTTCTAGATGTTCTCGGCAAAACAATCTGTTGGGTATTGAGCGAAATCAGGGGGCGTAAACAATTCGCCGCTTCGTGCTTTATCGAGCCAGTGAAATGCGTGAGCGACATCTTGCCTAGCAATGATTTGTTCGGCTGTAGTGCGGTGACCCAGAGCATAGAGTGATTGTAAAAGGTGGTCAAGAAAGTTGGTTTTGTCAAAAACATGCATGAATTGATCTCGAATAGTTTGCTGGCCATGGTCGATTTCACCACGTATCTCCAATAAATAACGAGGATACAGCGATTCGTAATATTCAGTAAATCCATAATCGTAGGCGAAATAAAATAACGCGTGAGAACCTGCAGTTATTTCAGGAGTGACGAGGTCTCGTAATTTACCCCATGCTGAATCTCTTTGGGTAAGCACTCCTTCAATCGCCTCAGCATAGGTGATTGTTGTCTCCAGCTCTGTATCGGAGTTCTTAATATCTTCGTTAAACTCTACCCAGATGTCGCATATGTCGATAAGAAGAGGGGTGTCCATTCCCGCAAGCGGCTTGCGAAGACCAATGAGTGGAGCGAGTGCATAGTGATCTTGGATTAGATTCAATATTTTTGAGAGCGCATTATTAGAGAGATTGTATTTTGCTCTAATCAGATTTTTTGTAGCGGAAAAATTTTCATCAGTCCAAGCGCTTCTATTGGGGAGCTCTTTTGCTAGGAAAAATATCTGGTTTCGGTGTAGTGTTGAGGGTGTGCCTTGATTGTATTCAAGTTCAAGCCATTCATAAATTTTCAATAGTTCGTCGAGATTTGTTTCTAAGTCGCTAAATTTCTCGTTCAGCACTACGAAGTTAATTAAGGCGACTTCTGATAAGTGTTTGGTGGATTGAGTGCTGAAAGGGTATCTGAATGTTTGTCCTGATGGATCAATTTCGGCTATATCGAGTATGGTGGGTTCTAATAGACTATTGATTGTTTGGAATCGGCTGTCGAGACGTTCCGATTCGGTCTTGAAGAAAAACCATATTTTATAAATGTCATGGGACCCCATGAAGTCAAAATTTATTATTCTTTGTTTGAGTATTGCTAGTTTTTGTAGGGCAGATATTGCACCCTTTAGACGCAGTTCGACAGAGTGTCGCATATTGAAACATATGGGATAGACAAAGATGTCTGTTGTTAGGTGAATTGAGTGGTCTTCGAGAACGGCGTTTATAAGTATGTTTGCAGCCTTAGAAAAACCCTTAGAGTACTCAACGTATCCTGGATCTCCGTTTTCCCCGACACAAGCGTTAGCCCAGCTTGGATGAGCACGTCTAAAAGTAGAATTTTGTTGCCTCATTTATTGGGTCCTTAAGCACAGAGTATGCCGTTCAATTCCTGTACTCATTTATAAAAGTCGATGTTCCACTTAAAAGTCATCGTTCTTTGTCATTTGCCGGCGATGGCGGGTAACCAGATGTGCATCACACTCTACCTTTACCCTTCTGACATGATGCACTTCTACCGAGCTAGCGATGACGTCTAGTGTATTTTCACGCAAATCCTCATCTTCACTTACAGAATGAGGCATTAAAGCCCAGGGGATAAGCTTTAGAGAGTCCACGGTCTCGTTTGGCACAGGGACTTGTTCCCATACATTATAGTCTGGGTATCCACCTTCACTGTCCCAACTCACCGTTTCGGCATTCAGCTTGATGCCTGTGGGTAAGTCCATACTTTTCACGCGCGATGCCTTGTGGAACAATACGATATTGTCCCCATCCGTTGACTGAGTCGATTTAAAAAGGATGCCATCCAGCATTGGGGAATTATCGGTTGCCAGGAAATCAGCCACGGCTTGAGTAGCTAGATAATCGAATTCCTGATCATCCGGCATCACTGGACGCGTCATAATGCGACTAAGCGATTGTAGAAAAACAGCCCGTTCCGTCCGTGCAAGAAGGGTTGGATCGAAGATGCTTCCATGATCAGCGGCTTTTTCAAGCGCGAAAATATCTAAGAGGCGCAAAGGGCGGATAATTCTGAAAGTTGCCAGGGCTACATAACTGCCTACTGGTGGCCGAACCTCGGCGAGAGCAACGCTCTGGGAAGTTGCACCATAGAATACTGATATACCTCGCGCATTCATTCTTCCTGTTGCTGCTGCCCGGGCGGGAGGAGAGCCCAAGTGCCTGTCGGGGCGACAGAGCGCCTCTTTAAGCAGCTCTTTGGATTGGAATACGCGTGCCCTGGAAAGCACGTTAATCGGAGTGCTAGGACCGACGTCAACCACCACCGGTTTGCCATCCGAAGTACCTAGCTCGTCTATTCCTCCAAAGACAGCTGCAAGGTGATCTGCTGCGGCCCGAGAAAAATATCTGGCTTCGGTTCTCAGCGTTCTCTCAAAACATCGCCATTCGTACTGCCAGGTAGAATCATTCAAGTCTTTCCGTTCGTAGTGCGATTCGGGATCGAACTCATTCTCGACACCCATGGCCGCCGCGTCGAAGTCAAAGTACCTATCACCTAAAATTTCCAATACATCTGAAACCGCATCGTCGGGAATTTGAGCTGCTCCTTCAATGGCTTCTCGGACTGGCTCACCGTCTCGATCCCAGTCGTAGTCCGACTCGCTGTCCCGCAGCAGGCTTTGCTGCCAATCATCCGGTTCCGCTGAGGTGCGAACGTAATGTTCTTCAAACGCTTGCTCGATTCGATCCGCCAACAGTTCAATCGGCCAGCATTGGTTTTTGATTCCACAATAGGAGCATATGGAGGTCTCGCCTGTGGTTGATATATCCCCTGAGAGGTATGGCTCTTGTACACACTGGAAGCAGAGCCACTGTTCGATTTGTTGTTTGTTCACCGAGCCTCCTCAAAATTGCCTGATTTCCCCTGCCGAGGTACTTAAGCGTTGTTCCTGAGCCAGTATGGCAGGGCGGTGTGATTCTCGCCCAGCGGCGCACCGATTAAGAAAGCCAAGTCGAGTTTGCTAATATTTGCTACATGAAGGAGGAGCAAAGCGAAGCTAAGCAAGCGCCGGGAGGTATAGCGATTAGTCGGGACCAATCCATCGTTGCGTGACTAAGGTGTAGTGGTCAACTAATCCCGGACACGACGTTAAGTTTTTTCTCGGCCTGAGCCGGTGGCAGCCCACCATTAAATTGGTGCGGTCGAATCCAGTTGTATCGGTGCATCAAAAAATGACTGATATCCC
>NZ_VJWO01000007.1:0-199737 GCF_014889455.1 Pseudomonas sp. K8
TGTGGGACATGTACCTATGTAACTATCCACTGGGTAGGCTAGACAGCGGTGCAAGCCGGCTGTCCAGCACCCAGAAACGTAAAGGATGTCCCCGGTCTCGTTTGTAAAGGATGTCTCCGTCTGTACACCCCGATAGCGCAGTGTCAGTCGCAGAATTTGCCAACTGACCCACTGCTATCGGGGGCAAGCCCCCTCCCACATTGAGATATTTGTCGGTCTGAGATCAGCGGTAAGCGGTCGCGAATCCGTTCGCGTTCGGTGGCATCGAAAACTACTCGTTGCACTACACGATGCCGCTGTAACTTCAGAACCCTGCAAAACCCTGTGGGAGGGGGCTTGCCCCCGATAGCGGAGTGTCAGCCGCAGAATTTGCCAACTGACCCACTGCTATCGGGGGCAAGCCCCCTCCCACATTGAGATATTCGTCGGCCTGAGATCAGCGGTAAGCGGTCGCAATCCCTTCGCGTTCGGTCAGGCATTCCGGCGCGCCCATCTCGAATTCCCGGCAGATCAGCGGCCGACGCGTATAAATCGTACACATCATCGTGTCCCGGTCCAGCGCTGCGCACCAGCCGTCGTCCAGGCGCAGCATGACTTCGCCGCCCCAATCGTCGGTGTCGATATAGCGCTCGGGCACGCCCGTGTCGGTGATCAGCATGACTTCCAGCTGGCAGCAGCAGGCCGCGCACGTCGAGCAGGTGACGGCGGGGGTGGTGATTTGGGTGTGGGGGATGTTGGTCATAGGCACGCAGTGTAAGGCAAGCGGGTGACACAGGTGTGAAAGGGCTGACAGACGTTAGCGTGCCAGGTGCTGTCGCCGCCCAACACGCAGGCAAACCAGCCGCATTGGAACAGCGCGGCATTCGCCAGCGGTTTAAGCACTGAAACGCCCAAGCAACGGCGGGTTGATGGCTGCCGGCTTGGCCAGCAGCAACTGCGCGGTGCCGATGGTACGCTCCATAAAGCCGCCTTCGCAGTAGCACAGGTAAAACTCCCACAACCGCAGGAAGTATTCGTCGTAGCCCAATTCCATGAGGCGGCCGTGGGCGCGGCGAAAGTTCTCATGCCACAGGCGCAGGGTTCGCGCGTAATGCAGGCCGAAATCTTCCATGTGCAGCAGGTTCATGTCGGTGTCGCGGCTGATGATCTGCAGCATGTTCTGCACACAGGGCAAGGCGCCGCCGGGGAAGATATAGCGCTGGATGAAGTCGACGCTGTTCTTGGCCTGTTCAAAGCGTTGCTCACGGATGGTAATGGCTTGCAGCAGCATCAGCCCATCGCTCTTGAGCAGGCGCGCGCACTGTTTGAAGTAGGTCGGCAGGAAGCGATGGCCCACCGCTTCGATCATTTCGATGGACACCAGCTTGTCGTATTGGCCGCTCAGGTCGCGGTAGTCCTGCAACAGCAGCGTCACCTGGTCTTGCAGCCCCATGGCGGCGATGCGTTGCTGGGTGTAGACAAACTGTTCCCTGGACAAGGTCGTGGTGGTGACTTTGCAGCCATAGTGCCGCGCCGCGTACAACGCCATGCTGCCCCAGCCGGTGCCGATCTCCAGCAGATGGTCGGTGGGTTTAAGCGCGAGTTTCTGGCAGATGCGTTCCAGCTTGTTCAGTTGCGCCTGTTCCAGGGTGTCTTCGGCGCTCAGGAACTGCGCCGCCGAATACATCATGGTCGGGTCGAGGAATTCTTCGAACAGGTCGTTGCCCAGGTCATAGTGGGCGGCGATGTTCTTCTGCGAACCCTTGCGCGTATTGCGGTTGAGCCAATGCAAGCCTTGGGTGAACGGCCGCGCCAGCTTGGCCAGGCCGCCCTCCAGCGCGTCGAGCACCTCCAGGTTGCTGACCATCACACGCACCACGGCGGTCAGGTCCGGGCTGCTCCAATAACCGTGGATAAACGCTTCGCCCGCACCGATCGAGCCGTTGGCCGCCACCAGGCCCCACACCGCCGAATCGAGGATCTGGATCTCGCCCAGCAGGTGCGCTTCGCGGGCGCCGAACACTTGGCGTTCGCCGTCCTCGATCAGCACCAGTTGGCCGTGGCGCAATTGGCTGAGTTGCCGCAGCACGGCCTTGCGCAGCAGTGCGGTGGTCACGCCGTTGACGTTCAGGCGGTTGGCCTTGACCGATAAGCTAGGGGATTTCATGGCGGCGATCCTTGGTGTACCCGACGGCGGTGCGAGAGGCGCCATCGGCGGCCTGATGGGGAAAAATCGGTGTGCGTTTGAGCAACAGGCGCAGGGCCTGCCAATAGATCGCCAGGCAGGTCTTGGCGGTCATCCACGGAAAGCGCCACAGATAGCGGTGTAGGCTGGCACGGCTGAGGGCTTCGCGCTGCAGGCTCAAGGTGGCGTCGAAGACTTTCCGATCGCCCTGCCAGTCGGCCATGTGGACCCCAAGCCTGGCGGCGGGCGGGCTGAAGCTCATGCGGTATTCCAGGTCGGGCGGCAGGAACGGCGATACATGAAACGCCTTGGCCACGGCGAAGTGCTGATGCTCGTCGGCGCCCAGCGCCAGGGCCGGCAGCACGTAGTGATAGCGCTCGCGCCATGGGGTGTTGGTCACTTCACACAGGATCGCGGCCAACTGTCCGTCGGCCTCGAAGCAGTAGAAGAAACTCACCGGGTTAAACGCCAGGCCCCAACTGCGGGCCTGAGTCAGTAGGCAGATAGCGCCCTGGGGTGTACGCCCCAGCGCCTTGCCGACTTGCTGGCGCACGGCATCGCTCAGGCTCATGCCGTGACGGGTGAATTCACGCAGGTAATCCTGCTGGCGAAAGCCGAAGGCGGCCAGGCGACCTGCGCCGGCCAGGGGCGACAGCCCGAGCACTGCGTCCTGTTCGCTCAAGTCCAGGTACAGCAAGCCGATGCGGTAGCGAAACGCGTGGGCCTTGGGCGCAAACCGGCGATGGGCGATCCAGCCGCTGTACAAGGCGCTGTTCACAGGGCTTCTCCAAACGCCTGGGCCACGCGCAAGGCGCTGATCACGCCGTCTTCGTGGAAGCCGTTGGCCCAATAGGCGCCGCAATAATAGGTATGCTGCGCACCGTTCAACTCTTCCCAACGCGCTTGTGCGGCCACGGCCGCCAGGCTGTATTGCGGGTGGGCATAGGTGTAGCGGGCGAGGATCTTCAGCGGGTTGATCATCGATGTCTGGTTGAGGCTGACGCAAAAGGTCGTGGCGCTGTCGATGCCTTGCAGGATGTTCATGTCATAGGTCACCGCCGCCTGGCTCTGCGCATTGCCGCTGAGCCGGTAGTTCCAGCTGGCCCAGGCCAGTTTGCGGTCTGGCAGCAGGCGCGTGTCGGTGTGCAGCACCACGTCGTTGTCGGCGTAGGGCAGGGCGCCGAGGATCTGCTGCTCGGCACTGCTCGGGTCGCCCAGCAGGGCCAGCGCCTGGTCGCTGTGGCAGGCGAACACCACTTTGTCGAAGGCTTCGGTGCCCGCGGCGCTGTGGATCGTCACGCCCTGTGCATCGCGCTCGACTCGATGCACGGGGCAATCGAGGCGAATCCGTTCACGAAAGCCGCGGGTCAGCGGTTCGATGTAGCGGCTTGAGCCGCCCTCGATCACGCACCATTGCGGGCGGTTGCTCACCGACAGCAAGCCGTGGTTCTTGAAGAAGCGCACAAAGAACTGCAAGGGGAAACCGAGCATGTCCGCCAGGGACATCGACCAGATCGCAGCGCCCATCGGCACGATGTAATGCCGGATGAATCGCGGGCCGTAGCCGCCGGCGTCGAGGTAGTCGCCCAGGGTCATGTCGGCACTGATGCGTTGCGCTTGCAGGTCCGCCGGCGCCTCGCGGTTGAAGCGCAGAATATCGCGCAACATGCCCCAGAACCCCGGCGACAACAGATTGCGCCGCTGCGCAAATAGGCTGTTGAGGTTATTGCCGTTGTACTCGAACCCGCTGCGGCGGTCGCACACCGAAAAGCTCATCTCGGTGGGTTTGAACTTCACGCCGACCTGACCCAGCAGGCGGATGAAGTTGGGGTAGGTCCAGTCGTTGAATACGATAAAGCCGGTGTCCACCGCATAGCTTTTACCCTCGACGGTGACGTTGACCGTGTGGGTATGCCCGCCGATGCGATCGCCCGCTTCGAACAGGGTGATGTCGTGGCGACGGCTGAGCAGGTAGGCGCTGGTCAGCCCGGCAATGCCGCTGCCGATAATCGCGATCTTCACAGGTCGTCCTTTTTCGGTGGCGGGCTGCGCAGCATGCGTTTGCCGATGATCAGTTGCGCGCGATTCGGCAGTTTCGACAACGGCCACAGGGTGGCGATGAACATCGCCGGGAAGGCGATTTCCAGTGGGCGTTTGTCCAGCTTGGCGAAGATATGCCGGGCCGCCTTGTCGGCAGACCAGGCCAGGGGCATCGGGAAGTCATTGCGCTCGGTCAGCGGGGTGTCGACAAAGCCCGGGCTGATCACGGTGACGTCGATGTTTTCCGGCGACAGGCTGATGCGCAGGGATTCGAACAGGTAGCGCAAACCGGCCTTGGACGCGCCATAGGCTTCGGCGCGCGGCATCGGCAGGTAGGTCACGGCGCTGGCCACGCCCACCAGGTGCGGTGCGCGCCCGGCGCGCAACAGTGGCAGTGCGGCTTCGATGCAATAACTGCTGGCGAGCAGGTTGGTGCGTACCACGTGTTCGACGATCGACGCGTCGAATTGCTTGGCATCGACATATTCACAGGTGCCGGCATTGAGGATCACGGTGTCCAGCGACCCCCAGACCTGGGCGATGTGTTCGCCGATTTCGCGCACTGTCTGGCTGTTGGTCAAGTCGCCCGCCACGACCAGCACTTGGCCGGGAAAGCGTTGGGCGAGCGCTTGCAGCGGGCCTTTGGAGCGCGAGCTGAGGGCCACGTGGGCGCCGCTGTTGAGCAGCTCCACGGCGAGGGAGGCGCCGATGCCACTGCTGGCGCCGGTCAGCCAATAACGACGGGGCGGTGTGAGGTTCATCCGACTCTCCTTTTCAGCCAACTGATCACACGGCCGAACACCGGCAAGTGTTCGTAAAGCATTGCGCCGGCATCGAAATAATCCCGATGGCGGTACACCTTGTCGCGCCACATCAGGTGCGAGCAGCCTTCCACTCGGATCACCTTGCCCTTGGCCAGGCGCGGGTGGCAAAAGCTCATTTTCCAGCGCAGGTAACCTTCGCCTTCAGCCACCTGGTCGAAGCCGTGGAAGTCGAAGCGCAACTGGCTGACATTACCGTACAACTGCGCGAAATAGTGGTGCAGCGGCGTGAGCCCGTGGACCTCGTGCAGCGGGTCGGTGAAGACGATGTCCTTGCTGTACAGGCTGTCGAGCAGGTGCAGGTTGTGCTTGTCCAGAGTGGCGAAGGCCTGGGCGAAGCGGCGCAGGAAGTCACTCATGTTCGGCTCCGACGGCCTGGCGCGACGGCAGGCTGCGGAATGCCGCCAATGCACGTTCGCGGGAGTGTTTCAGGTCGACGATCGAGCGCGGGTAGTCGGCCACGCCGAACAGGCCGCCGGCGGCCTGCGGGTCGTGTACGTCGTTTTTATTCAGCGTCGCCAGTTGCGGCAGCCAGTGCTTGATGAATACGCCGTCGCGGTCGAATTTCTGCGACTGGCTCAGCGGGCTGAAAATCCGGAAATACGGCGCCGAATCGGTGCCGGTGGAGGCGCTCCACTGCCAGCCGCCATTGTTGGCTGCCAGGTCGCCGTCGATCAGGTGGCGCATGAAAAAGCGCTCGCCTTCGCGCCAGTCGATCAGCAGGTTCTTGGTCAGGAACATCGCCACCACCATGCGCAGGCGGTTGTGCATCCAGCCGGTTTCCAGCAGTTGGCGCATGGCCGCGTCGATGATCGGCAAACCGGTGCGCGCCTGCTGCCAGGCGGCGAAGTCGTTGGGCGCGTCGCGCCAAGCCACCGCCTCGGTTTCGGGGCGGAAGGCGCGGTGACGGGACACCCGCGGGTAGCCCACCAGGATGTGCTTGTAGAACTCGCGCCAGAGCAGTTCGTTGACCCAGGTGATCGTGCCGATATCGCCGCTTTCGAACTCGCCCTGGTTGCGCTGCAGCGCGGCATGCAGGCACTGGCGCGGCGAAACCACGCCCGCCGCGAGGTACGCCGACAGCTGGCTGGTGCCGGGCTTGGCCGGGAAGTCGCGCTCATCCTTGTAATAGCTGATCTGCTGCGCGGCGAATGCGTCGAGGCGGCGGCGCGCTTCGTCTTCACCGGCGGGCCAGAGGGCGCGCAACGTTTCGCTCGGCGTTTCGAAACCGTCGACCTGTTGCGGCACCGGGTCGCTGGTCAGCGCGAGGGCCGCTTGAGCCTTGGGCGTGGCCACCCGGCGCGGCAGGGCGCTGTGCAGGCGGGCGTAGCAGACTTTGCGGAACTGGCTGAACACCTGGAAGTAGGTGCCGGTCTTGGTCAGCACGCTGCCGGGCTGGAAAAACAATTGGTCCAGGTAACGGTGGAAGCTCACGCCGTCGGCTTCCAAAGCCTTGGCCACCGCCGCATCGCGACGGCTTTCGTGGATGCCGTATTCCTCGTTGACGTGGACCGACTCGACCGATAGCTCACGGCACAGTTGGCCGAGTACGGCGGGCGCCTGGTCCCAGGTCGCGGCGCGGCGGATCAGCAAGGGAATATTCAGCGCGCCGAGGGCCTGGCTCAAGTGCTGCAGGTTGCGCAGCCAGAAGTCGACTTTGCACGGCGCATCATCGTGGGCCAGCCATTGCTGCGGGGTGATCAGGTACACGGCCGCCACCGGGCCGCGCTGGCTCGCGGCGGTCAGGGCGGTGTTGTCATGCAGGCGCAGGTCGGTGCGCAGCCAGATCAAGTGCATTTAAACGAGTCCATGCTGGATCAGTATCTGGTGAGCCGACAATGGGTCTTCGGCGACGAACAATTCAGGGGTGTCGCCAGCTAATGCCGTCAGCTCGGCCTGGTGGATGCATACCGTTGGTCCGACGATCAACTTTGGGCAAGCGATGCCGCCCAGAAGTTTTGCGAGTGCCGACAAATGGAGCGCCTGGCTGGAATACAGCAGCACCGCCCGCGGTTGCAGGTGTTCCACGGCCAGCGCCAGTTCACCGGTCGGCAGCGGCCAGTCGAAGACTTCCACCGGGCAGTCGGCGCTGCTGGCCAGCCAGGCGCTGAGCCACAGGTGCGGTGCCAGGGGCAGGTCGGAATGATTCACCAGCAGCAGCGGTGCGCCGTGCAACTGGCGATTGTTGTGATAGATCCGCGCGCCGAACTTGCTGCGCAACCAGGACAGGAAGAACACCCGTTCCATCTGCGCGCCGAATTGGCCCTGCCAGCGTTGCTCCAGTTCGCGGAGCAGCGGCAGCAGCAGTTGTTCGCACAGGGTGCGCGGCGGGTAGAGCGCCATGGCCTGGTTGAAGGCATCGTCGACCCGGCGTTCGGCCAGCTCGCTGATGGCCTGCACCAGGGTCTGGCGCAGGGTGTGCCATTCGTTTTCGACGGCGTCGGGAGCGACGTGCGCGGAGTCGATCAGGTTTTTCACCTGGCTGACCGGCACGCCGCGATTGAGCCAGGTGAGGATGGTGTGGATGCGTTGCACATGGTCGTGGCTGAACAGCCGGTGGCCCTTGGGCGTGCGCTGCGGCACGATCAGGCCATAGCGGCGTTCCCAGGCGCGCAGGGTCACGGCGTTGACGCCGGTCTGGCGCGCCACTTCACGGATCGGCAGCCAGCCGTCCTCGAGGGCTTGGGCGATATCTTCGCCGGGTTCGTCTTGCAAGGCTGCGGTCATGAGGTTTTTCATGGTTCAGATCGCATTGCGCAGGCTGAGATTTTCCGGGTGTGGCTGCAAGTAAGCCTGCTGCGCGATGTAGCGGTCCGGGTGGAGGCGAAAGTGGTGCTTGAGCAAGGTCAGCGGTACCACCAGCGGCACGATGCCTTGGCGGTATTGGCCGATCACGGTTTGCATTTCCTGTTTGTCGTCGGCGCTGATGGCCTGCTTGAGGTAACCGCTGATGTGTTGCAGCACATTGGTGTGGGTGCCGCGGGTGGCGCACTTTTTCAAGCCGCTCATCAGCGCGCTGAAATAGCCGCTGCCCAATGCGTCGAGGTCCTCGCCCTTGGCCATGCCGCCGAGCAGGTTGCCGAGGCTTTTGTAATGCGCCGGGCTGTGGGCCATCAGCAGGTATTTGTAGCGCGCGTGAAAGGCCAGCAGGCGATGGCGGCTCAGGCCTTCGCCGAGCAATTGTTGCCAGCTGGCGTAGACGAAGACGCGGGTCAGGAAGTTTTCCCGCAGCACCGGGTCATTCAGGCGGCCGTCTTCTTCCACAGGCAGGTTGGGGTGGCGCGCGCAAAAGGCTTGGGCATAGATGCCACGCCCGCCGCCGTCCACCGGTGCGCCGTTTTCACGGTAGACCTTGACCCGTTCCAGGCCGCAGGACGGCGATTTCTGCATGAAGATATAGCCGCACAGGTCGCTGTGCTCGGCGGCCATTTTTTCGCCGTATTCACCCAGCGGCGCGGTGACGTTCAGCTCGCGATGCACGCTGCCCACGGCTTGAGGGGACGCGGCATCGCCCACCAGGCGAATGGTCTCCCGGGGAATGCCCAGGCCGATCGCCACTTCCGGGCACAACGGCACAAAGTCGAAGTATGCAGCGAGCACCTCGCTGCAGAGTTGCGATTGCTTGTGGCCGCCGTTGAAACGGACGTTCTCGCCCAGCAGGCAGGCGCTGATGCCAATCTTCGGCTTGAAGGACGGGGTGCTGGACATGGGCAAACCTCTGCAAGATTCCTGTACAAGCGTAAAAGCATGTACAGCTAAATCTCATCATAGGTTTGATGCTGTACAAGTCAAATGGTTTGTACAAGTATTTGTGCGAGGGCTATTTCCAGCCGATTCGCCAGTCCTCGGCGCTTTGCAGGGTTTGCCAGGGCAGGCGCTCACCGCGCCGGGTCATGACGGCTTGCAGCTCGATGTCGAGCACGTTGCCTTCTTCATCACAAAACAGTTCGGTGACCAGGAAGTGTCTTTCCTTGTTGCGCGGGTGTGCTGCTGTCCACTTCGACAGCAGCAATTTAGCGGGGTTTATGCGGTTCATTACAGGTGCTCGATCAAGCGTCGCGCGGCTTCCTGGCCACTGAGCCAGGCGCCTTCCACGCGGCCCGACAGGCACCAGTCGCCACAGACGTACAAGCCCAGGTCGGCGTCGGCCAGCACGCCGAATTCATGGGCGCTGGACGGTCGTGCGTAGAGCCAGCGGTGCGCCAGGCTGAACGAAGGCGCGGGCATGGCGCTGTGCAGCAGTTCGGCGAAGGCGCCGTGCAGGTGTTCGATCACTGCTTCTTTGGGCAGGTCCAGATGTTCTTTGCTCCAGGCGCTGGTGGCGTGCAGCACCCAGGTGTCGAGGACGGTGTCGCGCCCCGGTTTGCTGCGGTTGCGGGCCAGCCAGTCGAGGGCGCTGTCTTGCACGAAGCAGCCTTCCATCGGGGTTTCCAGCGGCTTGTCGAAGGCCAGGGCAATGGCCCAGGTCGGGTCCATCTTCACGCCGGCGGCGGCACTTGCCAGCTTCGGTGCGGCGGCCAGCAGGGCGGTCGCTTGCGGGGCGGGCGTGGCGATGATGACGTGGCTGAACGGACCGTGGTTGCCGCCGTCGGCGTCCAGCAGGTTCCAGTGCCGTTTGCCTTGGAACACTTCGGTGATACGGCAGCTGAACTGCACCGGCAGGTCGTCAAGCAGGGCGCGGGTGATGGCGCTCATGCGCGGCGTGCCGACCCAGCGGATCTGTTCATCGGGGGAGGGCGTGAGTTCGCCGGACTTGAAGTTATACAGCTGCGGCTTCCATTGCTCGGCCCAGCCATTACTTTGCCAGCGCTGCACTTCGTTGACGAAGCGGCGGTCGCGGGCGGTGAAGTACTGCGCGCCCATGTCCAGTGCGCCGGCGTCGCTGCGCTTGCTGGACATGCGGCCACCACTGCCGCGGCTTTTATCGAAGAGTTGTACAACATGCCCGGCGTCTCGTAACGCTCGGGCGGCGGAGAGACCGGCGATGCCGGTGCCGATGATCGCGATGGGGACAGTCATGGGAGGCCTCGTTTTACCGTTGGGTACAGACTACGCCGACACCAATAGCTGTACAATATTGTTTTTTGGTATAAGTTTTGGCGTACCTGATCGTTTGGAGTGACCTATGGTTAAAGCTGAGGCTTAAATCAATGTCACGCCCGATTGCAAATGATCCCTGCTTATAAAATAGACCAGTGATCGGTGGCGAACGTTACATGAGGAAGATCCCATGCATATTTTGCTGACCGGCGGTACCGGCCTGATCGGCCGTCAACTCTGCCAACATTGGCTGGCGCAAGGGCATCGCCTGACGGTGTGGAGCCGTCGCCCTGAACAGGTCGCCCGGTTATGTGGCGATGCGGTGCGCGGTGTCGCCAGCCTGCAAGAGGTTATCGGCCCGGTGGACGCGGTCATTAATCTGGCCGGCGCGCCGATCGCCGATCGCCCCTGGACGCATAAACGCAAGGCGCTGCTGTGGAGCAGCCGCATCAGTCTGACCGAAACCCTGCTGGTGTGGCTGGAAGGCCTGGCGGAGAAACCGGCGGTGTTGATTTCCGGTTCTGCCGTGGGCTGGTACGGCGACGGCGGCGAGCGCGAACTGACCGAAGCCAGCGGCCCGGTGCAGGACGATTTCCCCAGCCAGTTGTGCGTCGCCTGGGAAGAAACCGCCCAGCGCGCCGAAGCCCTGGGCATTCGCGTGATGCTGGTGCGTACCGGGCTGGTGCTGGCGGCCGAGGGCGGCTTTTTGTCGCGGCTGTTGCTGCCGTTCAAGCTGGCACTGGGCGGGCCGATTGGGAATGGTCGGCAGTGGATGCCGTGGGTGCATATCCACGATCAAATCGCGCTGATAGATTTTCTTCTGCACCAGCACGACGCCCGCGGTCCCTATAATGCCTGCGCGCCGCACCCGGTGCGTAACCGCGAGTTTGCCAAGACGTTGGGCCAGGTGCTGCACCGCCCGGCGTTCATGCCCATGCCGGCCTTCGTGTTGAAGGTGGGGTTGGGCGAGTTGTCCGGTTTGTTGCTGGGCGGCCAGAAAGCTTTGCCCGAACGCCTGTTGGCGGCCGGTTTCACTTTCCAGTTCACTGAGTTGAAGGCGGCCTTGGACGACTTGTCCAGCCGCCTCTAGAGATAGGATGTTGCATGACGGATCACGCGTTGTTACTGGTCAACCTGGGGTCACCGGCGTCTACTTCGGTGGCCGATGTGCGCAGCTACCTCAATCAGTTCCTGATGGACCCTTACGTGATCGACCTGCCGTGGCCGGTGCGGCGCTTGCTGGTGTCGCTGATCCTGATCAAGCGTCCCGAGCAGTCGGCCCATGCCTATGCCTCGATCTGGTGGGAGGAAGGCTCGCCGCTGGTGGTGCTCAGCCAGCGCCTGCAGCAGAAAATGACTGCGCAGTGGACCCAGGGTCCGGTGGAGCTGGCGATGCGTTATGGCGAGCCGTCCCTTGAAACGACCCTGACGCGCCTGGCCGCCCAGGGGGTTCAGAAAATCACCCTGGCGCCGTTGTACCCGCAGTTCGCCGACAGCACCGTGACCACGGTGATTGAAGAAGCCCAGCGGGTGGTGCGCGACAAGAAGCTCAAAGTGCAGTTCTCGATCCTGCAACCGTTCTACGATCAGCCGGAGTACCTCGATGCGCTGGCGGCGAGCGTGCGGCCTTACGTGGCGCAGGAGTACGACCACCTGCTCCTGAGTTTCCACGGCCTGCCCGAGCGCCATTTGACCAAGCTCGACCCTACCGGCGCGCATTGCTTCAAGGATGCCGATTGCTGCCGCAACGCTTCGCCGCAGGTGCTTGCCACGTGTTACCGCGCGCAGTGCTTCAGCGTCGCCCGCAATTTTGCCGAACGCATGGGGCTGCCGGACGGTAAATGGTCGGTGGCATTCCAGTCGCGCCTGGGCCGGGCGAAGTGGATCGAACCCTACACCGAGGCACGCCTGGAAGCGTTGGCCCAGCAAGGCGTGAAAAAGCTGCTGGTGATGTGCCCGGCGTTCGTGGCCGACTGCATCGAGACGCTGGAAGAGATCGGCGACCGTGGCCGGGAGCAATTCCGCGCAGCGGGCGGCGAGGAGTTGGTGCTGGTGCCGTGCTTGAATGACAGCGAGCAGTGGGCGGTGGCGCTTAACACCCTGTGCGAGCGGGCCCCCGTGGCACTGTAATGTGGGAAGGGGCTTGCTCCCGATAGCGGTTTGCCAGTCACTGGGTGAGGTGACTGTTGTAGCGCTATCGGGGGCAAGCCCCTCCCACAGGTTTGACCGTGTTACAGGTTGAGGGTCAGGCTGACCGTGAAGTTGCGCGGTTCACCGGGGCTGACCCAGTAATTGCTGTAGGCGCGTTCGTAGTACTTTTCATCAAACAGGTTGTTAAGGTTCAAACCCACGGTGACGTTGTCGGTGGCTTTGTAATGCGCCAGCAGGTCCACGGTGTGATAAGCGGGGAGTTCGAAGCTGCCGCCGGCTTCACCGGAGCGATCACCGACATAGGTGAACGCCGCGCCCACGTCTGAACCGCGCAACGTGCCGTCCTGGAATTCATACACGCCCAACAGGCTGCCGCTGCGCTTGGCCACGCCGAGAATGCGGCTGCCGGTGGGGATGGCTTTATCGCCCTTGGTCACTTCGGCATCGATGTAGGCGAACGCGCCGATCACGCGCACCGCCTCGCTCAGTTGCCCGCTCAGTTGCAGGTCAAACCCTTGGCTGCGTGCCTTGCCCATGGCGCGTTGGGTGTCGGTGGCGGGGTCCACGGCCAGCACGTTTTCCTTCTCGATGTGGAACGCGGCGAGGGTGGCGCTGAGGCGCTCGTCGAACAGCTCGCTCTTGATCCCCACTTCATACCCCACGCCCTCTTCAGGCTTGAAGGATTGGCCGCCAGCGTCCAGGCCGTTGTTCGGCTTGAATGAGGTCGAGGCGTTGGCGAACACCCCGACTTCAGGTGTGAGCTGATAGAGCAGGCCGGCGCGCTGGGTCAGGGCGTCGTGGGTCTGGCGGCTCTTGGCGTGATCGCGGGTGAAGTCGTCGGTGTATTGCTCGAAGTGCTCGAAGCGCGCGCCGAACATGCCGCGCAGGCGTTCGGTGAAGACGATCTGGTCTTGCAGGTTCAGTGCCTGGCTTTTTACCTGTTCGGAGAAGTCAGTGCCGGAGCGCTCGCCATCGGGTTTGGGCTGGCCGTAGACCGGGTTGTAGATGTCGATCGCGTAGGGGCTACCGGCGATGGCGGTCACGCGTTCCTTCTTGCGGTAATCCTCGTACTCGGTGCCGATCAGCAGCTCGTGTTGCCAACGACCGATGTCGAACAGACCGCGCAGTTCCAGTTGGGTGATGCTGTCGTGCCAACCCATGGAGCGTTCGCGGTAGCGGCGGTTGACGGTGTGGCCGTCGCTGTTCAGCGCGCGGTTTTCCGAAGCGTCGCCCCACAGGCTGCCTTGTTTGTAATGGCTGGCCAGGCGCAGGGCCCACGTGTCGTTGAGGTGATGTTCGAGGGTGGCCTGGAGGCGGTTGTTGTGGTTGTTGATGTCGCCGTCGTTGGGCTCGCCGAGGAAGGTGGAGCGCGACATGCCGCGCGGCGCGACGATGCCGCGGTCGAAGGTGGAGCGGTGGCGCACGAATTCGCTTTCCACCAGCAGGTGCGTGTCGGGGGCCAGTTGCCAGCTGAAGGACGGCGCGACGAACACCCGCTTGGCGTCTACGTGATCGCGGAAACTATGGTTGTCTTCCACCGCCAGATTGACCCGCGTCAGCAGCTGCCCTTCGCTGTCGAGCGGGGTGTTCACGTCCAGCGCGGTGCGATAGCGGTCCCAACTGCCGGCGCTGGTTTGCAGGGTGGTGAACGCGTCGGGCTGGGGTTTCTTGGTGACGATATTCACCGTGCCGCCGGGATCGCCACGCCCGTACAGGCTGGCGGCGGGGCCTTTGAGCACTTCGATGCGTTCGAGATTGGCGGCATCCGGCGTGCTCGGGTAACCGCGGTTGGCGCTGAAGCCGTCCTGGTAGAACTCCGACGTAGTGAAGCCGCGCACGCTGTATTCGTAGAGGGTGAGGCCGCCGAAGTTGTTCTGCTTGGAGACGCCGCCGGCAAATTCCAGGGCGCGTTCCACGTCGGTGCTGCCCAGGTCCTTGAGCACGTTGGCGGGAATCACGCTGATGGATTGCGGGATGTCGCGCAGCGCGGTGTCGGTCTTGGTTGCGCTGGCGGAGCGGGTGGCGCGATAGCCGTTGACCGGGCCGGTGGCGGATTCGTAGGCGTCGGTGGTGACGCTGATGGCGTCCAGTTCAATGCGGGTGTCTTCGGCGCAGGCGGGGTCCAGCAGCAAACCCAAGGCCAGGCCGGCCAAGGGGGGAAACGTGCGAGGCGACATGATAGAGCGTTCCAATAGCGATATTGAAACAATATAACATGTCATTATGTCGGCGATTCGGTTCTGAAATATGTGCTTACAGGTGCCCGCGAACGGGCACCCGGAGGGCGCGGGTTATTCCTCTTCCGTCACCGGCGCGGGCGGTGGGCGCAGGCCGATTTCCGCCGTCAGGTTGAGCTCTTTACCGTTGCGCATCACCTGGATCGTGACCTTGTCGGTCGGTTTGATCCGCGCCACTTGGTTCATCGACTTGCGGCCATCACCGGCCGGTTCGCCGTCGATGCTGAGGATCACATCGCCCAGTTGCAGGCCGGCCTTTTGCGCCGGGCCATCGCGGAAGATCCCGGCGACCACGATGCCCGGGCGCCCGGTCAGGCCAAACGACTCGGCCAGTTCCTTGCTCAGCGGCTGCACTTCGATCCCCAGCCAGCCACGGATCACCTGGCCGTGCTCGATGATCGACTTCATCACTTCCATCGCCAGCTTGACCGGGATCGCAAAACCGATGCCCTGGGAGCCGCCGGACTTGGAGAAAATCGCCGTGTTGATGCCGGTCAGGTTGCCGTTGGCATCCACCAGCGCGCCGCCGGAGTTGCCCGGGTTGATCGCGGCGTCGGTCTGGATGAAGTCTTCGTAGCTGTTGAGGCCCAACTGGTTACGCCCGGTGGCGCTGATGATGCCCATGGTGACCGTCTGGCCGACGCCGAACGGGTTGCCGATGGCCAGCGCGACATCGCCGACCCGCAGCCCTTCGGAGCGGCCGATGGTGATCGCGGGCAGGTTTTTCAGGTCGATCTTCAACACCGCGAGGTCGGTTTCCGGGTCGCTGCCGACCACGCGGGCCAGGGTTTCGCGGCCGTCGCGCAGGGCTACCACAATCTGGTCGGCGCCGGTGGTCACGTGGTTGTTGGTGAGGATGTAGCCTTCCGGGCTCATGATCACCCCGGACCCCAGGCTGGATTCCATGCGTCGCTGCTTGGGGCTGTTGTCGCCGAAATAGCGGCGGAACTGCGGGTCTTCGAACAGCGGGTGCGCCGGCTTGTTGACGACCTTGGTGGTGTACAGGTTGACCACCGCAGGGGCGGCGATGACCACGGCGTCGGCGTAGGTCACCGGGCCTTGCACCATCGTATTGGTTTGCGGGGCCTGTTGCAGGTTCACATCAAGGCTCGGTAAGCCCACCCACTGGGGGTAACGCTGAATAATCATCATCGCGATCAGCACGCCAGCCAGCAATGGCCATCCAAAAAAACGCAGTGCCTTGAGCATCAAGTAAGTCCTGACAGGTTGCAGGGGGCGGGGGAGCGCCCATAATGTCGCGCATTATACGAGGCTGCGAGCGCCTCGGAACGGGATATTTAGGAGTCTTTTATGGCCGTTGCTTTGAGCACCCTCGTCGAGGAAGCGGACCGCTACCTTGGCAGCGCAAAAATTGCCGATTACTGCCCCAACGGCCTGCAGGTCGAGGGGCGCCCGCAGGTGATGCGTATCGTCAGCGGCGTCACCGCCAGCCAGGCATTGCTGGACGCCGCCGTCGAGGCCCAGGCCGACCTGGTGCTGGTCCACCACGGTTATTTCTGGAAGGGCGAGAACCCGTGCATCACCGGCATGAAGCAGCGCCGCCTGAAGACCCTGCTCAAGCACGACATCAGCCTGCTGGCCTACCACTTGCCGCTGGACTTGCACGCCGAGGTCGGCAACAACGTACAGCTTGCTCGGCAGTTGGACATCACCGTCGAAGGCCCGCTGGACCCGGCCGACCTCAAGATCGTCGGGCTGGTCGGCTCTCTCGCCGAGCCGCTGTCGCCGCGTGACTTCGCCCACCGCGTGCAGAGCGTGTTGGGGCGCGAGCCGCTGCTGATCGAAGGCAGCGAGATGATCCGCCGCGTCGGCTGGTGTACCGGCGGTGGCCAGGGTTACATCGATCAGGCGATTGCGGCCAGCGTCGACCTGTACCTGAGCGGCGAAGCCTCCGAACAGACCTTCCACAGCGCCCGCGAAAACGACATCAGCTTTATCGCCGCCGGCCATCACGCCACCGAGCGTTACGGTGTGCAGGCGTTGGGCGATTACCTGGCGCGGCGTTTCGCCCTGGAGCATTTGTTCATCGATTGTCCCAACCCGATCTAACGCACACCACCCTCCCACATTTGGGAGGGTTCGGCCGCCCATCGCCGCCAAACCTCGGGGCATATCCATATACCGTTTCGATCTAGTCGGCGCCCTGAATAGAAGCAGGTGCTGTGCTAGCATGCCTCGCTCGAACACGGCCCGCTGGCCGTCCATAAGATCGTTTTTCCGTGAGTAGCCATGGTCGACAAACTGACGCATCTGAAACAGCTGGAGGCGGAAAGCATCCACATCATCCGCGAGGTCGCCGCCGAGTTCGACAACCCGGTGATGCTCTACTCGATCGGTAAAGACTCCGCCGTGATGCTGCACCTGGCACGCAAGGCGTTCTTCCCGGGCAAGCTGCCGTTCCCGGTGATGCACGTCGACACCCAGTGGAAATTCCAGGAGATGTACACGTTCCGCGACCGCATGGTTGAAGAACTGGGCCTGGACCTGATCACCCACGTCAACCCGGACGGTGTGGCGCAGGGCATCAACCCGTTCACCCACGGCAGCGCCAAGCACACCGACATCATGAAGACCGAAGGCCTCAAGCAGGCCCTGGACAAGTATGGTTTCGACGCAGCCTTCGGCGGTGCCCGTCGCGATGAAGAGAAATCCCGTGCCAAAGAGCGCGTGTACTCGTTCCGCGACAGCAAGCACCGCTGGGACCCGAAAAACCAGCGCCCGGAGCTGTGGAACGTCTATAACGGCAACGTCAACAAGGGCGAGTCGATCCGTGTGTTCCCGCTGTCCAACTGGACCGAACTGGACATCTGGCAATACATCTACCTGGAAGGCATCCCGATCGTGCCGCTGTACTTCGCTGCAGAGCGCGATGTGATCGAGAAGAACGGCACGTTGATCATGATCGACGACGACCGCATCCTCGAGCACTTGTCCGACGAAGACAAAGCCCGCATCGTCAAAAAGAAAGTCCGTTTCCGTACCCTTGGCTGCTACCCGTTGACGGGCGCGGTGGAGTCTGAAGCGGAGACGCTGACGGACATCATTCAGGAAATGCTCCTGACGCGAACTTCCGAGCGCCAGGGCCGGGTCATCGACCACGATGGTGCCGGCTCGATGGAAGATAAAAAACGTCAAGGCTATTTCTAAGGGGTTGTCATGTCGCATCAATCTGATTTGATCAGCGAGGACATCCTCGCCTACCTGGGCCAGCACGAGCGCAAGGAAATGTTGCGCTTCCTGACCTGCGGCAACGTCGACGACGGCAAGAGCACCCTGATCGGGCGCCTGCTGCACGACTCCAAGATGATCTACGAAGATCACCTGGAAGCCATCACCCGCGATTCGAAGAAGGTCGGCACCACCGGTGACGACATCGACCTGGCGTTGCTGGTCGACGGCCTGCAGGCCGAGCGCGAGCAAGGCATCACCATCGATGTCGCCTACCGCTACTTCTCCACCGCCAAGCGTAAATTCATCATCGCCGACACCCCCGGCCATGAGCAGTACACCCGCAACATGGCTACCGGTGCGTCCACCTGTGACCTGGCGATCATCCTGGTCGACGCGCGCTACGGCGTGCAGACCCAGACCCGTCGCCACAGCTTCATTGCCTCGTTGCTGGGCATCAAGCACATCGTGGTCGCCATCAACAAGATGGACCTCAACGGTTTCGACGAAGGCGTATTCGAGCAGATCAAGGCGGACTACCTGAAGTTCGCCGACGGTATCGCCTTCAAGCCGAGCACCATGGCGTTCGTGCCGATGTCGGCGCTCAAGGGCGACAACGTGGTGAACAAGAGCGAGCGTTCGCCGTGGTACACCGGCCAGTCGCTGATGGAGATCCTCGAGACCGTCGAGATCGCCAACGACCGCAACTACACCGACCTGCGTTTCCCGGTGCAGTACGTCAACCGTCCGAACCTGAACTTCCGCGGTTTCGCCGGCACCCTGGCCAGCGGCATCGTCCACAAGGGCGACGAAGTCGTGGTGCTGCCGTCGGGCAAGAGCAGCCGCGTCAAATCCATCGTCACCTTCGACGGTGAACTGGAACACGCCGGTCCCGGCCAGGCCGTGACCCTGACCATGGAAGACGAGATCGACATCTCCCGTGGCGACCTGCTGGTGCATGCCGACAACGTGCCGCAAGTGACCGACGCCTTCGACGCCATGCTGGTGTGGATGGCCGAAGAGCCGATGCTGCCGGGCAAGAAATACGACATCAAGCGCGCCACCAGCTACGTGCCGGGTTCCATCACCAGCATCGTGCATCGCGTGGACGTGAACACCCTGGCCGAAGGCCCGGCGAGTTCGCTGCAGTTGAACGAAATCGGCCGGGTCAAGGTCAGCCTCGACGCCGCCATCGCCCTGGACGGTTACGCGAGCAACCGCACCACCGGCGCGTTCATCGTCATCGACCGCTTGACCAATGGCACCGTGGCCGCGGGCATGATCATCGCGCCGCCGGTCAGCCACGGCAGCGTTGCGCAGCACGGCAAGTTGGCCCATGTGGCCACCGAAGAGCGCGCCCAGCGCTTCGGTCAGCAGCCGGCCACCGTGTTGTTCAGCGGCTTGTCGGGCGCCGGCAAAAGCACCCTGGCCTATGCGGTTGAACGCAAGTTGTTCGACATGGGCCGCGCGGTGTTTGTACTGGATGGCCAGAACCTGCGCCACGACCTGAACAAAGGCTTGCCGCAGGATCGCGTCGGGCGTACCGAGAACTGGCGTCGTGCGGCTCACGTCGCGCGCCAGTTCAACGAAGCCGGCCTGCTGACCCTGGCCGCGTTCGTTGCGCCGGATGCCGAAGGGCGTGAACAGGCCAAGGCACTGATCGGTGCCGACCGCTTGCTGACGGTCTACGTGCAGGCTTCGCCGCTGGTGTGCGCCGAGCGCGATCCACAAGGCTTGTACGCGGCCGGTGGGGATAACATCCCTGGCGAGTCCTTCCCCTACGACGTGCCGTTGAATGCCGATCTGGTGATCGACACCCAGGCCCTGTCGCTGGAAGACAGCGTCAAGCAAGTGCTGGAGTTGTTGCGTCAGCGCGGCGCGATCTAAACCTCGCCGCTACAAAAAAGCCCGCCACCGAGTGATCGGTGGCGGGCTTTTTCACATCCTCAAGATCGGGCTCGGTTGAATGTGGGAGGGGGCTTGCCCCCGATTGCAGAGTGTCAGTCAGAGCATCGGGTGACTGAACCACCGCTATCGGGGGCAAGCCCCCCCTCCCACCTTTTGATCAGTGGCGGCCTGGGTAGTCGGTGTGCAACTGTTCCAGCAGCGCATCCTTGTCTTCCCACAACCGGTTGATCCAGGCCTGGAACGCCAGCCGATACTCACTATCCTGCTCATAATTCTTGCCAATGAACTCGGCCGGAATCTGCACTTCTTCGAACTGCACCACCACGTCTTGCACATTCCCACACAACAAGTCCCAGTAGCCTGGGCGCCCGGCGGGGTAGTGGATGGTCACATTGACCAACGACTTGAGCTGCTCACCCATGGCATCCAGCACAAACGCGATACCGCCAGCCTTGGGCTTGAGCAGGTAGCGAAACGGCGACTTCTGCTGCGCATGCTTGCCGACGGTAAACCGCGTGCCTTCGGCAAAGTTGAAAATGCCCACAGGGTTGGCGCGAAACTTCGCGCAGGTCTTGCGGGTGGTTTCCAGGTCCTTGCCTTTCTTCTCCGGGTGTTTTTCCAGGTAGGCCTTGGAGTAGCGCTTCATGAACGGAAAGCCCAACGCCCACCAGGCCAGGCCAATCACCGGCACCCAGATCAGTTCCTGCTTGAGAAAGAACTTCAGCGGGCGAATCCGGCGATTGAGCACGTATTGCAGGACCATGATGTCGACCCAGCTCTGGTGGTTGCTGGTCACCAGATAAGAGTGCTGGTAGTCCAGCCCTTCCAGGCCTTTGAGGTGCCAGCGGGTGCGCCGTACCAGGTTCATCCACGCCTTGTTGTTGCTGATCCAGGCTTCATGGGTGTGGTTCATCAGCCATTCGCTGAAACGTTTGGCGAACGGCAGGGCCTTGAACAGTGCGACGATGAACAGGAACGAACACAGCAGGATCGTGTTCAGCGCCAGCAGCAACGACGCGATTACCCCGCGCACGGCGGCAGGTAGAAAATCCAGCATTTAGATATCCATAGGTCGGTTGGCGGCTTGAATCGCGGTCAGGGCGATGGTGTACACAATGTCGTCGACCTGGGCGCCGCGCGGCAGGTCGTTCACCGGTTTGCGCAGGCCCTGGAGCATCGGCCCGAGGCTGACGCAATCGGCGCTGCGTTGTACCGCCTTGTGGGTAGTGTTGCCGGTGTTCAGGTCGGGGAACACGAAGACCGTGGCCTTGCCCGCCACCAGGCTGTTGGGCGCCAGTTGCCGGGCGACGGTTTCGTTGGCGGCGGCATCGTATTGCAACGGGCCGTCGATCAGCAGCGAACTTTGCTGTTCATGGGCGAGCAGGGTGGCTTCGCGGACTTTTTCCACCTCTTCGCCGCTGGCCGACTCACCGCTGGAATAGCTGATCATCGCCACCCGCGGGGTGATACCGAACGCGGCCGCCGAGTCGGCGCTCTGCAGGGCGATTTCCGCCAGTTCGACGGCGCTCGGGTGTGGGTTCATCACACAGTCGCCGTACACCAGCACCTGTTCGGGGAACAGCATGAAGAACACCGACGACACCAGGGTGCAGCCCGGCGCGGTCTTGATCAGTTGCAGGGCCGGGCGGATGGTGTTCGCGGTGGAGTGGATAACGCCGGAGACCAGGCCGTCGACTTCATCCAGGGCGAGCATCATGGTCGCGATCACCACGGTGTCTTCGAGCTGCTGTTCGGCCATCGGCGCGTTGAGGCTCTTGCTTTTGCGCAACGCGACCATCGGTTCGACATAACGCTCGCGGATCAGGTCCGGGTCGAGAATCTCCAGGCCTTCGGGCAATTCGATGCCCTGGGCGCGGGCGACCGCTTCGACGTCCGCCGGCTTGGCCAGCAACACGCAGCGGGCAATGCCGCGGGCCTGGCAGATCGCGGCGGCTTGCACGGTCAACGGCTCGCTGCCTTCGGGCAGGACGATGCGCTTGTTGGCGGCCTGGGCGCGTTGGATCAACTGGTAGCGGAATACCGCCGGAGACAGGCGCATCTCCCGTGGCGTGCCGCAGCGTTGGTGCAGCCAGCGCGCATCGAGGTGGCTGGCGACGAAATCGGTGATGATCTCGGCCCGCTCACGGTCATCGATGGGAATTTCCTTGTTCAGGTTGTTGAGCAGGTTCGCTGTCTCGTAGGAACCGGTACTCACCGACAGCACCGGCAGCCCGGCCTGGAACGCGCCTCGGCAGAGGTCCATGATGCGCGGGTCGGGCAGGGTGTCGCTGGTCAGCAGCAGGCCGGCCAGGGGCACGCCGTTGATCGCCGCCAGGCTGACGGCGAGGATGATGTCGTCGCGGTCACCCGGTGTCACCACCAGCACGCCCGGCTTGAGCAGTTCCACGGTGTTGCGCATGGTGCGGGCGCAGATGATGATCTTGGTCATGCGCCGGGTTTCGTAATCCCCGGCGTTGAGGATCTGCGCGCTCATCAGGTCGGCGACGTCACGGGTGCGCGGCGCGTTGAGTTCGGGCTGGAAAGGAATGCAGCCGAGCAGGCGGAAATCCCCGCTGCGCAGCAACGGCGAATGCTCCTTGAGGCGCGCCGAGAAGGCCTCCATGCTTTCATCGGTGCGTACCTTGTTGAGGATCACGCCGAGCACTTTCGGGTCCTTCGGGCCGCCGAACAGTTGGGCCTGCAGCTCCACGCGGCCGGAGAGTTCGGTGAGCACTTCGTTTTCCGGCGCCGAGACCAGGATCACTTCCGCGTCCAGGCTCTTGGCCAGATGCAGGTTGACCCGCGCCGCATAGCTGGCGCTGCGGGTCGGCACCATGCCTTCGACGATCAGCACGTCCTTGCCCACGGCGGCCTGCTGATACAGCGTGATGATTTCTTCGAGCAACTCGTCGAGCTGGCCGTCGCCGAGCATCCGCTCGACATGGGCCAGGCCCAGGGGCTGCGGCGGTTTGAGGCCGTGGGTGCGCGCGACCAGCTCGGTGGAGCGTTCGGGGCCGGTGTCGCCGGGGTGCGGCTGGGCAATCGGTTTGAAGAAGCCGACTTTCAACCCGGCACGTTCAAGGGTGCGGACCAGCCCAAGGCTGATGGAGGTCAGACCCACACCAAAATCGGTGGGCGCGATAAAAAAAGTCTGCATGCGAATTCTCTGGAGGTGCATGGCTTCGGTGGCGCTCTATGGTTGAGTGCCTACCGGGAATCAGGCGCCAAGGTTATCGTTATTCGCGCTCCTGCGCACACCAGCCGCAGGCAAAGGGCTGGCCTATTTTTTCCAGGCGGCGTGCGGGGTCGAGCACCCAGGCGCGCGATTGCCAGGGCGGCTGGTGACGCAGGTGCTGGGTGTGGCCGCAGGACAGCTCGGCAACCCAGTGCCGGTCGTCGTCCTGGTGGAATCCGATGATGACGACGGCCGTTGATTGGTCCCGTCCGTCCGGGTTCTGTTCGCTTTCGGGCAAATCCTTGTTTAGACTTGTCCGTTCTTCATTCTTATGCAAAAGGTCTCGCCCCATGACGATCGCCGCTAACAAGGCTGTCTCCATCGACTATACCCTGACCAACGACGCTGGTGAGGTCATCGACAGCTCAGCCGGCGGCGCGCCGCTGGTCTACCTGCAAGGCGCAGGCAACATTATCCCGGGCCTGGAAAACGCCCTGGTCGGCAAGAGCGTCGGTGATGAACTGACCGTTGTCGTAGAGCCTGAAAATGCTTACGGCGAATACTCCGCCGAACTGGTCAGCACCCTGAGCCGCAGCATGTTCGAAGGTGTCGACGAACTGGAAGTGGGCATGCAGTTCCACGCTTCCGCGCCAGACGGCCAAATGCAGATCGTCACCATCCGTGATCTGGACGGCGACGACGTCACTGTCGACGGTAACCACCCTCTGGCAGGCCAGCGCCTGAACTTCCAAGTGAAGATCGTTGCCATCCGCGACGCTTCCCAGGAAGAAGTCGCTCACGGCCACGTCCACGGTGAAGGCGGTCATCACCATTGATCGATGTTTTGATCAGGTGGTAGCAAAAACGCCCCGACTGGTTCGGGGCGTTTTTTTGTGCGCGCAATAAAGATGTATGGCGCCCAAACAAAAATGCCCCGGACCTTTCGGTACGGGGCATTTCTTAACTGTTACGCAGGTAAACCTGCGTGGCAGTTTATCGCTTAGGCTGCAGCAGCAAGGTTCAGAGCCTTGATGTGGCCGTTCAGGCGACCTTTATGGCGAGCAGCTTTGTTCTTGTGGATGATGCCTTTATCGGCCATACGGTCGATAACTGGCACGGCCAGAACGTAAGCAGCTTGAGCTTTTTCAGCGTCTTTTGCGTCAATGGCCTTAACTACATTCTTGATGTAGGTACGAACCATGGAACGCAGGCTGGCGTTGTGGCTGCGACGCTTCTCAGCCTGTTTTGCACGTTTTTTGGCGGAAGGTGTGTTGGCCACCGTCGAGCTCCTCGAAAGACTTTTTAGGAAATAGCAAACAAAATAGGCCGCGAATCATGCCGATGAGTTGATGGGTTGTCAAGGGCGGTTGATGCGAACTGCTGAGTGGTCGATCTGAAGAGGCGGGTGATTTATTTCCGGCGCTTGACCTGTAAACTCGCGAGCTTTGGCGCTGTGCTGTTGCAGGCGCGCAGTATCGCATAAGTAGGCGCGTAGTTCGCCTGCTCTTTATCTATAGGCGCAAACTCTTTCAATGAATCTGCTCAAATCGTTGGCTGCCGTCAGCTCAATCACGATGATTTCCCGGGTATTGGGGTTTGTGCGTGACACCTTGTTGGCACGCATTTTCGGCGCCAGCATGGCCACGGATGCGTTCTTCATTGCCTTTAAACTGCCCAACCTGTTGCGGCGGATCTTCGCCGAGGGCGCGTTTTCCCAAGCGTTCGTGCCGATTCTGGCGGAATACAAGACGCAGCAGGGCGAGGAGGCGACCCGCACATTCATCGCCTATGTCTCGGGCTTGCTGACCCTGGTGTTGATGCTGGTGACTGTGGCCGGCATGCTCGCCGCGCCGTGGGTGATCTGGGCCACGGCGCCTGGTTTTGCCAATACGCCGGAAAGATTCGCACTGACCACTGATCTGCTGCGGGTGACTTTCCCCTACATATTGCTGATTTCCCTGTCATCCCTGGCTGGCGCCATCCTCAATACCTGGAACCGTTTCTCGGTGCCGGCGTTCGTGCCGACCCTGCTTAACGTCAGCATGATTATTTTCGCGCTGTTCCTCACGCCTTACTTCGATCCGCCGGTCATGGCCCTGGGCTGGGCCGTCCTGGCCGGCGGTCTGGCGCAATTGCTCTACCAACTGCCGCACCTGAAAAAGATCGGCATGCTCGTGTTGCCGCGCCTGAACCTCAAGGACACCGGCGTCTGGCGTGTGATGCGCAATATGCTGCCGGCGATCCTCGGGGTGTCGGTCAGCCAGATTTCGCTGATCATCAACACCGCGTTCGCCTCATTGCTGGTGTCCGGTTCGGTGTCGTGGATGTACTACGCCGATCGCTTGATGGAGCTGCCGTCCGGCGTCCTCGGCGTGGCCCTGGGCACGATTCTGCTGCCGACGCTGGCGCGTACTTACGCGAGCAAGGACCGCCATGAATACTCGCGCATTCTCGATTGGGGCCTGCGCCTGTGCTTCGTGCTGGTGTTGCCGTGCTCGCTGGCCCTGGGAATCCTCGCCGAGCCACTGACGGTGTCGTTGTTCCAGTACGGGCAATTCGGCGCACACGATGCCTTGATGACTCAGCGCGCGCTGATCGCTTACTCGGTCGGTCTGCTTGGGATTATCGTGATCAAAGTGCTGGCGCCGGGGTTCTACGCCCAGCAAAACATCCGCACGCCGGTGAAGATTGCGATCTTCACGCTGGTCGTCACGCAACTGCTCAACCTGGTGTTCATCGGTCCGCTGGCGCATGCCGGCCTGGCCCTGGCCATCAGCGCTGGTGCTTGTATCAATGCCGGCCTGCTGTTTTACCAACTGCGCAAACAGCAGATGTTCCAGCCGCAGCCTGGCTGGGGCATGTTTGCCCTCAAACTGCTGGTGGCGGTGGCGATGATGTCGGCGGTATTGCTGGGCCTGATGCACTTCATGCCGGCCTGGGATCAAGGCCATATGCTCGAGCGTTTCTTGCGCCTGGGCGTGCTGGTGGTGGCGGGCGTGGTGGTGTACTTCGGGATGTTGCTGCTGCAAGGTTTCCGCCTGCGGGATTTCAATCGCAAGGCGCTGGGTTAGCGAGTTTGCCGCGATAAAACCGGTGTTTTATCGATTCCATCCATTTTGCCCTGCGCTGTTGCCTGTGATCCGGGGCCGGGTGTGGTTATAATCGACCACTTTATGAGCAAGAAGCGCGTTATGCAGCTGGTTCGAGGTCTCCACAACCTGCGCCCCCAGCATCGGGGCTGCGTCGCCACTATTGGCAACTTTGACGGTGTACACCGTGGCCACCAGGCTATCCTGGCCCGGCTGCGCGAGCGCGCGGTCGAGTTGGGCGTGCCCAGCTGCGTGGTGATTTTTGAGCCACAGCCGCGGGAATTCTTTACCCCGGAAACGGCGCCAGCGCGCCTGGCCCGCTTGCGCGACAAGCTGCAACTGTTGGCCGAGGAGGGCGTGGACCGTGTGCTGTGCCTGGCCTTCAACCAGCGTTTGCGCAGCCTCAGCGCCGCCGAGTTCGTCGACCGTATCCTAGTGGATGGCTTGGGCGTACAGCACCTGGAGGTCGGCGACGACTTCCGTTTCGGCTGTGATCGGGTCGGCGATTTCGATTTTCTGCAGCACGCCGGCGTAACCCAGGGTTTTACCGTCGAAGCCGCGCAAACCGTCGAACTGGACGGCCGGCGCGTGAGCAGTACCCAGGTGCGTAATGCCCTGGCCGCTGCCGACTTCGCCTTGGCCGAGCGTTTGCTCGGTCGCCCGTTCCGCATTGCCGGGCGGGTATTGCACGGCCAGAAGCTGGCGCGCCAACTGGGCACGCCAACCGCCAACGTGCAGCTCAAGCGCCGTCGTGTGCCGCTGACCGGGGTTTACCTGGTGAGCGTCGACATCGACGGCCAATCGTGGCCGGGAGTCGCCAATATAGGCGTTAGGCCCACGGTTGCAGGTGATGGCAAGGCCCACCTGGAAGTTCACCTTTTGGATTTTGCCGGTGATCTGTATGACCGGCGTTTGACGGTGGTTTTCCACCAAAAGCTGCGTGAAGAGCAGCGTTTCGCCTCCCTCGAGGCGTTGAAAACGGCGATCAATGCGGATGTCGCCGCCGCCCGTGCCCTAGCCGCACCTAGCGCCCATCGCTAACCGAAGAGCCTTAAATGACCGACTATAAAGCCACGCTAAACCTTCCGGACACCGCCTTCCCAATGAAGGCCGGCCTGCCACAGCGCGAACCGCAGATCCTGCAGCGCTGGGACAGTATTGGCCTGTACGGAAAGTTGCGCGAAATTGGCAAGGATCGTCCGAAATTCGTCCTGCACGACGGCCCTCCTTATGCCAACGGCACGATTCACATCGGTCATGCGCTGAACAAGATTCTCAAGGACATGATCGTCCGCTCGAAGACCCTGTCGGGCTTCGACGCGCCGTATGTCCCGGGTTGGGATTGCCACGGCCTGCCGATCGAACACAAAGTCGAAGTGACCCACGGCAAGAACCTGGGCGCCGATAAAACCCGCGAACTGTGCCGTGCCTACGCCACCGAGCAGATCGAAGGGCAGAAGTCCGAGTTCATCCGCCTGGGTGTCCTGGGCGACTGGGCCAATCCCTACAAGACCATGGACTTCAAGAACGAGGCCGGTGAAATCCGCGCCTTGGCCGAAATCGTCAAGGGCGGTTTCGTGTTCAAGGGCCTCAAGCCCGTGAACTGGTGCTTCGACTGCGGTTCGGCCCTGGCTGAAGCGGAAGTCGAGTACGAAGACAAGAAGTCCTCGACCATCGACGTGGCCTTCCCGATCGCCGACGACGCCAAGCTGGCCGCGGCCTTTGGCCTGGCAAGCCTGGCCAAGCCAGCCGCCATCGTGATCTGGACCACCACCCCGTGGACCATCCCCGCCAACCAGGCGCTGAACGTCCACCCGGAATTCACCTACGCCCTGGTGGATGTCGGTGATCGCCTGCTGGTGCTGGCCGAAGAGATGGTCGAAGCCTGCCTGGCGCGTTACGCGCTGGAAGGTTCGGTGATCGCCACCACCACCGGTTCTGCGCTGGAACTGATCAACTTCCGTCACCCGTTCTACGACCGCCTGTCGCCGGTGTACCTGGCTGACTACGTTGAACTGGGCGCCGGCACCGGCATCGTTCACTCCGCGCCTGCTTACGGCGTAGACGACTTCGTGACCTGCAAGGCCTACGGCATGGTCAACGACGACATCTTGAACCCGGTGCAGAGCAACGGTGTTTATGCGCCGTCCCTGGAATTCTTCGGTGGCCAGTTCATCTTCAAGGCCAACCAGCCGATCATCGACAAGCTGTCGGAAGTCGGCGCGCTGCTGCACACCGAGACCATCAAGCACAGCTACATGCACTGCTGGCGCCACAAGACCCCGCTGATCTACCGCGCCACCGCGCAGTGGTTCATCGGTATGGATAAAGAACCAGCCAGCGGCGACACCTTGCGCAATCGCGCAATCAAAGCCATCGAAGACACCAAGTTCGTCCCGGCCTGGGGCCAGGCGCGCCTGCACTCGATGATCGCCAACCGTCCGGACTGGTGCATCTCCCGCCAGCGCAACTGGGGCGTGCCGATCCCGTTCTTCCTCAACAAGGAAAGCGGCGAGCTGCACCCGCGTACCGTCGAGCTGATGGAAGTCGTGGCCCAGCGCGTTGAGCAGGAAGGCATCGAAGCCTGGTTCAAGCTGGACGCCGCCGAGCTGTTGGGCGACGAAGCGCCGCTGTACGACAAGATCAGCGACACCCTCGACGTGTGGTTCGACTCCGGCACCACCCATTGGCACGTGCTGCGCGGTTCGCACCCGATGGGTCATGCAGCCGGCCCGCGCGCCGACCTGTACCTGGAAGGTTCGGACCAGCACCGTGGCTGGTTCCACTCGTCGCTTTTGACCGGTTGCGCCATCGACGACCACGCACCGTACCGCGAACTGCTGACCCACGGTTTCACCGTCGACGAAAACGGCCGCAAGATGTCCAAGTCCCTGGGCAACGTGATCGCGCCGCAAAAGGTCAACGACACCCTGGGCGCCGACATCATGCGTCTGTGGGTGGCCTCGACCGATTATTCGGGCGAGATGGCCGTGTCGGAGCAGATCCTGCAGCGTAGCGCCGATGCCTACCGCCGTATCCGCAATACCGCACGCTTCATGCTGTCGAACCTGACCGGTTTCAACCCGGCCACCGACATCCTGCCGGCCGAGGACATGCTCGCCCTGGACCGTTGGGCCGTGGACCGTACCCTGTTGCTGCAGCGCGAGTTGCAAGAGCACTACGGCGAATACCGCTTCTGGAACGTCTACTCGAAGATCCACAACTTCTGCGTGCAGGAGCTGGGCGGTTTCTACCTCGACATCATCAAGGACCGCCAGTACACCACCGGCGTCAACAGCAAGGCGCGCCGCTCGGCGCAGACCGCGCTGTACCACATCTCCGAAGCGCTGGTGCGCTGGATCGCACCGATCCTGGCCTTCACCGCCGACGAACTGTGGGAATACCTGCCGGGCGAGCGCAACGAATCGGTGATGCTCAACACTTGGTACGAAGGCCTGACCGAACTGCCGGCCGACTTCGAACTGGGTCGCGAGTACTGGGACGGCGTGATGGCGGTGAAAGTGGCCGTGAACAAGGAGCTGGAAGTGCAGCGCGCGGCCAAGGCCGTCGGTGGCAACCTGCAAGCCGAAGTCACCCTGTTTGCCGAGGAGGGCCTGAGCGCCGACCTGGCCAAGCTGAGCAACGAACTGCGCTTCGTGCTGATCACCTCCACCGCGAGCCTGGCGCCATTCGCCCAGGCCCCGGCGGACGCCGTGGCCACCGAAGTGCCTGGCCTGAAGCTCAAAGTCGTCAAGTCGGCCTTCCCCAAGTGCGCCCGTTGCTGGCACTGCCGTGAAGATGTCGGCGTGAACCCTGAGCATCCGGAAATCTGCGGTCGTTGCGTCGACAACATCAGCGGTGCCGGCGAGGTTCGTCACTATGCCTAACGCCAGTCGTTTCGGACGTCTTGGCTGGCTCGTATTGAGCGTGCTGGTCCTGGTCATCGACCAGGTCAGCAAGGCTCACTTCGAGGGCTCCCTGGAGATGTTCCAGCAGATCGTGGTGATCCCGGATTACTTCAGCTGGACGCTGGCCTATAACACCGGCGCGGCGTTCAGCTTCCTGGCCGATGGCGGCGGCTGGCAACGCTGGTTGTTCGCCCTGATCGCCGTGGTGGTCAGTGCGGTGCTGGTGGTCTGGCTCAAGCGCCTGGGGCGCGATGACACCTGGCTGGCCATCGCCTTGGCACTGGTGCTGGGTGGCGCGCTGGGCAACCTGTACGACCGCATCGCCCTGGGCCATGTGATCGACTTCATTCTGGTGCATTGGCAGAACCGCTGGTACTTCCCCGCGTTCAATTTTGCCGACAGCGCCATCACCGTCGGTGCAATCATGCTGGCACTCGATATGTTCAAAAGTAAGAAAACCGGAGAGACCGTTCATGACTGATCAGGTATTGGCTGAACAACGCATCGGCCAGAACACGGAAGTCACCTTGCATTTCGCATTGCGCCTGGAGAATGGCGACACGGTCGACAGCACGTTCGACAAATCCCCCGCGACCTTCAAGGTGGGCGATGGCAACCTGCTGCCGGGTTTTGAAGCGGCCTTGTTCGGCTTCAAGGCCGGCGACAAGCGCACCCTGCAGATCCTGCCGGAAAACGCCTTTGGCCAGCCCAACCCGCAAAACGTACAGATCATCCCGCGTTCGCAGTTCCAGGACATGGAGCTGTCGGAAGGCCTGCTGGTGATCTTCAACGATGCAGCGAACACCGAGCTGCCGGGTGTGGTCAAAGCCTTCGATGACGCGCAAGTGACCATCGACTTCAACCATCCGTTGGCCGGTAAAACCTTGACGTTTGACGTAGAAATCTTCGACGTTAAAGCGCTCTAACTGACAGAACCGGCTCCTGCGGGCGCTGGCTTGTGTGGGAGCTGGCTTGCCTGCGATGGCATCACCTCGGTGTACCTGATACACCGAGTCGACCGCATCGCAGGCAAGCCAGCTCCCACAAAGACACGAGGCACAGCATGCAAATCAAACTCGCCAACCCCCGTGGCTTCTGCGCCGGCGTGGACCGCGCGATCGAAATCGTCAACCGTGCCCTGGAAGTCTTCGGGCCGCCGATTTATGTGCGCCATGAAGTCGTCCACAACAAATTCGTGGTCGAAGACTTGCGCGCTCGCGGCGCCATCTTTGTCGAAGAACTCGACCAGGTGCCGGACGACGTTATCGTTATCTTCAGCGCCCACGGCGTATCCCAGGCGGTGCGGACCGAAGCGGCAGGCCGCGGCCTGAAAGTGTTCGATGCCACCTGCCCATTGGTTACCAAGGTGCATATCGAAGTCGCGCGCTACAGCCGCGATGGCCGTGAATGCATCCTGATCGGCCACGCCGGCCACCCGGAAGTCGAAGGCACCATGGGCCAGTACGATGGCAGCAACGGTGGCGCGATCTACCTGGTGGAAGACGAAAAAGACGTCGCCAACCTGCAGGTACGCAACCCTGAGCGTTTGGCCTTCGTCACCCAGACCACGTTGTCGATGGACGACACCAGCCGAGTGATCGATGCCCTGCGCACACGCTTCCCGGCAATTGGCGGCCCACGCAAGGACGACATCTGCTACGCCACGCAAAACCGCCAGGACGCAGTCAAGCAGCTGGCCGATGAATGTGATGTGGTGCTGGTTGTCGGCAGCCCTAACAGCTCCAACTCCAACCGCCTGCGTGAACTGGCTGAACGCATGACCACGCCGGCGTACCTGATCGACGGCGCCGAGGACATGCAGCGCAGTTGGTTCGACGGTGTCGAGCGCATCGGCATCACTGCGGGCGCCTCGGCGCCGGAAGTGCTGGTGCGCGGTGTGATCCAGCAGTTGCAGGCCTGGGGCGCCACCGGTGCCGATGAGTTGGCCGGTCGTGAGGAGAACATCACTTTCTCCATGCCCAAGGAGCTGCGGGTGCGTTCGCTGCTCTGAGTCCCAGGGTGTTGAGCGAGCCCCGGCATAATGCCTGCTCGGTTTTATCCCGGCGCAGGCTGATGCGTCCGCTGGGGGCCAGCACCACTTGAAACAGGCTTTGTGCCTGATCCGTGGCGCATACATGCACGGTGCCGGCACGAAAGCCCCCGCCGGCAAAGACCGGCTCGCCCAGCCCGCTGAAGCGTACCTGGCTCCTGACCGGGCCATTGCCCACGATCGGTACGCGCCCATTGTCCTGGTGTTCCAGCAGTACGGGATTATCGTCGTCCAGATGGCCGCGCCCGTTCAGGTCCACGATCACCCGCCAGCCCCGGCTCCAATCGTCGTCCAAGGCATGAATGACTACCGCCCGGTTGCGTGCGATGGCTTCGCTGCGCGCATAGCGCAGGCCGCCAACCAGAGACTGGGCCGCACTGTGTCGCTGCTGGGACTCCAGCAACCCCTTGAAACTGGGGACCGCCAGCTGCGCGAGGATGCCGCTCAGGATCAGCCCGAGCAGTAGTTCGATCAGGGTGAAGCCTCGTTGTGTCATGTGCGGTCCCTCCGTGGACTCGATGAATATTCAGGTGGCATGCCTAGGTATAGCGCTCCGGTCGTGGCGTTGAATGCTGGCCTTTATGTCCAAAGTATTTCCCTTTGTTCCGGGAGCGGCACAGGCCGAAAACCGCCGCTAGTCTTGGGCCGCACAGCAGGTTTTTCCTGCTTTTTCCGGCCTCTGACAGGGATGACGACGGTAATGCTTGCTTGCTCGACTGCTTTGTTTCGACCGGTGACTTCCCGCCACCAAACCGGCATGACCCTGATCGAGGTGGTGGTGGCGGTGCTGATTCTGGTGATCGGCCTGCTGGGCGCTGCGGTGGTCCAGCTCAATGCGCTCAAGTACACCGACAGTACGCGGATGACCAGCCAGGCCAGCTTCATCGCCTACGACATGCTGGACCGCATTCGCGCCAATGCTGGCGCCGACTATTCGTGGGTGCGAACCGAGCGCGCGCCACTGTTCACGTCGACGGGCAGCGTGCGCGACCTCGACCTGCACGATTTCGAGGCCAATATCATCGGTTTCGCCGGCGACAGCGGCAGTGGCTCGGTGCTCGTTCGTGCCGACGAGGTGACCGTGAGCATCAGTTGGGATGATGCCAGGGGGGAAAAAAAAGCCGGGGCGAGGGAAACGCTCACACTCACCAGCCGCATCGCCGATGAATCGCAGGTGTCGCAATGAATCGGCGGGTGCGGGGTTTCAGTGTGTTGGAGCTGCTGCTGGCGTTGACGCTCGGGTTGGTGCTGAGCCTTGGGTTCAGCCAAATCGCCATCAGCGCTCGAACCACCGATGCCAGCCAGCAGGCCGCCATGCTGCTGCAGGATGATGCGCGGTTTGCGCTCGGCAAGCTGATTCAGGACATTCGCCTGGCGGGCATGTTCGGTTGCCTGGCTACGGCATCGATCGAAGGTGCGCCGTTGGCTTTCGATCGACCAATCAGCTGGAGTGCCACGGGTGACGCAAGGTCGCTGACGCTGGTCAGCGCTGAGGTCGGCGAGGACGGCGGCAAGCCGGATTGGACCGTATTGTCCGACTGCTCCGGCTCTGCCCACGCTTATACCGGTACGCCACCACCCGCCGTGCCGGGGCAGATACGCTTTGCGATACGCCAGCTCACCTACACCTTCGAGGCTGGCCAGCTGAAAGTCAGTACCCCGTCAGCCCCGGCCAGGGCGGTGCTGGTGGACAACGTGCAGGCGTTCGAGATCAGTTTCGGCGTCGCAGCCAAGCCTGACTCGACGCCGGTGGTGGGTTATGACCCCGGCCCGGCCGACAATTCGCTGATACGCAGTGTACGCATCCGTTTGACGCTGCAAGACCCGGACGGGTTGGTGAAGGCGCAAACCTGGAGCGTGGTTGCAGCGCTGCGCAACCGGCTGGGGTAGGGCGACCATGGCAGGGTTTCGTATTGTTGAGCGACGGCAGGCGGGCATGGTGCTGCTGATCAGCCTGGTGTTCCTGTTGCTGTTATCGCTGATCGCGTTGTCTTCGATGCAGGGTGCGGTGTCCCAGCAGAAGGTCGTTGGCAGTGTCTGGCATCGCAACCAGTCGCTACAAAGTGCCGAAAGTGGCCTGAGGCTGGGGGAGGCGGCCGTGCGGCGGGCAGGCGCCGCGTGGCCTGTGTGCGCGGCGATCATCACCTGTGCGCCGCCGCGCGAGTCGTCTTCGGTGATAGCTCCCGGAACCGATCCCGTTTCGAGGGTGAACTGGGCCGCCATGGACGGCGGTCTTTACGCGGTTCAGGCGCTCGGGCCTGTCGTGGGGCTGGCTCATTTGCCTGCGCAGATGCCGGCAATGCTCTATCGGGTTACGGCGGTGGGGCTCCGTGGCCAATCGCGCACGGTGCTGGAGGCCATGTATGCGCGGGTGGACGAGGGGGGGCGCTCGCGGTTTCAGCGAGTGATGTGGCGACAACTTTACTGAGGAGCGGCGCAATGGGCATGGATAGCCAGGGTTTTACATTGATTGAGTTACTGACTGCCGTGGCGATCGTCGCGGTGCTGGCCGGTGTCGTTTATCCGGCGTATGTCGGCCATGTGAACAAGGCCTATCGCGCGGAAATTGTCGTGCTGTTGACCGAGCAAGCTCAGTCTCTGGAGCGGTATTACACGAGCAATGGCAGTTTTATTGATGCAAGCGGCGTCAGCGTCGGCAATGATCGCTATAGAATCACGGCTGCGCTGAACCCTCAGGATTTCAGCCTGCTGGCCACACCAGGCGTCGACTCTGTCATGGCAGGCGACGCTTGCGGGGCATTCAGCCTGACCAGTAGCGGTGCGCGGACCAACCCCGGAGCGGCCCCAGGCATGTCACGCAAGACATGCTGGGGGCAGTGATGGGTGTACTCCATGAGTGGGCGCCGAGTGCGCTTTTCCCTGTTTATCGGCTGGATCAAATGATGGCTAAGCAACAGCGAGTGGTGGTGGTCGGTGGCGGAGTAATCGGCTTGTTGACGGCGTTCAACCTGGCGACCCAGGGCCTGGCAGTCGTACTGCTGGAGCGCTCGGGGCTCGGGCAGGAGTCCTCGTGGGCAGGTGGCGGCATTGTCTCGCCACTGTACCCGTGGCGCTACAGCCCGGCAGTCACGGCTTTGGCTCATTGGTCCCAGGACTTTTATCCACAACTGGCCGAGCGCTTGTTTGCCGATACCGGCGTTGACCCGGAGGTCCACACCACCGGCCTCTACTGGCTGGACCTGGAGGATGAAGCCGACGCATTGGCCTGGGCCGCGCGCGAAGGACGACCATTGAGCAAGGTGGATGTGTCGGTCGCCCATGATGCGGTTCCGGTGTTGGGCGGTGGTTACTCCCAGGCGATCTACATGGCGAATGTGGCGAATGTGCGCAACCCGCGCCTGATCAAATCGCTCAAGGCGGCGCTGCTGGCGCTGCCAGGCGTGACGATTCATGAACAGTGCGAAGTTGACGGGTTTGTGTTGGACGGCGACAACGTCGTCGGCGTGAATACGCCTGCCGGGCCGGTGCTTGGTGATCAGGTCGTGCTTGCGGCGGGGGCCTGGAGTGGGCAGTTGCTGGACAAGCTGGGCCTGTCGCTGCCGGTTGAGCCGGTCAAGGGCCAGATGATTCTGTACAAATGCGCCTCGGACTTTCTGTCGAGCATGGTCCTGGCCAACGGGCGTTATGCGATCCCGCGGCGTGACGGGCACATTCTGATTGGCAGTACCCTGGAACATGAAGGGTTCGACAAGACGCCGACCGGATCAGCGCTGGAGAGCCTGAAGGCTTCGGCCGTGGAGTTGATTCCCGCCCTGGCGGATGCCGAGGTGGTGGGCCATTGGGCGGGCCTGCGGCCAGGCTCGCCGGAAGGTATTCCCTACATCGGTCCGGTCCCCGGTTTCAACGGGCTGTGGCTCAATTGCGGGCATTACCGCAACGGCCTCGTGCTGGCGCCGGCGTCGTGCCAGTTATTCGCCGATTTGTTGCTGGGGCACACGCCGATCATCGACCCGGCGCCCTACGCGCCCGCAGGTCGGATCAACGTTGGATAGCTTTCGGCCCTTGCTCCAGATGCGCCTGGGTGCAATACCATTCTTGCCGTGAGCTCAGTGCTCGGTCCTGCGGCAGATGCACGCCGCAGTGAGCGCAGCGCACCATTGGCGTTGCGTCGGGTTCGCCGGAACGTTGTTGTTTGACGGCCGGGTTTTTGAATTTGCGCCAGAACCATACCGCGGCAGCAATGACGGCAATCCAGAACAGTAGACGAACCATGATGGGCAGTTTCTCGACAAGGAATGCGCCAGTTTAGCCAAGGACGTGGCAGGCGCACAGCGCAATAATGCTTGCGCATAAAAAAGGGAGCCCCGAGGGCTCCCTTTTTACGTTGCGTCGGATGATCAGTCGAACACACCGAAGGTCATGTAGCTGAACCACGAGCGGTCCTGGTTGTTGCCCAGGGCTTGCGGCGCTTGTTCTTCGATCACATCGCCATTTTCATCATGGGGCTTGAGGTCCGCTGGGATGGCTTCCTTGGCGTCCTGGAACTGTTTCATCACGTCCTGGTTGGCGCGGGTTTCACCCGGCGGCAGCGGTGGACGCGACTCGATCAGGCCCAGGGTGTACTTGCTCAGCCACGAACGGTTGTCCGCTTCGGCAACCTGAGGCACGAACTGGCCGTCTTTCAGGCTTGGGTGATCCGGGTAGTTGAGCTTCAGGGTTTCCAGGCTGGTGGCCGCCAGGGCGTCCAGGTGCAGGCGCTGGTAGGCCTCGGTCATCACCGCCAGGCCATCACCCACGGAAGGGGTTTCCTGGAAGTTTTCCACGACATAGCGACCACGGTTGGCGGCTGCCACGTAAGCCTGACGGGTCAGGTAGTAGTGGGCCACGTGGATTTCGTAGGAGGCCAGCAGGTTGCGCAGGTAGATCATGCGCTGCTTGGCGTCCGGCGCGTAGCGGCTGTTGGGATAGCGGCTGGTCAGCTGGGCGAACTCGTTGTAGGAGTCGCGGGCAGCGCCCGGGTCACGCTTGGTCATGTCCAGCGGCAGGAAGCGCGCCAGCAGGCCAACGTCCTGGTCGAACGAGGTCAGGCCCTTGAGGTAGTAGGCATAGTCGACGTTCGGGTGCTGCGGGTGCAGGCGGATAAAACGCTCGGCGGCGGACTTGGCGGCTTCCGGCTCGGCGTTCTTGTAGTTGGCGTAGATCAGCTCGAGCTGGGCCTGGTCGGCGTAGCGCCCGAACGGATAGCGCGACTCCAGGGCCTTCAGCTTGGCTGTGGCACTGGTGTAGCTATTATTGTCCAAGTCTTTTTGAGCTTGTTGATACAGCTCGACTTCGCTCAGGTTTTCGTCGACGACTTCCTTTGTTGACGAGCAAGCAGCAGTCATGGCGAGGATGGCGATCAGCAGCAGGTGTTTCACTTGCATGGCGGCTTGCGTCCCTATGACGGCCGCTGTCTTGGGCGGGGCCGTCCTGTTATGATGAGCGCCCCGTTGAAAGCATCGGGGCAAAAGACGCCGTATTTAACCACAAGCGCGCAGCCGAAACCAAAGGCTGTGCCACGCCTAGTCTGAGCATGTCCGATAAAATTGAACTTCGCGCAGAGGTGCCGTCCGAATTGGGCGGCCAACGCCTCGATCAAGTCGCCGCACAATTATTCGCTGAGCACTCGCGCTCGCGCCTTTCCGCCTGGATCAAAGACGGCCGCCTGACTGTGGATGGAGCGGTTATCCGCCCGCGAGACATAGTCCATGGCGGTGCGATTCTTGAGCTGACTGCCGAGCAGGAAGCCCAGGGAGAATGGATCGCCCAGGACATCGAGCTGGACATCGTCTATGAAGACGACGACATCCTGGTCATCAACAAACCCGCAGGCCTGGTGGTTCACCCGGCGGCCGGGCACGCTGATGGCACCTTGCTCAATGCCCTGTTGCACCATGTGCCGGACATCATCAATGTCCCGCGCTGCGGCATCGTACACCGCCTGGACAAGGACACGACCGGCTTGATGGTGGTGGCCAAGACCATTCAGGCCCAGACGCAGCTGGTTACACAGTTGCAGAGCCGCAGCGTCAGCCGGATCTACGAGTGCATCGTGATCGGCGTCGTGGTGGCGGGTGGCAAGATCAATGCGCCTATCGGTCGTCACGGCCAGCAGCGCCAGCGTATGGCGGTGATGGAAGGCGGCAAGCAGGCCGTCAGCCACTACCGTGTGCTGGAGCGTTTCCGGTCCCACACCCATGTGCGGGTCAAGCTGGAAACCGGCCGTACCCACCAGATTCGCGTACACATGGCGCACATCAACTTCCCGTTGGTCGGAGATCCGGCCTACGGCGGTCGCTTCCGTATTCCGCCGGCGGCCAGTGCCACCATGGTTGAATCGCTGAAGTCCTTCCCGCGTCAGGCGCTGCATGCGCGGTTCCTGGAGCTGGATCATCCGACGAGCGGTAAACGGATGAGCTGGGAATCGCCTCTGCCGGACGATCTGGTCTGGTTGCTGTCGCTGCTCAGGCAGGATCGCGAGGCATTTATCGGATGAGTGACTGGCTGATTCCTGACTGGCCCGCGCCGGCTCAGGTCAAGGCCTGCGTCACCACCCGTGCGGGCGGCGTCAGCCTGGCGCCGTTCGACAGCCTCAACCTGGGCGATCACGTCGAGGACAGCCCCGAGGCTGTGCTTGAAAATCGCCGTCGCCTCACCGAAGTCTTTCATGTCCGGCCGGCCTGGCTCCGCCAGGTCCACGGCGTGAACGTGGTCGAGGCTGACCCCGAGCGCATTGCCGAAGCCGACGGCAGTTGGACCAGCACGCCGGGCATCGCCTGCACCTCCATGACCGCCGATTGCCTGCCTGCGTTGTTCTGCAACCGCGCCGGCACACGCGTCGCCGCCGCTCACGCGGGTTGGCGTGGCTTGGCCGCGGGCGTGCTGGAGGCCACCGCCGAAAGCCTGCAAGCCGAGCCTGCCGACATATTGGTCTGGCTGGGCCCGGCCATTGGCCCGCAAGCCTTCGAAGTCGGCCCGGAAGTGCGGGAAGCGTTCGTGCAGCAACTGCCGGGCACTGCCCAGGCCTTTGTGCCCAGTCGCAACCCCGGCAAGTTCATGGCCGACATCTACCAACTGGCCCGTTTGCGCCTGGCTGCCCGCGGTATCACTGCCGTTTACGGTGGCGGGTTCTGCACCGTGAACGATCCGCGCTTCTTTTCTTTCCGCCGCAGTCCACGCACGGGTCGGTTCGCCTCCCTTATTTGGCTGGAGCGCTAGACTCTTCTGATCTACGTCAACTGTCCGACGCTTGAATCTCCCAGAATCGACCACATCTATAGGGCTATCTGGCAGGTTTCTTCATTCAGGATGTGTTTGTAGCTCCGGCCTGCTCAAAAGGAAGGTGACTAATGCGTATTGATCGTTTAACCAGTAAATTGCAATTGGCCTTATCCGACTCCCAATCCCTGGCGGTCGGCCTCGACCACCCGGCCATTGAGCCTGCGCACTTGATGCAGGCGCTCCTGGAGCAGCAAGGTGGTTCTATCAAGCCCTTGCTGATGCAGGTAGGCTTCGACGTCAACAGCCTGCGCAAAGAGTTGAGCAAAGAGCTCGACCAACTGCCGAAAATCCAGAATCCTACCGGCGACGTGAATATGTCCCAGGATTTGGCGCGCCTGCTCAATCAAGCGGACCGCCTGGCCCAGCAGAAGGGCGACCAGTTCATCTCCAGCGAGCTGGTGCTGCTCGCCGCCATGGACGAAAACAGCAAGCTCGGCAAATTGTTGCTGGGCCAGGGCGTCAGCAAAAAAGCCCTGGAAAACGCCATCAACAACCTGCGTGGCGGCGAAGCGGTGAACGACCCCAACCACGAGGAGTCGCGCCAGGCCCTGGATAAATACACTGTCGACCTGACCAAGCGCGCCGAAGAAGGCAAGCTTGACCCGGTGATCGGCCGTGACGACGAGATTCGTCGCACCATCCAGGTCCTGCAGCGCCGTACCAAGAACAACCCGGTGCTGATCGGTGAGCCTGGCGTGGGTAAAACCGCGATTGCCGAGGGCCTGGCCCAGCGCATCATCAACGGTGAAGTGCCGGACGGCCTCAAGGGCAAGCGCCTGCTGTCCCTGGACATGGGGTCGCTGATCGCCGGCGCGAAATTCCGCGGCGAGTTCGAAGAACGTCTCAAATCCCTGCTTAACGAGCTGTCGAAGCAGGAAGGGCAGATCATTCTGTTTATCGACGAGCTGCACACCATGGTCGGCGCCGGTAAAGGCGAAGGCTCGATGGACGCCGGCAACATGCTCAAGCCTGCCTTGGCGCGGGGCGAGTTGCACTGCGTGGGTGCCACCACGCTCAACGAATACCGCCAGTACATCGAGAAGGATGCGGCCCTTGAGCGGCGTTTCCAGAAAGTGCTGGTGGAAGAACCGAGCGAAGAAGACACCATCGCGATCCTGCGGGGCCTGAAAGAACGCTATGAGGTCCACCACAAGGTAGCGATCACTGACGGCGCGATCATTGCGGCGGCGAAGTTGAGCCATCGCTATATCACCGACCGGCAGTTGCCCGACAAGGCCATCGACCTGATCGACGAAGCGGCCAGCCGTATCCGCATGGAGATCGACTCCAAGCCGGAAGTGCTCGACCGTCTGGATCGGCGCCTGATTCAACTGAAAGTCGAATCCCAGGCACTGAAAAAAGAAGAGGACGAAGCGGCGAAAAAACGCCTGGAAAAACTCCAGGAAGAAATCCTCCGCTTGGAACGCGAGTATTCGGACCTCGAGGAAATCTGGAACGCGGAAAAAGCCGAAGTACAGGGTTCGGCACAGATCCAGCAAAAGATCGAGCAGTCGCGCCAGGAGCTGGAAACCGCACGCCGTAAGGGCGACCTGAACCGCATGGCCGAGTTGCAGTACGGGGTGATCCCGGACCTGGAACGCAGCCTGCAGATGGTCGACCAGCATGGTCACAGCGAGAACCAATTGCTGCGCAGCAAGGTGACCGAGGAAGAAATTGCCGAAGTTGTCTCGAAGTGGACCGGTATCCCCGTGTCGAAAATGCTCGAAGGCGAGCGCGACAAGCTGATGAAGATGGAAAGCCTGTTGCACCAGCGCGTCATCGGCCAGGAAGAGGCGGTGGTGGCGGTGTCCAACGCGGTACGGCGTTCCCGTGCCGGGTTGTCCGACCCGAATCGTCCAAGTGGCTCGTTCATGTTCCTCGGCCCGACCGGTGTGGGTAAGACCGAGTTGTGCAAGGCCTTGGCCGAGTTCCTCTTCGACACCGAAGAAGCCATGGTGCGGATCGATATGTCCGAGTTCATGGAGAAACATTCCGTGGCTCGCCTGATCGGGGCGCCACCGGGCTACGTAGGCTACGAGGAAGGCGGTTACCTGACCGAAGCGGTACGGCGCAAGCCTTACTCGGTGATCCTGCTGGATGAGGTCGAGAAGGCCCACCCGGACGTGTTCAACATCTTGCTGCAGGTGCTGGAAGATGGCCGGCTGACGGACAGCCACGGGCGTACTGTGGATTTCCGCAACACGGTGATCGTGATGACCTCCAACCTGGGGTCGGTGCAGATCCAGGAACTGGTGGGCGATCGTGAAGCCCAGCGCGCAGCTGTGATGGATGCGCTGACCACGCACTTCCGCCCGGAATTCATCAACCGGGTCGATGAAGTGGTGATCTTCGAGCCTTTGGCACGGGATCAGATCGCGGGCATCACCGAGATCCAGTTGGGCCGCCTGCGCAGCCGTCTGGCTGAGCGCGAGCTGGCGCTGGAGCTGAGCCCCGAGGCGTTGGACAAGCTGATCGCGGTCGGTTACGACCCGGTGTATGGCGCACGGCCGTTGAAGCGTGCGATCCAGCGCTGGATCGAAAACCCGCTGGCCCAGTTGATTCTGTCGGGCAGCTTTATGCCGGGCACCAGCGTCAAGGCCACGGTGGAAAACGACGAAATCGTCTTCCACTGAGTTCGGTCGGTCGGGCTATAAAGAGAAGGCCTCGCGTTGCGAGGCCTTTTTTTTCGATAGGGCGTTGAACTGTAAGGCAAAGGCTTGTAAAGTGCGCCCCGCAGCAACGTCAGCCCACGGGTTTCTTCTCCCCAAGAAGAAATCAGAAAGAAGCGCAAATCATTGTCTTAAAAGCAATTTAAAGGGTTGACAGGGGTTTTTAAGATTGTAGAATAGCGCGCCTCAGAGACACGAACGTAGCGATACGGACGCATCGAAGAGAAGGTTACACCGCAGTAAAAGTTGTAAATTTGAAATGTGTAGTTCCGTGATAGCTCAGTCGGTAGAGCAAATGACTGTTAATCATTGGGTCCCAGGTTCGAGTCCTGGTCACGGAGCCAATTTCAAAACCGGGGTATAGCGCAGTCCGGTAGCGCGCCTGCTTTGGGAGCAGGATGTCAGGAGTTCGAATCCCCTTACCCCGACCATTTTTGGGTCGTTAGCTCAGTTGGTAGAGCAGTTGGCTTTTAACCAATTGGTCGTAGGTTCGAATCCCACACGACCCACCATTTTTGAAACCAGTTAACGCTGGAATCAGATCTTAAGATCAGCGGCCAAAAGCCCTGATCGAAGAAGGCGGCTGAGAGGTCGCCTTTGTTTCACCGGGGTATAGCGCAGTCCGGTAGCGCGCCTGCTTTGGGAGCAGGATGTCAGGAGTTCGAATCCCCTTACCCCGACCATATTAAAAATCCTCGTATCGAAAGATATGGGGATTTTTTTTGCCTGAAATTATCCCAAATCCACCACAACACCAATGTGGGAGGGAGCAAGCCCCCTCCCACATTGATCGCGTGTTTAGTGAAGTTTGAGACGTGGCTCAGTTCCGCGCCCAATCCGGCTGCCCAGCATCAGCATCGCCGTGCGGAAGGCGCCATACAGCGCCATCTGGTGCATGCGGTACAGCGACACATAGAACATCCGCGCCAACCAGCCTTCCAACATCACGCTGCCTGTGAGGTTGCCCATCAGGTTACCCACCGCCGAGAAGCGCGACAGCGAGATCAGCGAGCCGTAGTCGGTGTACTTGTACGATGGCAGGTCCTTGCCTTCGATCCGCAGCTTCAACGATTTGGCCAACAATGAAGCCTGCTGGTGCGCGGCCTGGGCGCGTGGCGGTACGTTGCGGTCGGTGCCGGGTTGCGGGCAGGCGGCGCAGTCACCGAAGGCGAAGATGTTTTCATCGCGGGTGGTTTGCAGTGTCGGCAGCACCTGCAGTTGATTGATGCGGTTGGTTTCCAGGCCGTCGATGTCCTTGAGGAAGGCGGGCGCACGGATGCCGGCGGCCCACACTTTCAGGCTGGCCGGAATCACTTGGCCGCTGCTGGTGATCAGCGCGTCGGCCGTCACTTCGCTGACCGCCGAGTTGGTCAGCACCGTCACGCCGAGCTTCTCCAGGGTTTTATGCACAGGTCCGCCGATCCGCTCCGGCAGGGCAGGCAGGACCCGTGGGCCGGCTTCGATCAGGGTGATGTGCATGTTTTCCGGTTTGATCCGGTCCAGCCCGTAGGCTGCCAGTTCATGGGCGGCGTTATGCAGTTCGGCCGCCAGTTCAACCCCGGTGGCGCCAGCGCCGACGATGGCCACGCTGATCTTTTCCACCACGTCGGTTTGCCCGGCATGGGCACGCAGGTAGTGGTTGAGCAACTGCTGATGGAAGCGCTCCGCCTGTTTGCGCGTGTCGAGGAACAGGCAGTGTTGCGCCGCGCCTTCGGTGCCGAAGTCATTGGTGGTACTGCCGACCGCGATCACCAGGCTGTCGTAGCCCAGTACGCGCGCAGGCACCAGTTCGCGGCCTTCTTCGTCGAGGGTCGCGGCCAGTTGGATTTTCTTCTGTTCACGGTCGAGCCCGCTCATGCGCCCCAGCTGGAACTCGAAGTGGTTCCATTTGGCCTGGGCGACATAATTGAGTTCGTCTTCCGAAGAGTTCAGCGAGCCGGCGGCCACTTCGTGCAGCAGCGGTTTCCAGATATGGGTCAGGTTGGTGTCCACCAGCGTGATGCTGGCGGTGCCGCGCTTGCCCAGGGTCTTACCCAGGCGGGTAGCCAGCTCCAGGCCGCCGGCGCCGCCGCCGACGATAATAATACGATGGGTCATGGGGATATCTCGCAAGGCTAAAAGAAATCGGAGCGGTTACCCCCGCGAGCGCCAGGCAGCTCATAGCGTCAGGTAACTCAAAAGGCGGCTCAGCAGGCCGAGCCCGATCACCACCACCAGCACCACACCAAGGAGCAGCCACGGCCGGAAAGGCTTGCGCTCGACTCGGTTCTGGGAGAGTTGCAGGTACTCTTCGACATGCTGTTGGTCGTCGGGGTTCAGGCGGCTGGTCATATAAGGCCTCGTCAGGTAGACGTTGCAAAAGGGTGTCACGTTACGGTCAGGGAGTTGGCGGTATCGCCATAAGCGTAGCCTGTGCTCGCGTCACAGGCTGATGCCCACGTCGAACACGATGCTGCGCCCCAGATTGTTGCGCAAGAAATCCGGCGCGTCCGGGTGGGCGAACAGTACCCGGGCAAACGTCGGCCCCACCAGCGACAGCGAGCGCCAGCCCTGGCGCAAGTATTCGGTGGGCGGCGGGAAATGACTGTTGAGGTCCAGCACCTCGCGCTTGAGGCTGGCGAAGGCGACGATATCCAGCTCGCCCAGGTCCATCCCGCGTTCTTTGTAGTTGTGCGCTTTTTTACGCAGGGTCGGCGCCAGGCGCAGCAGGAATTCATGGGCCGGAATCCGCCGCGGCTTGGCTTCGCGCCTGACCAGTTGGCTGAGGGAAAACGCACTGCGTCGACGCAGCAATTCGTCGCGCCATTCATCGTTCAGACGGCGTCCTTCGTCCAGCACGAAAAACACTTCGAAACTGGCGTCACGAAACAGCACGTCCGGCGGTTCTTGCCCGGCGGCATGAAACTCTTCGGCGCGGTACGGCACGTTCAAGCCTTGCAGCAGGCGCTGGCAGACCCAACGCTCACGCTCCCATTTACGGGCATTGGACAGGAACGCATTGGCTTGTTCGGCTGCCACGGTGAGCAGGCGCAAATAATCTGAGTCATCCATGCGTGCAGCTTAGCGCCCAAATGATGACCTCAGGAAGTCCCGACGTGAAAGCCCGGTGTAAACTGTCGACTCGGTTTTCTCTCAAGCATGAGGTGTGCAGTGAAGTTTTTCGCCGTGCTGTTGTTGAGCCTGTTGCCCGTGTGGGCCCAGGCGGTTGAAGTGGGTGAGCGCGTGGCGCCCTGGACTCTGCTGGATCAGTTCGATCAGGCCTACACCCTGGATGACCAGGCACAGGTCCTGTTGGTGGCCCGCAGCATGGATGCCGCCAAGCTAGTGAACGCCGCCCTGCAAGGCCAGCCCAAAGGCTATCTCGAAGCGCGGCATGGGGTGTTTGTCGCGGATATCCAGCGCATGCCTCGGCTGGTCGCCAAGCTGTTCGCGGTGCCGGCCATGCAGTCCTACAACTACCGGGTCATGCTGGACCGGGACGCACGCATCGCTCCGCGTTATCCCGCGCCTGTGGATAAGGTGCTGTGGCTGCAATTGGATAATGGCAAGCTGACAGCGCGCCACGAGTACGGCTCTGCGGCTGAACTGCGCGAGGCCCTGGAGCAGGTGAAACCGTGATCAGTGCCGCGGTGCTGGCGCCGGGAACCCTCGGCATCGGCTGGCTGTTGTACGCGCCGGTGCTGTTGTGGGCGATCTTGCGTTCGCCGTGGGTCGAGCTGTTTGCTGACCGGCGGCGCCAGCATTTGCTGTTCGGTACGGTGTTCGCGTTATTCATGTTGTGGTTGGTGAGACGGGACTTCGATACCGGGGTCTCCTACCACTTTATCGGCATGACGGCCGTGACCCTGCTGCTCGACTGGCCGCTGGCAATCGTCGGCGGTTTCGCCGCGCCGTTGGGCTTGCTGTTGCTGGGTCGCCAGGACCTGGCCGCCGTGGGCATCAACGGCCTGCTGCTGATCGTGCTGCCGGTGCTGGTCACTGAAACCTGCGCGGTGCTTGTCGAGCGGGCACAACCGCGTAACCCGTTCGTCTATATCTTCTGTTCCGGCTTTTTCGCCGCTGCATTGTCGGCCTTGCTCTGCCTGTTGGCCGGGCTGGGGTTGCTGTGGTTCGACGGGCGTTTCGCGATGCCGGAATGGCTGGAGGATTTTATCGGTTACCTGTGGCTGATCATCTTCCCCGAGGCCTTCATCAACGGCATGGTCATCAGCGCCCTGGTGGTGTTTTGCCCGGAATGGCTGGAGACATTCAACCGCACGCGCTACCTCTCGGCGCCCTGGAAAGACGACAATTCGCAGACTTGACTCAGATCAAATCGCGCCCAGCGTGGCGGGCCCATGCTTTGCGAAACTTTTCCTGAGCAAGATGGGAGCACGGATCATGAGTGTGTATGAATGGGCACGTCAGGAGTTGCGCAGAAGCCAGGACGCGGCACAAGAAATCGGCTTTGATCCAGGCTTGACCTTGCGCGCGATGCTCAGCGCGGTGGTGCAGCAGAGCAAGGGCGTGCGCAGTTTCGAAGACCTGGCCGACGAGTTGCAATACCTGGCAGAGAACCTCGACGACCAGCAGGAATATGCCTTTATGCGGCCTTAATGGCGCGGTGGCAGGTCTTCGGAAAACAGCTCGTCTTCGGCGTCCGGCGCCACGGGGATCTTATGTTCCTCAGCGGCCCAGGCACCCAGGTCGATGAGCTTGCAACGGTCCGAGCAGAACGGCCGGTTGAGGTTGGTCGCTTTCCATTCCACGGGTGCGCCGCAGGTTGGGCATTCGACGGTCAAGGGTTGGCTCATGATCGGCCTCCACGCAAAGTAAGGTAAAAGTGGTGCAGTCGTTCGACCTCGCTGTGCAACCAGGCGAGGTCGCGGTCATTGACCAGCACGTCATCGGCATGGCTCAGGCGGTCTTCGCGGCTGGACTGGGCCTTGAGTATCGCCTGCACCTGTTGTTCGCTGATGCCGTCGCGCTGCAGGGTACGCTGAATCTGCAGGGATTGCGGCACGTCGATCACCAGGATGCGTTGGGTCATGCTGTGCTGGCCGGATTCGATCAGCAGCGGCGACACCAGGATCGCGTAAGGCGAGCGCGCACGCGCCAGGTGGTTGCGAATCTCTTCGCCAATCAACGGGTGCAGCAAGGCTTCCAGCCAGCGGCGTTCTTGCGGCACTTCAAAGATTAACTTGCGCAATGCGGCGCGGTCCAACTGGCCGTCGGGCTGCAGCACGCCGGCACCGAAGTGTTCGACAATGCTGGCGAGCGCCGGCCGGCCGGGTTCGACCACCCAGCGCGCGGCGTGATCGGCGTCTACCAGGTCTACGCCGAGGTCGCTGAAGTGCTGGGCCGCGGCGCTCTTGCCGCTGCCGATGCCGCCCGTAAGGCCAAGAATCCAGGGTGTTGCAACAGGAGTGGTCATTTGAAACCGACAGACTGCAAATAGAAGTCGGTTATTTGACCACCCCAGAGCACGGCAATCCAGCCGGCAATTGCCAGATAGGGACCAAACGGCATCGGCGTGGCCGCCTGGATCTTGCTCCGACGCAGTAGGATCAGCCCGCCGCACACGCCCACCAGCGATGACATCAGCAGCGTCATCGGCAGGATTTGCCAGCCACCCCAGGCGCCGAGCAGCGCCAACAACTTGAAGTCGCCGTAGCCCATGCCGTCCTTGCCGGTGGCCAGCTTGAACAGCCAGAACACCGTCCACAGGCTCATGTAGCCGATCACCGCACCCCACAGTGCATCGGGCAGGGGCACCAGCAGCTCGACGCTGTTAAGCATCAGCCCCAGCCACAACAGCGGCAGGACCAGCACGTCGGGCAGCAGTTGGTGGTCGACATCGATCAGGCTCATCGCCAACAAGCCCCAGCTCAACAGCATCACTGCGCCCGCTTGCCAGCCAAAGCCAAAATGCCAGGCCACCACGGCCGAGATCAACCCGCACGCCAGTTCGGTCAAGGGATAACGCGCACTGATCGCTTCGCGGCAATGGGCACAGCGGCCCCGGAGCATCAGGTAGCTGAGTAGCGGGATGTTTTCCCACGGCCGAATCGGCTGATTGCAGTGCGGGCAGCAGGAATTGGGCTGCATCAGGTTGTATCTCGGCCCGACGGGGTCGCCGGGCAAACCGAGCACTTCATGGGCCTGTGCGCGCCATTCCCGTTCAAGCATTTTCGGCAGGCGCCACACCAGCACGTTGAGGAAACTGCCCACGATCAAGCCCAGCACCATTGCCATGGCGACAAAGGCCCACGGCTGCTGGCTCAACAGCAGGCTCAAAATGCCGTACCGAGTTGGAAGACCGGCAGGTACAGGGCGATTACCAAAGCGCCGACAATCCCGCCGAGCACCACCATGATCAGCGGTTCCATCAGGCTGGTGAGTTGGTCGACCAGCGTGTCGACGTCCGACTCATAGTGGCTCGCGACTTTTTCCAGCATGTGCTCCAGGGTGCCGGATTCTTCACCAATCGCCGTCATCTGGATCGCCATGCCAGGGAACAGACCGCTGGCGGCCATGGCCCGATTCAGCGGCATGCCTGTGGATACATCGTGACGCATATGTTCGATAGCCTGTTTGAATAGCTGGTTGCTGGCAGCGGCCGCCACTGAATCCAGGGCCTGCACCAACGGCACTCCGGCCGCGAACGTAGTTGAAAGCGTGCGTGCGTAGCGGGCGACTGCCGACTTTTTCAGCAGTGTGCCCGCCAGGGGCGCTTTCAACAAACCGGCATCCAGCCAATGACGAAAACCCGGCGATACGCGATAGGCCCGGCGCAACCCCAGACCTCCCGCGCCCAGGCTGAGCGCCAGCATCCACCAGGCTTGTTGCAGGAACTCGGACAAGGCAATCACGTACAGAGTAAAACCGGGCAACTCGCTGTCCACGCTGGCGAACAGGTTCTGGAATTGCGGCACCACATGGATCAGCAAGAGACTGCTGACGAGGCTGGCGACCACGATGACTGCAATGGGGTAGGTCATGGCCTTCTTGATCCGGGCCTTGAGCCGTTCGCTCTTTTCCAGGTGATCCGCCACCCGCTCCAGAAGGGTTTCCAGGGCGCCGGCCTGCTCACCCGCTGCCACCAGGTTGCAGTACAGGTCATCGAAGTAGCGCGGCTGTTTGCGCAGTGCCGACGCCAGGGTATTCCCGGCGCCGATCTCCTGTTTCAGGCCTTTTACCAGCCTGTACATGTGGCGGTTGTCGAAGCCTTCGCTGATCACGTCGAAGGCTTGCAGCAAGGCAATGCCGGCCTTCAGCAGTGTCGCCAGTTGGCGGGTGAACAGGGCAATGTCCGCCGGTTTGATCGGCGCAGCGAGGCTTGGCAGGCCGGCGGATTGTTTGCGCACGCGGCCAGGGCAAATCCCTTGCTGGCGCAGTTGTGCCTTGACCCGCGCGAGGTCGTGGCTGACGGTTTGCCCGGACACCCTGCGTCCCTGGCGGTTGATGCCTTCCCAGGCGTATGTCGTGGCAGCGTTGGTCATGTCTCTGTTCCGCACACAGGTCGTCGAATCTTTATAGCGTAGCCAGGTGACGGATTCGGATTGCTCGGCGTTCAACGATAAAATGTCAGATTGTGCGTCTTGGACGCGATTGGCCGCTCGCGGGTGAGTACACTGGCGCGGCTGCACGATACGGGGCGCAGGACGCGCCTTGTCATGGGTTCTGTTCTGGAGAGGAATGTGATGCGTCAGAAAGGTTTTACTTTGATCGAGTTATTGATCGTCGTGGCAATCATCGGCATTTTGGCCACCATTGGCTTGCCCATGTACACCACGCATCAGGCCAAGGCCAAGTTCACGGCCGGGCTGGCTGAAATCACCGCGTTGAAAGCCGGCTACGAGGATGTATTCAACCAAGGCACAGTGCCAACCGTGGCATTGATCGGTGGCACTAGCCCGACCGCCAATTGCAAGATCGATGTGGCAGGGGATGTCGCCACCGGCGCCGGTTCCATCAGTTGCGAAATACTCGACGCCCCGGCACCGGTACTGGGCAAGACCATTACCCTGACGCGCAGCGCCACCGCCGGCTGGAAATGCGCCACGACGGCAGAGGCCAAGTACGCCGCCAAAGGGTGTGGCGCCGACGGAGCATGACTGCCAAACCCTGCGCACGGACGTAAAGGTGGCCGATGTCGTTATCCCCGCAGCAGCGCGACAAGACGTTCCTGGTGATTGCAGCGTGCTTGCTCGCGCTGGGTATCTGCGCACCGTTCAGCGGGCATGACTGGCAGCGCGCAATGCAGGTGGCCATGGGCCTGGGTGCGGTGGTGTATGGGCTGACGGTCGTTCCCGTCGAGCGTCTGGTGGACCGGCCGACGGCCCTGGGCCTGGTGCTGATCGTTGGGCTGGGCCTGGTGTCATCGGCACTGGCCCATCAGCCGCTCTGGGCCTTCACCGAGGTCGCGCTGTTCATCAGTTGTGGGGCGATCGCCGTCGCGGTTGCCCTGCTGCGCCGTCATGCAGGTGAGCCGTTGGACCGCGTGCTGATCCTGATGGTGGTGCTGTTGTGCCTGATCAAGTCGATCCAATATCTGTATGCCGGCGCGCTCGCCTTCGCCAGTGGCGCGCGGGTTCTTGATCCGGACGCGTTGCTGTCCGGGTTTTCCAACAAGCGCTTCTACGGTCAATTCCAGACCTTCACCCTGCCATTGCTGGCGCTGCCCTTGCTGATGCCCAAGGTCTCCCGCTCCGTGCGCGGCGCGGTGTTTGCGTTGCTGTGTGTGTGGTGGTTGATCGCGATCAGCGGCGGCACCCGCGGCACCTGGCTCGGCATGGCGGTGGCCGGGGTGGCGTTGGCGCTGCTCGGGCCGTGGGGGCGACGCTGGTTGGCCTGGCAATTGGCTGCGGTGTGCGGCGGTTTGTTGCTGTATACGGCGTTGTTCACGCTGTTGACGGGTGCGCTGGGTGTCGAGGTCGGCAGTGGCGTCAGCGATCGCCTCACCACTTCGCTGTCGGGGCGTGGTCCGATCTGGTGGCAGGCCTGGCACATGATCGCCGAGCGTCCGTGGCTGGGGTTCGGGCCGATGCATTTCGCGGATATCGCCAACCCGGTCGCCGCGCACCCGCACCAGGCAATCCTGCAATGGGCCAGCGAGTGGGGCGTTCCCTCGGCCTTGTGCGTGGCAGCCTTGGCGTGGCGCGGTGGCTGGGCCACCCTCCGCGTGTTGCGGGCGCGGGCTTGTTCTACAGAGCGCGTGGACTTGCTGCGCGGGTGCCTGTTCGCGGCATTGCTGGGCGCGCTCACGCAAGCGATGGTCGACGGCGTCATCGTGATGCCCAACTCGCAGGTCTGGTTGGCGCTGGTGGTGGGCTGGTTGATGGCGCTGCACGTGTGGCGCGCCGCTCCTGGCGCGTCGCTGCCATGGGCCTGGGCAGGGTGGCGGGTGGCGGCGGTGCTGTCCGTTGGCCTGCTGGTGTGGGTCGTGATGCGTGATGCCCCGAACATCGAGCAAGCCCAGCAAGACTATCTTGAAGGTGGCAACCAACACCTGCAGCCGCGCTTCTGGGCCCAAGGGGTGATTGCCCTGCGACGTCAGTGAGTTGCCGGACGCCCGATGCGGTGCTAGCTTTAGCCCACCGCCCGTGTAGCTCAGCCGGTAGAGCAGCGCACTCGTAACGCGAAGGTCGCAGGTTCGATTCCTGTCTCGGGCACCAAAGCAACACCGTTTTCAGATGATCCCAGAATGGTTCTGAAGGCCAGGCGAGTCGGCATTCGTGCCCGCTCTTTTGTATCTGCGCAACCTTGATGACCCAGATGCATCCCCATTCCTCGATCTAAGAGAACAACATGACCACGACTGAAATGACCCAGGAAGTTCGGCACCAAGCAGCCCTCGACAAATACCTCGGGGAATCGCCGCAGCTTAAAGAAGAGATCAAGGACCTGAGCGCTGACGATCAGCGCGACCAGATCCAGTGGGCATTTGAGGACGAGGCCGAGAGCCAGGGCCTCCAGCCATGGGAGCTGAGCCTCAAGTACACCTCGTCAGCGGACGAGTTCGAAGCCGCACGGCTGGCCTTGCACCAAGAGGCGGCTGAAGTGCTCGGTGTCGAATGGGAAGAGTATTGCGAGATGAATAACCTGGTGGTCTGAACCGCTGTTGCAGGAGCCGGCAACCCGGCTCCTGCAACGGGCTTCAGATACTGAGGCGCATCGACAGGTCCACCGCTTTCACATCCTTGGTCATCGCGCCGATGGAGATGTAGTCCACCCCGGTTTCAGCGATGGGCAGCAGGGTTTTTTCGTTGATCCCGCCGCTGGCTTCCAGCTTGGCTTTGCCGCCGTTCAGGCGCACGGCTTCACGCATGTCGTCCAGGCTCAGTTCGTCGAGCATGATGATATCGGCGCCCGCCGCCAACGCTTCGCGCAATTCGTCCAGGCTTTCCACTTCGACTTCCACCGGTTTGCCCGGGGCGATCTTGTGCGCGGCCGAAATCGCCTGGGCGATACCGCCACAGGCGGCGATATGGTTTTCCTTGATCAGGAACGCGTCATACAAACCGATGCGATGGTTGTGGCAACCGCCACAGGTCACGGCGTATTTCTGCGCCAGACGCAGGCCCGGCAGCGTCTTGCGCGTATCGAGCAACTTGACCTGGGTGCTCGCGACGCTATCCGCCAGGTACTGGGCGCGTGTGGCGACGCCGGAGAGCATCTGCAGGAAATTCAGCGCGCTGCGTTCGCCGCTGAGCAGCGAACGTGCCGGGCCTTCGAGGTGGAACAGTGCCTGGTTGGGGCTGACGCGTTCACCGTCGGCCACCAGCCAATGCACCGCGACCCGCGGGTCCAGTTGGCGGAACACCGCGTCCACCCAGGCCGTGCCAGCGATAACGGCCGCATCGCGGGTGATGATCGTGGCCTTGGCCAGCCGTTCGGCCGGGATCAATTGCGCGGTGATGTCGCCGCTGCCGATGTCTTCGCGCAGTGCGCGGCGCACGTTGGCTTCGATTTCGGCGGTGAGGTCGGCAAGACGGAGATTCGGCATAACAGGCTCCACAAACAAAGTGCGCCGATTATAGGGGCTGTGCGCGTTTGAACCCAGTGGCGTGCTCATTTACAGCGTTATGACAGAGTTCGCTGGCGCAACGACCCCCATTTGCAAGATAATCTCGCGCCTTGCAATTGGCGTCATAGCTTTGACGTCCTGGTGGTAACCGGATATTCGCAGTGCCCAACTGGGCCTGCCCCGACTTTGCCCTACCCACACCGCCGTTTCAGGAGGCCTGGATGCACAACGACGGAAAGGTGGTGCCGATCAATAAGGCACAGACCACGCCATCGCCGCTCGCGCGCCTACCGGTGGTGTTGCTGCAGGTTCGCGACAAGGCTGCGCAGCAACTGCAGCAAGGTTTGCAGGAGCTGTTCGATAACGCCGACGACACCCTGTTCGAAATGGCCGACAAGGCCCTTAACAACGTCGACCACCATATTTTCTTTGAAGCCATGCGCGACCTGCGTCTCAAGCGCAAGAATTTCGAGCGCGTGTTCATGGGGCAACTGTTCGAGGCCTTCGCCAACCTGGGCGGGGCAGGGCGTGGTGAACGGCAGTTGGTGCCGGTGGTGTCCTACGACAAGGTGCCCGGCATCCTCAGGGAGGACCTGGAAAAAGCCCTGGCGCTGGAGGCAATGCTCGGGCGGGTGCAGCATCGCGACGGCCTCGCCCTGGGGCAACTGACCACTCGCCTGGGCGCCTTGCTCGGCAGGTCCATGGATGACTGCGAGAACCCCCTGGGGCCGGCGCTGCTGTGCGAGTTTTTCCTACGCGCGGGGCGCAGCCTGGGCGTGGAAATTCGCGTCAAGCTGGTCATGCTCAAGCTCTTTGAAAAGTACGTGCTCAGCGACGCCGACCACCTGTACGGTGAGGCCAATCAGTTGCTGGTCGCCACCGGCGTGCTGCCTGAACTCAAGGCGGTGCCGGCCCGTCGTTCCGGCGGGCGCGTACCGTGCAAGCACACGCGTGAAGCCCGGTTGCCAAGCGCCGACCAGCCAGTCGACGAAAATGGCGAGCACGCCTTTTCTACCTTGCGAGCGCTGCTGGGCGCCGTGCGCGGCAGTGTCACGCCGACCCTGGAAGCCAGCGCCGAGCCCCAGCCCATTGCCACTCGCGACCTGCTGCGGCTGTTGTCCCATTTGCAGCAATACGTGCCGGAGCCGGATGTCGAGGACGACTTCGACCTGCGCAACCAGTTGAAGCAACTGCTGACCCGAGTCAGCGTCAAGAGCGGCAAATCCCGGGTCGTGGAAGAGGCCGACGAAGACGTGATCAACCTGGTCGCGCTGTTGTTCGAATTCATCCTCAATGACCACGCCGTCCCGGACGCCTTCAAGGCCTTGATCGCCCGGTTGCAGATCCCGATGCTCAAACTGGCGGTGCTGGACAAGAGCCTTTTCAGCCGCGCCGGCCATCCGGCGCGGCGGCTGCTCAACGAAATCGCCGGTGCCGCCATTGGTTGGAGCCCGGCTGAGGGCAACCCGCGTGACAGCCTGTACCTGCGCATCGAGCAGGTGGTGCAGCGGTTGCTGAATGATTTTGCCGAAGACCCGGCGATTTTTTCCGAACTGCTGTCGGAGTTCTGCGCGTTTACCGCTGACGAGCGCCGGCACAGTGCATTGCTCGAACAGCACACCCGCGATACCGAGGAAGCGCGCCTGCGTAACGAGGCGGCCCGACAGCGCGTGGCCGACGTGCTGAACCGGCGTTTGCTGGGCAAGGTCCTGCCGCGCTCGGTGGTGCAGTTTGTGCAACAGGCCTGGAGCCAGGTGCTGTTGCTGGCCAGCCTCAAGCACGGTGAGCAATCGGTGCAGTGGCAGGCGGGGCTGCGCACCCTGGACGAGTTGATCTGGAGCGTTGGCCTGCACGACGACACCGAGGCCGGGCGGCATCTGCTGGAGCAGTTGCCGGCGTTGCTCAAGGCCTTGCGCGACGGGGTGAGCGGCGCGGGGTTCGACCCTTTCAGCACCCGTGAGTTCTTTGTTCGGCTGCAGGCCCTGCATGTTCAGGCGTTCGAGGGCGGCGAGAGGTTGATCGAGGTGCAGGAGCCCTTCGTGTTCGACCCAGGCCTGCCCGATGCCGCGCAGGACCTGGCCGCGGATGATCCCGACCTGCTCAAGGTGCGCCAATTGCGCGTTGGCGTTTGGCTGGAGTTCCTGGAACCCGAGAAAACCGCTCTGCGCGGCAAACTGAACGCGATCATGGCACCGGCCGATCGCTATGTTTTCGTCAACCGCGCCGGACTCAAGGTGCTCGAGCGCAGCGCCGGCCAACTGGCCCTGGCGTTCAAGCGTGGTGCGTTGCGTATCCTGGACGAAGCCCTGCTGTTCGAGCGTGCGCTGGCGACGGTGGCGGGTAACTTGCGTCAACTCAATCGCGGCAAGTGATCGCAACCATAGGGCTGAACGCGGCATACTGGTCAGACTTAGTCACGTTCAAGGAACCTGTATGCAGTTGGACCCCGCCAGCGGTTGGTGCCAGGGTGTTCGTCATTGCCCTTCGCCCAACTTCAACGAGCGCCCCGCAGGTGAAGTCTCGCTGTTGGTGGTGCATAACATCAGCCTGCCGCCGGCGCAGTTCGCCACCGGCAAGGTGCAGGAATTTTTCCAGAATCGCTTGGATGTCACGGAACATCCTTACTTTGCAGGGATTGCCGACCTACGCGTGTCAGCGCATTTTCTGATTGAACGCGACGGAGGGGTGACGCAGTTTGTGTCCTGCCTCGACCGCGCCTGGCATGCCGGGGTTTCCAGCTTCGAGGGGCGCGAAACGTGCAATGACTTTTCCCTGGGGATCGAGCTGGAAGGCACGGATGACCTGCCCTTTACCGATGCCCAATATGCGTCACTGATCGACCTGACACGTCAGTTGCTGGCGACTTACCCGGGCATCACCCGTCAGCGCATTTGTGGTCACAGCGATATCGCCCCGGGGCGCAAGACCGATCCCGGGCCCGCTTTTGATTGGATGCGCTTTCGCAGCGCCCTGCAGGATGGAGGACACGCACAATGAGTTTCCTGATGTTGGTGCTGGCGGTCTGGATCGAGAAATTCTCGGCCTTGCGCCAAAAGTTGCAGCGCGACGGCAGATGGCTGCGCGAACTGGCCAGATTGGAATCGAGCCCGCGCCTGGGCGAACAGCCCTGGTTGATTCTGGCGCTGCTGGTGTTGCTGCCGGTGGCCGTGCTGGCGTTGTTGCTGCTGGTGCTGGAACCGGTGGCCTACGGCCTGTTGGCGCTGCCGGTGCATTTGCTGGTGCTGATCTACAGCCTGGGGCGCGGTGATCTGCTGGCCGGGCTTGGCCCGTTCCGCGATGCCTGGCGGCGCGGCGACCTGCAGGCCGCCGAGCATGTGGCCGAGCGTGACCTGAAGGTCGCTGCCGACAGTGGCGAGCAGTTGCTGGAGCGTGTCCAGGGGTATCTCCTGTGGCAGGCCTATCAGAGCTTCTTTGCGGTGATCTTCTGGTATTTCCTGTTGGGCCCGGTCGCAGCCCTGGCCTATCGCCTGCTGGCGCTGGCCAGCGAACACAGTCAGAACCCTCTGGTGGCCGAGCGTGCCGCGCAACTGCGGCATGCCTTTGACTGGTTGCCGGTGCGCTTGCTGGCGGCGAGCTTCGCCTTGGTGGGCAACTTTGTCGCGGTCAGCCGAGTGATGCTCCACGAGCTGTTGAGCTGGGACATCAGTGCCGCGCAACTGATGGACAAAGTCGGCCTGGTGGCCGCCGAAATCCCGCCGCCGGTGGTGGGGGCCGACGGCATCAACAGCCTGGATCGCCTGTGGGAACTGCTGCTGCGCGCGGCGGTGCTGTGGTATGCCGGTTTCGCCATCTGGACCGTGTTGCCCTAGCGGTCACGCTCAATCCCTGTGGGAGCAAGCCTGCTCCCACAGCGCGTTAACTTTACGTTACAAAACTCCCTTGCGATTTGAGCTATACAAGTAGAGCGCCAAATAGTGGCTATCTGCCGCCGCCCTGCGCCTCAAATAAAAATAATAGGAAGGGAGTTCACCTGTGAAGAGCTTGCTCTATCCCGCCGTCGCGCTGATGAACCGCCTGAGCTTCGGCATGAAGTTCAGTTTGATCAGCGTGTTGTTCCTGTTGCCGATGCTGGCGACCAACTATTTCCTGGTGCGCGATTCCTGGCGTGAATTCCAGGGCACCCGCATCGAACTGCAAAGCCTGGATTTGCTCGGCAGCAGCCTGGCCTTGCGCCGTGACCTGGAAACCCTCAACAACCAGGTGCAGATCAACGCGACCCTCGGCCAATCCGGCAAGGCGGGCGATCTGGAGGGCGCGATCAACACCCTGGAGCAGAGTGTGCTGGCGCGCCTGCAAGGCCTGAGCGCGATGGCCACCGACCCCGAGCAAGTCGCCGTATTCGACGCCAAGCGCGACGAGCTGGTTGGCGCCTTCAAGGCCCAGCAACAGGAGTCATCGCTACAGAGCAAAAGTGCGCTGATCGGCAAACTGCTGAACAAGGCGCAGATGCTCAGCCAGATCATCGCCAGCCAATCCGGCTTGAGCCGCGACCCCCAGAGTGATCTGCGCCAGCTCAGCGAACTGATCACCGGCGTCACGCCGCAAGTCACCCAGACGTTGGGCGAAGGGCGGGCAATGGGCGCGTACTCCCTCGGCCAGGGTTTTCTCAACTCCTCCTCCAGCACGCGCTTCGATGAGTTGTTGCAGCAGTTGGAAAAACTCCAGGCCGAATACGGCTTGAAGCTGCAGGACGCCCTGGGCTCCAGCAAAGCCGCCCACACAGCGCTCGACAGCCTGGCCAAGGCCAGCAACGCGAGCCTCAAGCAAGGCAGTGAACTGTTTGAAGAGCAGGTGGTGATGGCCGAAACCCTCGACGCACCGTGGCAGGGCTTCTACGACGACGTGAGTCAACTGATGGCCCAGACCTACCAACTCAATGAGGCCACCCTGGGTTTCCTCGGACAACAGTTGGAGCAACGGCTGACGCAAAACCGCACGCACATGGTCGTACTGGTGTCGGCCCTGGCGGCGGTGTTTTTGCTGATCTTTTATCTGTACGCCGGTTTCTATGCCTCGACGCGCACCACGTTGCGGCGCTTGGGGGCGATGATGGACAAGGTGGCGGCGGGCGATATGACCGTCACGTTTGTCGCCCGCAGCCGCGACGAGTTGGGCGACCTGGGCCAAGTGTTCAATGGCACCGTGGCCAAGATCCACGACCTGATCGAGCGCGTCGGGCACACCGTCAGCCAGGTTGAGTTGCAGGCCGGCCAGGTCGAGGCGGTCTCGGCCCGCAGTAACCAGGCGGTCTCCGGGCAGCGCAGCCAGATCGAACAGGTGGCGACGGCCATGAACCAGATGTCCTCCACCGCCCAGGAAGTGGCACGCAGCGCGGCGGCGGCGGTGAGCAGCGCCCATAGCGTCAACGATGAAACCGTCAGCGGCCGTGGCCTGGTGCAGTCCCAGCAAGGCAGCATTGCGCGGTTGGCATCGGAGATCGATGAGTCGGTACGCGTGATCAATCAACTGGCCACCGACAGCCAATCCATCAGCAGTGTGCTGGAAGTGATCAAGAGCATCGCCGAGCAAACCAACCTGCTGGCGCTCAACGCCGCGATCGAAGCAGCCCGCGCCGGGGAGCAGGGCCGCGGCTTTGCGGTGGTGGCCGATGAAGTGCGGACCCTGGCCCGGCGCACCCAGCACTCCACTGAAGAGATCGAGCAGATGATCAGCCGATTGCACAGCGGTGTCGGCGCGGCAGTCAAGGCCATGGGCACCAGCCATGCCATGGCTGAAGGCACCGTGGGCCAGTCGGAAAAGGTCCAGCAGGCCCTGGAAAATATTCTCGGTGCCGTCGGCATGATCGTGGATCAGAACCAGCAGATTGCCGCCGCCGTCGAGCAGCAAACCGCGGTCGCCCACGACATCGACCGCAACATCGTCGAAATCAACCGCGCCGGAGAGCATGCGGCCGACGGTGCGTACCAGACCGAAGCGGCCAGCCGGCAGTTGTCGCAGCAGGTGATCGAGCTGAAGCAACTGATCGGCGCATTTCGGGTGTAGGGCCTGGTTAGTAGGATTTGTCCTTTGTGGTTGTGGTGATTGTCTTAATTTTGCGGCGTATCTTTTCTGGCGGCGTGAATAGGTGAAAATTTGTTTCACCTGGTCACAGTCCCAAAGAGGCACGGCGATGATTGCTGCATTCGGTATCAGAGGGCGCTGTGCCCGATGCGACATGACGTTTGAACTCAAGCCTTGGCAGTTGAACGCGATTGCCATCGACGAGCCGTTCGAGTGCGTGTATTGCCAGTCGGGCCTGCAGTTGCGGGGTCGCAAACAGCAGCGTCAATTTCGTGCGCTGGACCAGTGGGCGCTGGTTCGCCCGAGCATGATCATCCTGACCTGCGTGACCTTGCTGGTGGCACTGGTGGCGGAGTGGGTGGGGTTACTCAGTGTGATCGAGCAGCTCAACCTTTCACTGGTGACGGTGCTGATCCACTGCCTGGTGCTGCGTTTTGCCCGTCATCGGCAACGCATGACCCTGGACCTGCAGGCCGTCAGCCCGCTACCAATTGAACAGCTCGCACGCGTTGCGTGTGCTCGCCTGCGCCAGCGATAACGGGCTCAGGCCCATGCGCTCGGCCAACGCGGCGCAGATCTCGGGCAGGTGTTCCGGGCTGTTGCGCTGGCCGGGATGCATGGCGGGGGCCATGTCCGGTGCATCGGTTTCCAGTACCACGGCGTCCAGGGGCAGTTGCGCGAGTACTTTGTGCATGCGCAGCGCCTGTGGCCAGGTGGCCGCGCCGCCCAGGCCCAGTTTGAACCCCAGCTTGATGTACTCGCGCGCCTCTTCGCGGCTGCCGGCGAAGGCGTGGATGATGCCGCCCCGTGGCAGGCGGATGCGCTTGAGGGTGGCGATCACGGCGGCATGGCTGCGGCGCACATGCAGCAGGGCCGGCAGTTGGAAATCCACGGCCATCTTGAGTTGGGCTTCGAACAGGTGTTGCTGGCGTTCGCGATCGAGGTGTTCGAGGAAGTAATCCAGGCCGATCTCACCCACCGCGCACAATTGCCGATGGCCCCGCAGGCGGGTCAGCCAGTCGCCCAGGGCCGTCAGGTCGGCGGGGCGATGCTCGTCGAGGTACACCGGGTGCAGGCCGAAGGCTGCGAACAAACCTTCATCGTCTTGCACCAGATCCCACAGTCGTTGCCAATTTTGCTGATACACCCCCAACACCACCATGCGCTGTACGCCGAGTTGGCGGCTGTGCGCGAGGACTTGCCGGCGATCGCTGTCGAAGTCCGGGAAGTCCAGGTGGGTGTGGGTGTCGATCAGCTCCACGCTCAAACCTCGTGAATGCGCTGCTTGAAGGTGCGGCCGATGGCGTTTACGCCGGGTTGATACTGTTGTTCTTCAATTGCAGCCAGGGCCAGGCGCAGCGCGGTGTCGGCGATCAGTTGATGTTGCTGGGCCATGGCATTCACTGGCAGCGGCAGGAAATCCAGCAGTTGGGTATCACCGAAGGTGCCCAGGCGCAGCGGCCGCGTCTTGAGCGGGAAGTCATGCAGTGCGTCGAACACGCCTTGCAGCAGCACGTAGGACGTGGTCACCAGCGCGTCAGGCAAATGCCCCAGGCGCTGCAGTAATTGCTCCATCAGTTGCCGGCCGCAGTCGCGGCTGAACGCCTCGCCGTGTTCGACGATCACTTCACCGCCAAACCCTTGCAGCGCTTCACGGAAACCGGCGGCGCGCGCCTGGCTGATGCTCAGCTCGGGCCGCGCGCCGATCAGTGCGATCTGCTTGGGTAGCGGTTGCAGCAGGCTGCTGGTCAGTTGCTGGCAGGCCTGGCGGTCGTCGCTGACCACCGAGCAGAACTGCGCGGGGTCCATCTCCCGGTCGATGGCGATGACCGGCAAACCCTTGGCTTGCAGCTCGCGATAACTGTCGTCGCTGGCCGGCAGGCAGCTGGCAACGAACAGCGCGTCGCAGCGTCGGGCGCGGAACAGTTGCAGCAACTGGCGCTCGCTGTCGGCGTCATCGTCGGAGCTGGCGATCAGCAATTGATAGCCGCGCGCGCGCGCGCCCTGTTCCAACAACTTGGCAATTCGTGCGTAACTGGGGTTTTCCAGGTCTGGCAGGATGAAACCCAAGGTGCGCGTATGCCGGCTGCGCAGTCCCGCAGCCTGGGGGTTGGGCGTGAAACCATGGGCTTGGACCACCGCACGCACGCGCTCGACGGTTGCGCTGCTGATGCGTTGTTGTTCGGCTTTGCCATTGATGACATAGCTGGCGGTGGTCACGGACACACCGGCGAGACGGGCGATATCACTGAGTTTCAAACCGGGATTTCCTTGTTTTCTGGAGCTTGCCCCGACATTTTGTCCAATCGTAACCGATTACTGCAGACGACCAATGTCTCAGCTCAAGTGCCGAGTGGGTCTTCAAGGATGCGCAATTAACGCGTAATCTGCCACGAATTCTAGATTAAACGTTTCAGCAGGCGTATTTTTGCGATGTTCGCTACTGAGTGGCTACTGCCAACCGACTGCTCAGTCAGTTTGTTCATGAACGACTTTAGACTGATTTATTCAAAACAATACCTAGTGCGCCCGACGCACTAACTAGGAGAACGGCATGCTTGAGCTCACCATAGAGCAGATTTCCATGGGCCAGACGGCTGTGGATAAATCTGCTGCCTTGCACCTGCTCGCTGACAAACTGGTGGCCGACGGCCTGGTCGCCGAGGGTTATCTCAGCGGCTTGCAAGCCCGTGAAGCCCAAGGTTCGACCTTTCTCGGTCAAGGCATCGCGATCCCTCACGGCACCCCCGAAACCCGCGATCAGGTATTTTCCACCGGCGTGCGCCTGCTGCAGTTCCCCGAAGGGGTGGACTGGGGCGATGGCCAGATCGTCTACCTGGCCATCGGCATTGCCGCCAAATCCGACGAACACCTGCGCCTGCTGCAATTGCTGACCCGCGCCCTCGGGGAAACCGACCTGGGCCAGGCACTGCGCCGCGCCGCTTCCGCCGAGGCCCTGCTGAAACTGTTGCAGGGCGCGCCGCAGGAACTGGCATTGGACGCGCAAATGATCGGGCTCGGTGTGTCCGCCGATGATTTTGAAGAGCTGGTGTGGCGCGGTGCCCGCCTGCTGCGCCAGGCCGATTGTGTGAGCAATGGCTTTGCCGCCGTGTTGCAGCAGGTCGATGCGCTGCCCCTGGGCGATGGCCTGTGGTGGTTGCACAGCGAGCAGACCGTCAAGCGCCCGGGGCTGGCGTTTGTCACCCCGGACAAACCCATGCGTTACCTCGGCCAGCCCCTCAATGGTCTGTTCTGCCTGGCCAGCCTCGGCGAGGCGCACCAGACCTTGCTCGAACGCCTGTGTGCGCTGTTGATTGAAGGGCGTGGCCAGGAACTGGGCCGCGCCACCAGCAGCCGTGCGGTGCTTGAAGTATTGGGCGGCGAGCTGCCACCCGACTGGCCCAGCGCACGCATCGCCCTGGCCAATGCCCATGGCCTGCACGCGCGGCCGGCGAAGATCCTCGCGCAACTGGCGAAAAGTTTTGACGGCGATATTCGTGTACGCATCGTCGATGGTGCGGTGGGCGCCGTGTCGGTGAAAAGCCTGAGCAAGCTGCTCAGCCTCGGCGCCCGGCGTGGCCAGGTGCTGGAGTTTGTCGCAGAGCCGACGATTGCCGACGATGCGCTGCCCGCCTTGCTGGCCGCGGTACAAGAGGGGCTTGGCGAAGAGGTCGAGCCGCTGCCTGTCGCGAGTGCACAAGCCGCCGCCGTGGTGCTCGAACCGACACTCAGCGCGCCCCTGGCCGGCAGCCAGATCCAGGCCATCGCCGCCGCACCGGGCATCGCCATCGGCCCGGCGCATATCCAGGTGCTGCAACCGTTCGACTATCCGTTGCGTGGCGAGTCCTCGGCCATCGAGCGCCAACGCCTGCACGCCTCACTGGCCGATGTGCGCGGCGATATCCAGGGCCTGATCGAACGCAGCCAGGCCAAGGCGATCCGCGAGATTTTCATCACCCACCAGGAAATGCTCGACGACCCGGAACTGACCGACGACGTCGACACCCGCCTCAAGCAGGGTGAAAGCGCCGAAGCCGCCTGGATGAGCGTGATCGAAGCCGCCGCCAAGCAGCAGGAATCGTTGCAGGACGCCTTGCTCGCCGAGCGCGCCGCCGACCTGCGCGACATCGGTCGCCGTGTGCTGGCGCAGTTGTGCGGTGTCGAAACCGTCCAGGAACCGAACGAACCCTACATCCTGGTGATGGACGAAGTCGGCCCGTCGGATGTGGCGCGCCTCGACCCGGCCCGCGTCGCCGGCATTCTCACCGCCCGTGGCGGCGCCACCGCCCACAGCGCCATCGTCGCCCGCGCCCTGGGCATCCCCGCCTTGGTGGGCGCCGGCCCGGCCGTGTTGCTGCTGGCCGCCGGTACGCCGTTGCTGCTCGACGGTCAGCGCGGCCGCCTGCATGTCGACGCCGACGCCGCGACCCTGCAACGCGCCAGCGTCGAACGCGACACCCGTGAACAACGCCTGCAAGCCGCCTCGGCGCAGCGCCATCAGCCGGCCCTGACCCGGGATGGGCACGCCGTGGAAGTGTTCGCCAACATCGGCGAAAGCGCCGGCGTGGCGAGCGCGGTGGAGCAGGGCGCCGAAGGCATTGGCCTGCTGCGCACCGAACTGATTTTCATGGCCCACCCCCAAGCGCCGGACGAAGCCACCCAGGAAGCTGAATACCGCCGCGTGCTCGATGGCCTCGGCGGTCGCCCGTTGGTGGTCCGTACCCTGGATGTGGGCGGCGACAAACCGCTGCCGTATTGGCCGATCGCCGAGGAAGAAAACCCCTTCCTCGGCGTGCGCGGCATTCGCCTTACGCTGCAACGCCCGCAGATCATGGAAGCGCAATTGCGCGCATTGCTACGCTCGGCGGATAACCGGCCGCTGCGCATCATGTTCCCCATGGTCGGCAGCGTCGATGAGTGGCGCGCAGCGCGGGACATGACCGAGCGCCTGCGCCTGGAAATCCCGGTGGCCGACCTGCAACTGGGGATCATGATCGAAGTGCCGTCCGCCGCGTTGCTCGCGCCGGTGCTGGCCAAGGAAGTCGACTTCTTCAGCGTCGGCACCAACGACCTGACCCAGTACACCCTGGCCATCGACCGTGGCCACCCGACACTATCGGCCCAGGCCGATGGCCTGCACCCCGCCGTGTTGCAACTGATCGACATCACCGTGCGGGCCGCCCATGCCCATGGCAAATGGGTCGGTGTGTGCGGTGAGCTGGCCGCCGACCCGCTGGCGGTGCCGGTGCTGATCGGCCTCGGCGTGGATGAGTTGAGCGTGTCGGCCCGTAGCATTCCCGAGGTGAAGGCGCGGGTGCGAGAATTCAGTCTGAGCGAGGCCCAGGGCCTGGCGCAACAAGCACTCGCGGTGGGTTCGCCCGCTGAAGTGCGAGCCCTTGTGGAGGCCGTGTAGATGGCAAGGATTTTGACCCTGACGCTGAACCCGGCGTTGGACCTCACGGTACGCCTGGCGCGCCTGGAACCCGGTGAAGTCAATCGCAGCGAGACGATGCTGACCCACGCAGCCGGCAAGGGCGTGAACGTCGCCCAGGTGCTGGCCGACCTCGGCCATCAGGTCACCGTCGGCGGTTTTCTCGGCGCGGACAACCCCCAGGCCTTTGACGCGCTGATCGCGCGCCGTGGGTTTGCCGATGCGTTCATCCGCGTGCCCGGCGAGACCCGCAGCAATATCAAGATCGCCGAACAGGATGGCCGCGTCACCGACATCAATGCGCCGGGGCCGCTGGTCAGCGAGCAGGCGCAGCAGGCGTTGCTCAACCAACTCACGCTGATCGCCCCGGGGCACGATGCGGTGGTGGTCGCCGGCAGCTTGCCGTGCGGTGTCAGCCCGCAGTGGTTCCAGGGCTTATTGGCGCTGCTGAAAGACCTCGGCTTGAAAGTCGCCCTGGACACCAGCGGCGCTGCCCTGCGCGCCGGGTTGCAGGCCGGCCCGTGGTTGATCAAGCCCAATACCGAAGAACTTGCCGAAGCGCTGGACTGCCCGACCGACTCCGTCGACCAACAGGCCCAGGCCGCCGCGCGTTTGCATGCGAGCGGCATCGAGCATGTGGTGATTTCCCACGGTGCCGACGGCGTCAACTGGTTCAGCCCCGGCACGGCGCTGCATGCCACGCCGCCGAAAGTCAGCGTCGCGAGTACGGTCGGCGCCGGCGATTCGCTGCTGGCCGGGATGCTCCACGGTTTGCTCGGTTTCGATCTACCCGAGACCACCTTGCGCCGCGCCACGGCGATTGCCGCGATGGCTGTCACGCAGATCGGGTTTGGCATCAGCGATGATGCGCAATTGGCGCGTCTCGAAAGCGGCGTCCATGTGCGCCCGCTGACAGAACAATAAGAGGGTTTGTGATGAATTTAGCCATTGTTACCGCCTGCCCGAACGGCATGGTCACCAGTGTGCTGTGCGCCCGTTTGCTCGACGCCGCCGCGCAGCGTCAGGGCTGGAGCACCAGCGTCGAAGTGGTAGACGTGCAGCGCCCGGAACGCCAGTTGTCCCAGGCCACGCTCGATGCTGCCGAGTGGGTGTTGCTGGTCAGCAGCACGCCGCTGGATATGCAGCGGTTTGTCGGCAAGCGTGTGTATCAGAGCACCCAGGCGCAGGCCTTGCAGGGCGTCGAGGCGGTATTGCGGCGCGGCGCCGAAGAGGCTCAGGTGTATGTCGCCAGCGAAGCCCCGGTGGCGGCCAAGCAAGCCCCGCGTATTGTCGCGATCACCGCCTGCCCGACCGGCGTGGCCCACACCTTCATGGCCGCCGAAGCATTGCAGCAGACCGCCAAGCGCCTGGGCTATGACTTGCAGGTGGAAACCCAGGGTTCGGTCGGCGCGCGCACGCCGTTGAGCCCGCAAGCGATTGCCGAGGCGGATGTGGTGCTGCTGGCGGCGGATATCGAAGTCGCCACCGAGCGCTTCGCCGGCAAGAAGATCTACCGCTGCGGCACCGGCATCGCCCTCAAGCAAGCCGAAGCGACCCTCCACAAGGCCCTGGCCGAAGGCACCGTGGAAAGCGCGGCGAGCGGGGCGGTGGCCAAGTCGGAAAAAACCGGGGTCTACAAACACCTGCTGACCGGCGTGTCGTTCATGTTGCCGATGGTGGTGGCGGGCGGTCTGTTGATCGCCTTGTCGTTCGTGTTCGGCATCCATGCCTTCGAAGAAAAAGGCACCCTGGCGGCGGCGCTGAAAACCGTCGGCGACCAGGCCTTCATGCTCATGGTGCCGCTGCTCGCGGGCTATATCGCCTATTCGATTGCCGACCGCCCCGGCCTGGCCCCCGGCATGATCGGCGGCTTGCTGGCCGGGACGTTGGGCGCGGGCTTTATCGGCGGGATTATTGCCGGTTTCCTCGCCGGTTACTGCGTCAAGCTGATCACCGGCGCGGTGCGCCTGCCGCAAAGCCTGGAGCCGCTCAAGCCGATCCTGATCATCCCGTTGCTGGCGAGCCTGTTCACAGGCCTGGCGATGATCTATCTGGTAGGCCCGCCGGTGGCGCGGCTGCTCACCGGGCTGACCGACTTCCTCAGCACGATGGGCACCACCAATGCCGTGCTGCTCGGCATCCTGCTCGGCGGCATGATGTGCGTTGACCTGGGCGGGCCGATCAACAAGGCCGCGTATGCGTTCTCTGTCGGCTTGCTGGCGGCGTCCAGCGGTGCGCCGATGGCGGCAACCATGGCGGCCGGCATGGTGCCGCCGATCGGCATGGGCATCGCGACCTTCCTGGCCCGGCGCAAGTTTGCCCAGACCGAACGCGAGGCCGGCAAGGCCGCGATGATTCTGGGCCTGTGCTTTATCTCCGAAGGCGCGATCCCGTTTGCCGCCAAGGACCCGCTGCGAGTGATCCCGGCCAGCATCGCCGGTGGCGCGTTGACCGGCGCGCTGTCGATGTACTTCGGCTGCAAACTGGCGGCGCCCCATGGCGGCCTGTTTGTGCTGGTGATCCCGAATGCGATGAACCATGCGCTGCTGTACTTGCTGGCGATTGCCGCCGGTAGCGTGTTGACGGGGTTGGTGTATGCGCTGATCAAACGCCCGGAAGCGGTGGAACTGGCGGTCACACCCGCCCAAGCCTGACGCTGTGGAAAATGTGGGAGGGGGCTTGCCCCCGATGGCGATGTGTCAGTCACCCATGAATGGACTGACCCACCGCCATCGGGGGCAAGCCCCCTCCCACATTAAGATCTGCGAGGCTTTGAAGGCGGTGTCATATCGGCTTCATCCCTGCGTGTTCTAGTTGCCCTTTTGATACTCAAGAGGGCATCTGCATGAGCCATTTCGATCTCGGCCGTCGCCGCGTGATGCAAGCCGTCGGCGCGGGCCTGTTGCTGCCGGGGCTGGCGCCGGCGGTGATTGCGTCGGTGAAGGACCGGCCGCAACTCACCGATGGCGTGCAGTCCGGCGACCTGCTCGGCGACCGTGCGATGATCTGGAGCCGCAGCGACCGCCCGGCGCGGATGGTGGTGGAATGGGACACCCGCAGTGTGTTCAGCAACCCACGTCGATTCGTCTCGCCGCTGGCCGACAACCGCAGCGACTTTACCGCCCGCGTCGAACTCACCGGCCTGCCCGCCGACCAGGCGATTTTCTACCGCGTGCATTTCGAAGACGCCCAGACCGGCGTCGCCAGCGAGCCCTGGTTCGGCCACCTGCGCAGCGTGCCGCAACAGCGTCGCGATATTCGCTTTGTGTGGAGCGGCGACACCGTCGGCCAAGGCTTCGGCATCAACCCGGACATCGGTGGCATGCGGATCTACGAAGCCATGCGCCTGCGCCTGCCGGACTTTTTTATCCACAGCGGCGACACCATCTACGCCGACGGCCCGGTGCCGGCGCAACTGACCACCGAAGGCGGGCGCATCTGGCGCAACATCACCACCGAGGCCAAGAGCAAAGTCGCTGAAACCCTTGATGAGTATCGCGGTAATTACCGCTACAACCTGCTGGATGAAAACGTGCGGCGCTTTAACGCCGAAGTGCCGCAGATCTGGCAGTGGGACGACCACGAAGTGGTGAACAACTGGTCGCCGAGCAAGCAGCTCGATGAGCGTTACCAGACCAAGGATATCAACACCCTGGTCGGCCATGCGCGTCAGGCCTGGCTGGAATATTCACCCATGCGTCGGCAAAGCGCCGACGGCGGCGGGCGGATTTATCGCAAGCTCAGTTACGGCCCGCTGCTGGATGTGTTCGTGCTCGACATGCGCAGCTATCGCGGGCCCAACGATGACAACCTGGGCGGCGCCAAACCCTTCCTCGGCCGAGAGCAACTGGACTGGCTCAAGCGCGAACTCAAGGCGTCCCAGGCCCAATGGAAGGTGATCGCCGCCGACATGCCGATCGGCCTCGGCGTGCCCGACGGCGAAGTCAGCCCGGGCGTGCCGCGCTGGGAAGCGATCGCCAACAACGACCCCGGCCCGGCGCAAGGGCGCGAGTTGGAAATCGCCGAGCTGCTCGGGTTTCTGCGCGCGCAGCAGGTGCGCAACCATGTGTGGTTGACGGCGGATGTGCATTACTGCGCGGCGCATCACTACCACCCGGATCGGGCGGCGTTCCAGGACTTCGAGCCGTTCTGGGAGTTTGTCGCGGGGCCGTTGAATGCGGGGAGCTTCGGGCCCAATCCGCTGGATAAAACCTTTGGTCCGCAGGTGGTGTTCGAGAAAGCACCGCCGGCGCAGAACACCTCGCCGTTTGCCGGGTTCCAGTTTTTCGGCGAAGTGCAGATCGATGGGCAGACGGCGGAGTTGACGGTGATGCTGCGTGATCTGGATGGGGTTTCAGTGTTCGAGCAAAAGCTGCAACCGGTCTGATTGAGGGTGCAGTCAAAAACTGATTGGAGTGCAGTCAAAAACTGACTTGGAATACAATCAAAAACTGACTTGGAATACAGTCAAAAACTGTGGGAGGGGGCTTGCCCCCGATAGCGGTGTGTCAGTAACCCATGAGTTGACTGATCCACCGCCATCGGGGGCAAGCCCCCTCCCACATAAGTTCTTCAGTGGTTAGAGGATCTCAGTAGACATCGCGGCGATAGCGGCCCTGTTCGATCAAGCGCTCCACCGCCTCACTGCCCAGCACCTCATGCAGCACCTGATCCACCCCTGCGGCCATCCCCTGCAAACTGCCGCACACGTAAATCCCCGCGCCGTCTGCCAGCCATCGACGCAACACGTCCGCCGATTCGCGCAGGCGATCCTGCACGTAGATCTTTTCCTCCTGGTCGCGGGAAAACGCCAGGTCCAGCAGCGCCAGGTCACCGCTGGCCAGCCAGCCTTGCAGTTCGTCCTGGCACAGGTAGTCGTGGGCGATAGTGCGTTCGCCGAACAACAGCCAGTTGCGCTGCTGGCCGTCGGCAATGCGTGCCTTGAGCAAGCTGCGCAAACCGGCGAGGCCAGTGCCGTTGCCCAGCAGGATCAACGGCGCAGGCGCGTCCGGCAGGTGGAAACCACTGTTGCGGCGCAGGCGCAGGCTGATGCTCGAGCCGAGGGCCGCGTGTTCGGTCAGCCAGCCCGAGCCAAGGCCGAGTGTGCCGTCCGGATGACGTTCCTGGCGCACGATCAACTCCAGCACGCCGTCGCTGGGAATCGAGGCGATGGAGTATTCGCGCATGCCCAGGGGCGCCAGCGCGTTCACCAGCGCCTGGGCATGCAGGCCCACCAGATGGGCGCGGTTGTCCGGCAGTTGGCGGGTGGCCAGAGCCTGGTCGAGGGTGTGCGCCAGGCCGTCGATCAGTACGCTCTCGCTGCCGGCCAGGCCCAGGCCCCCGAGGAACTGCGCGATGGCCCGGCTGCCGTTGCGCGGCAGGATTTCCACCAGGTCGCCGGCCGTCCAGCGTTGCCCTGACGGCACGCTCAGCTCCAGCAGGTACACAGCCGAACCGACACTGCCAGGGTTGAGCAAGGTGCGCTGCTTCAAGCTGCAGTTTTCATACTGTGCGCTCGGCCACGCCGCTGTCGGTGCGTGCCCGGTGAGTTGCCCCAGCTGTTGTTGCCAGTGCTGCAGGGCATGGGTGTCGCCGCTGTCGACTTCCACGGGGGCGAACAACGGGGTGCCGCCCTGGTTGGTCAGCCAGAAGTGCAGGCGCCGCGCAAAGCCGCAGAAGTGCTGGTACTGGCGATCGCCGAGGGCCAGTACCGAGTAGTTCAAGCCTTTGAGGGACAGGTCCTGCCCGAGCACGCTGCGCTCGAAGCCACGGGCGCTGTCGGGAGCTTCGCCGTCGCCGAAGGTGCTGACCACGAACAGCGCATTTTCTGATTGGCGCAGTTGGTCCTGGCTGACGCTGCCCAGCGGCTGCACGTTCACTGGCAAGCCCGCGGCCTGCAGTTGCCCGGCGGTCTGCCAGGCCAGTTGTTCGGCAAAACCGCTCTGGCTGGCGAAGCCGATCAGCCAGGCCGGCGCATGGCTGTAATTGGCGCTGAGGCGCTCGCGGGCATCGCGTACCTGGCGTTTTTTACGTCGACGGTCGAGGTACAGCAGCCAGCCGGTGATGAAGAACAACGGCATGCACAGCGCGCTGATGGTGAGGATGATCCGCCCCACCAGGCCGAAGTAACTGCCGGTGTGCAGCGCGTAGAGGCTGGTCAGCAATTGAGCCTTGAGGCTCTTGCTGGCGTAGCGCTCGTGGGATTTCACCGCGCCGGTGGCCGGGTCCAGGTTGATCTGGTTCAGCGCGCGGTCGTGGGGCGAGTTTTTCAGCAGGTAAAACACCGTGGCCGGCTGCCCGGCGACTGCCGGCATGCGGATGTTGTAGGCACTCAAGTCGGGGCCGGCGCTGCTGTAGATGCTGCTCCAGATCGCCGCGTAGTTGGCTTCCGGCGTCGGGCCCGCGGGCGGTGGGCCGCGTTTGCGCATTCGTTCGTTCTGCGGGGCGTCCGACAGCAGCTTGTTCAGGCCCTGGTTGTACCATTCGTAGGACCACGACAGGCCGGTCAGCGCTGCCAACAGATAGAACAACAGGCACCAGGTGCCGAACACCGAGTGCAAGTCCCAATTGAAGCTGCGACCTTTTTTGCGCCAGTCCAGGGTCAGCCACACGCGCCAGTTCGCCACCTGGCGCGGCCAGCGCAGGTACAGGCCGGACAGGCAGAAGAACAGCAGGATCAGCGTGCAGGCCCCGGTGATTTGCCGGCCGGTGTCGCCCATGGCCAGGAAGCGGTGCAGTTGCAGGAGAAACCCGAACACGTCCTGGCCGACGGCGTCACCCATGTAGTCGCCGGTGTAGGGGTCGAAGTAACGCATCTGGCCGCGCCGTTCACCCGGCGGCGGGGTGAAGAACACGCGTGCGGCGGTGCCGCTGTCGGTTTCCACCCACAGCATCGACACGCGCTTGCCTTCGCTGGCTTCGAGCTTGCGCACCAGTTCGGCGGGCGGCAGTACCCCGGCGTCGCGTTTTGCCACGCTCAGCACGCTGGGGTTGAGCGCGCGCAGTATTTCATCCTGGAACGACACCGCCGCCCCGGTGATCCCCATCAAGGCCAGCACCAGCCCGGCAGTGATGCCGAAGAACCAGTGCAACTGGAACAGGGTTTTCTTCAACACGTCGGACCGCCTCGCTCATCTGGATATCTGTATCACGGCGCGCATTATGCCGTGGGTTGTCGAGAAACTTTGTTGTTTAACACGCAAAAGCCCCACGCATCGATGCGTGGGGCTGTTGGCTGCGGGTTGACCGTTTAGAAGTGGAAGCTGGTGGTCAACAGCGCGGTGCGCCCGGCCGCCTGGTTGGCGAAGTGGGTCGAGAAGGCCTTGTCGTAGTAGGTTTTGTCGGTCAGGTTCTGCACGTTCAGTTGCAGGTCGACGTTCTTGGTCAGCTTGTAGCTGGCCATGGCGTCGTAGCGCGTGTAGGACGGTACATACACGGTGTTGCCGGCATCGCCGTAGACCTCGTCGACATAGAACGCACCGCCGCCGATGGTCAGCTTCGACGTGATGTCGTAGGTGGTCCACAGGCTGAAGGTGTTCTTCGGCGTATTGGGCATTTGGTTGCCCTCGCTGGAGCCGGCGCTGAGCACCCCGTTGCGCCCGTTGCGTCCGGATTTGACCAGCTCACTGTCGAGGTAGCTGTAGCCGGCGAACACTTGCCATTGATCCGTGAGTTTGCCGCTGGCCGAGAGTTCGAGGCCATCGACGCGGGATTCACCGGCGTTCTCGTAGGTCAGGGCATCCACCAGAATGCGCGTGTTCTTCTTCTCGGTGCGGAACACGGCAGCCGTCAGCGAAAGGCGGTCGTGGAACAGATCCCACTTGGTGCCCAGCTCGTAGTTGACGGTTTCTTCCGGTTGCAGGTCGCTGGTGGCGGCGCCGGCGGACAGTGGGTTGCCGTCGGAGCCTTCACCGACCAGACCACCGGCCGGCGTGGCCGAGGTGGCGTAGGACGCATAGATGCTGGCGTTCTCCACCGGCTTCCAGACCAGGCCGGCCTGCCAGTTGAAGAACTGGCTGTCGTCTTTGATCTTGGTGCGCCCGGCGGTGGCGTTGGTGTTGGCCTCGGTGTCGAAGGTGTCGTAGCGCAGGCCGACGTTCAGCAGCCATTTCGGGTCCAGTTCGATGGTGTCGAACACGTAGGCGCCGCGGCTGGTGGCTTTGGTGTTGGTGCCGTTGTAGTTGCGCGCGATGCTGCCGGTCCAGGCGTCGTCCGGGTTCGGGTTGCTCAGCGAGGTGCATTGGCCGCCCAGGCTGCCTTTGGCCACGGTGCAGACCGGGTTGGCGTTGGGGCTGATGGTGTAGCTGCTGACACGGGTTTCTTCGCCGGTGAACTCGAGGCCGGTGGAGTAGGTGTGCTTGAAACCCAGCGCGTGGAAGTTGCCGAACAGATCGGTCTGGTTGGTGGTGGTCTCGGTGGTCGACACGCGGCTGTTGGCGCGGCGCCACACAGTACCGAACTTGTTGACGTTGAGTTTGCTGTCGTCCGGTTGCGTGAGGATATAGTCCTGGCCGGTGTTGCCATGGCGCAGGGTGTTTTTCAGCGTCATGTTGTCGTTCAGGTCGTGTTCGACGGAGACCGTGCTGATATCGGCGCGGGTCTTGCGGAAGTCGCGACTCTTCAGGCCGTAGAAGTTATTGCTGTCGCCGCCGTCGTTGGGTTTGTCGTGTACGTGGGCGGTGGCGGTCGCGGAGCCGTAACCGTAGGGGATCCCCGAATCCGGCAGGTCGTCGCTTTCCATGTGGTAGTAGCTGACGTTGACGCGGGTCGGCGTGCCCAGGCCAAAGGTCAGCGACGGCGCCACGCCCCAGCGGTCGTAATTCACCGCGTCGCGGCCGGCGACGTTTTGTTCGTGGCTCATCAGGTTCAGGCGGAACGCGGCGCTGTCGTCGAGGAATTGGCGGTTGACGTCGAGCACGTAGCGGCGGGTCTGGTCGGAGCCGTAGGTGAAGCCGCCGTTGGTGAAGTCGCGCGCCTGGGGTGTCTTGCTCACCAGGTTGAGGCTGCCGCCGGCCGAGCCACGCCCGCCGAACGAAGAGTTCGGGCCTTTGCTGACTTCGATCGATTCGATGTCGAAGATCTCACGGCTCTGGCCGCCGGTATCGCGCACGCCGTCCAGGTAGGTGTCGCCCTGGGCGTCAAAACCGCGGATGAACGGACGGTCGCCCTGGGGGTTGCCGCCTTCACCGGCGCCGAAGGTAATGCCGGGCACGGTGCGCAAGGCATCCTGCAACGAGGTGGCGGCGGTGTCCTTGAGCACTTGCTGGGGCACCACGGTGACCGAGCGCGGCGTGTCCACCAGCGGCGCAGTGTACTTTTGCGAAGAGGCTTTTTCGACCTGATAGGAGGTGGCGTCCTGTGCTTCCCCGGTGATGCTGGTGGCGCCCAGGGAGATGCTGTTGCGCTGGCCTTTCTGTTCGGTGTCGTCGGCCGCTTGCGCCAGATGGGCGACAGAGCTGGCGCCGAGTGCAACGCCGATGGCCGAAGCCAGCAGGCGTGGTGAACTGGCAGGTGTTTTTATGCAAGTGCGCGACATGACGTGTCCTTTCCCCAAGGATGTGAGGCCGCGGAATATAGGCTGAACAAGACTTTGTATCAATTGCGACTTATTGCTATTCGTAGCTAATTTACATTCTTTACACTTTTTCCTTACGGTTTTTACGATCTCGTTCGTCTTCGGGTTTTACAGAGAGGATAAGAATCAATACCATTAACGTCTTTCCGCTCTCAGGTAGTGCTCATGTTGCTGCATATTCCCGGCCTGTTCTCTCGTGAGGAAGTGCAGCGCATTCGCCAAGCCCTGGAAACCGCCGACTGGGCCGACGGTAGAATCACCGCCGGGCACCAGTCCGCCAAGGCCAAGCACAACCTGCAATTGCCCGAAGGCCACCCGCTGGCCAAGGAAATCGGTACGGCGATGCTGGAGCGGTTGTGGCAAAACCCGTTGTTTATGTCGGCGGCGTTACCGCACAAAGTCTTCCCGCCGCTGCTCAACTGCTACACGGCCGGGGGCAGTTTCGACTTTCATATCGACAATGCCGTGCGCCAGCCCAAGGGCAGCCAGGAGCGGGTGCGTACCGATCTGTCGTCCACGCTGTTCTTCAGCGATCCGGAGGACTATGACGGCGGCGAACTGGAGATCCAGGACACCTTCGGCGTGCAACGGGTCAAGCTGCCCGCCGGCGATATGGTGCTGTACCCCGGCTCCAGCCTGCATAAAGTCAACGCCGTGACCCGTGGTGCGCGCTACGCCTCGTTTTTCTGGACCCAAAGCCTGGTGCGCGAAGACAGCCAGCGCACCCTGCTGTTCGAGATGGACGGTGCGATCCAGCAACTGACCGCGGCGGTCCCGGACCACCCGGCGTTGATCCAGCTCACCGGCACTTACCACAACCTGTTGCGTCGCTGGGTCGAGGTCTGAGCATGGGCTTTTTATTGCGCCGTGAAGAAGTGCTCAACGTCGAGCAGTTGCAGCGCATGCTCGACGACTCGCCAGTGCGCGCGGCCCAGGCGATCCTGATCGCGGCCAGGGAGGGCGTGGCGGATGCCCAGGCCTTGCTCGGGCAGATCCTGCTGGAAGGGCGCGGCATCGAGCGCGATGAAGCGCTGGCACTGCGCTGGTTCCAGATCGCGGCGCAGGGCGGGCACCTGATGGCGCGCAATATGCTGGGGCGTTGCCGCGAGCATGGCTGGGGCTGCGTCGCCGACGAAGCGGCGGCGGCGCGGGACTATCGGCTGGCGGCCGAAGCCGGGTTGGATTGGGGGCAATACAACTACGCCAACCTGCTGGCCACCGGTCGCGGTGTCGCCGAGGACCAGGCGCACGCGCTGAGGTGCTATCGCCAGGCGGCGGAGCAGGGCCACGCCAAGTCGATGAACCTGTTGGGGCGCTATCTGGAAGAGGGCCGGTTTTGCCCGAGGGATCCGGACGCTGCCGTGGCGTGGTATCGACGCTCAGCCGAAGCCGGGGATTTCCGTGGGCAGTTCAGTTACGCGGCGGTGCTGGCCGACAGCGGCCAGATCGAGGCGGCGCTGGCGTGGTTGCGCAAGGCGCTGGCAGGCGGCAATCTGAAGTTTTTGCGGGTGGCGCACAAGGCGCTGGCGCAGGCGAATGATCCGCGGATTCGGGCGATGGCCGATGCCTATGAGCAACATGCCATGACCTGTTTCTGAGCGATAAAAAAAACCCATGACAGGTCATGGGTTTTTTGTTCGCCGCCGTCTTACACGTAATACGACTTCAATGGCGGAAAGCCATTGAACTCAACCGCGCTGTAGCTGGTGGTGTACGCACCGGTCGACAACCAGTACAACCGATCACCGATCGCCAGGTTCAACGGCAGGCCGTACTTGTAGTTTTCGTACATGATGTCGGCGCTGTCGCAGGTAGGACCGGCGATCACCACTTCTTCCATCTCGCCTTTCTTCTCGGTCCAGATCGGGAACTTGATGGCTTCGTCCATGGTTTCGATCAGGCCGGAGAACTTGCCCACGTCCGTGTACACCCAGCGCTCGACGGCGGTGCGCGATTTACGTGCCACCAGCACCACTTCGCTGACCAGGATGCCGGCGTTGGCGATCAACGAACGGCCCGGTTCCAGGATGATTTCCGGCAGGTCGTCGCCGAAGTCTTCCTTGAGGAAGCGGATGATTTCTTCGGCATAGGTTTCCAGGCTGTTGGTGCGGGTGATGTAGTTGGCCGGGAAGCCGCCGCCCATGTTGATCAGCTTGAGGTGGATGCCGTCTTCTTCCTTCAGGCGCTCGAAGATCACTTTGACCTTGGCGATCGCCGCGTCCCACACGCTGATGTCGCGCTGTTGCGAGCCGACGTGGAACGAGAGGCCATACGGCACCAGGCCCAGGTCGCGGGCGAGGATCAGCAGGTCCATGGCCATGTCGGTCTGGCAGCCGAATTTGCGCGACAGAGGCCAGTCAGCCGTGGTCGAGCCTTCGGTGAGGATACGCACATAGATTTTCGAGCCCGGCGCGGCCTTGGCGATGTTGCGCAGGTCGGCTTCGGAGTCGGTGGAGAACAGGCGCACGCCCTTCTCGTAGAAGTAGCGGATGTCCTTGGATTTCTTGATGGTGTTGCCGTAGCTGATACGGTCGGGGCTGACGCCGCGGGCCATGACCTTGTCCAGCTCGTAGATCGAGGCGATGTCGAAGCTCGACCCCTTGTCTTTCAACAGGTCGATGATCTCGACGGCCGGGTTGGCCTTGACTGCGTAATAGATTTTGGCGAATTCGAAACCGGCGCGCAGGTCATCGTAGGCCTGGCTGATCATCGCGGTGTCGATCACCACGAACGGGGTTTCTTGCTTGTCGGCGAACGCCTTCATTTTGTCAAAAGTGGCGCGCGCGAAATAATCTTCGACGTTGATCGACATGCTGGGAACTCCTAAGGGCAAACTAAATTGATCAATGGGTGCAAATGAACGTCCTCCGTATCCCCACTTTGGTTCGCCTACTTCCCAAGGCATGTCGCCGAAAGCAAAAAGGCCATGGGATAAGCTTCCCTTGGCCTTGCTGTCTCGTCGTCAGTACTTGAGCCGGATGGATCGTTTCCAGCATGGACGTTCGGCGCGAACTTTAGGGCGTGAGGGGCTTGAGATCAACTAAAAATGTCGCGTTTTTGCACGCGTTCGTCGCGGGACCGGGTGCAGCTACTTATGTAACCGACCGGTGTGACGGATTGATGTTCCCCGCAGGCGGATAATCAGGGGGATTTCCCTGACACACCACGGACCAAATGTGGGAGGGGGCTTGCCCCCGATGGCAGTGTGTCAGTCATGAATATATTGACTGATACACCGCCATCGGGGGCAAGCCCCCTCTCACAGTTTTAAGCGTGTTGTGTCAGATCAGGCCAGGGCGGTCTCGGCGGGCGAAACGATACTGGTCTTGCCCCCGCGCGACTTGCCGGAGCTCAGGTACTCGGCAATCGATTCCTGGGTCACTTCACCCAAAAACACCCGCTCGGCGTCCATCACCGGCAACCACGAACGGTTGAACTCGTACATGCGCGACAACAGGATGCGCAAGTGCTCGTCATACGCGGCCGTGGCGTTGAATTCGCGCAGGTATTGACCGCAAGTGCCGGTCTGACGGTGCAGGTCGCGACGGCGCACATAGCCCAGCGCCTTGTTGTCGGCGCAGGTGACCACCACATAGCGGCGGTCGAGTTCGTCCATCAGCTCCAGGGCATCGGCCACCGGGGTTTCCGGGCTGACCGACGGGGCGTTGTCTGCCGCGTCTTCGGCTTTTACCAGCAGCAGACGCTTGAGGGTGCTGTCCTGGCCGACGAAGTTGCTGACGAACTCATCCGCCGGGTGCGCCAGCAGGGTGTCCGGGTGGTCGATCTGCAGCAGTTTGCCAGCGCGGAAGATGGCGATCTTGTCGCCCAGCTTGATGGCTTCGTCGATGTCGTGGCTGACCATGATCACGGTCTTGTTCAGCGCGCGCTGCATTTCGAAGAACTCGTTCTGGATCATCTCGCGGTTGATCGGGTCGACCGCGCCGAACGGCTCATCCATCAGCAGCAACGGTGCATCCGCCGCCAGCGCCCGGATCACGCCGATGCGCTGTTGCTGGCCACCGGACAGCTCACGCGGGTAGCGGTGCAGGTACTGCTTGGGCTCGAGCTTGATCATGCTCATCAACTCGCGGGCGCGGTCGTGGCATTTCTGCTTGTCCCAGCCCAGCAACTTGGGCACGACCACGATGTTTTCCTCGATGGTCATGTTCGGGAACAGGCCGATCTGCTGGATCACGTAGCCGATGTTGCGACGCAGGGTCACTTCGTCGAGGTCGGTGGTGTCTTCGCCGTTGATCAGGATCTTGCCCGAGGTGGGCTTGATCAGGCGGTTGATCATTTTCAGCGTGGTGCTCTTGCCGCAGCCCGAGGGGCCGAGGAATACGCAAATCTCGCCTTCGTTGACGGTCAGGCTTACGTCGTTCACGGCGGAGACAGTCTTGCCGTTGCTTTGGAAAGTCTTGGTCAGGTGTTGAAGTTCGATCATTTGAGCAGTCCTTTTGGAGTCAGCGAGCGTTGCAGCCATTGCAGAAGCAGGTCGGCGAAGATGGCCAGGAGACTGACCAGCACGGCGCCGACGATCAGCATCGACATGTCGCTGCGGCTGATGGAAGCCAGAATAAGTACACCCAGGCCGCCGGCACCGATGGTGGCGGCGATGGTCATCACGCCGATGTTCATCACCACGGCGGTGCGTACACCGGCGAGGATCACCGGTACGGCGATGGGCAGTTCGACCATGCGCAGGCGCTGGCCGAAGGTCATGCCGATGCCTTTGGCGGCTTCGCGGATGCCCGGCTCCACGCCGGTCAGGGCCAGGTAGGTGTTACGCATGATCGGCAGCAGGGAGTAGAGGAACACGGCGGTGATCGCCGGCATTGGCCCCAGGCCCTGGCCGAATTTGGAGTAGAACGGCAGCAGCAGGCCAAACAGGGCGATGGACGGCACGGTCAGCAGCACGGTGGCGCTGGCTTGCAGCGGGCCGGCCAGGCTCGGGAAGCGGGTCATCAGCACGCCGAGGGGTACGCCGACGACAATCGCGAGGATCACGGCAATGCCGACCAGGGTGATGTGCTGCCAGGTCAGGTGCAGGACTTGGGCCCAATCAAGATGGGAAAAGGCGTTTAAAAATTCCATGTCTTCTCCTCTTAGTTGAGTGGATGCTGGCGCAGGAAGTCGGCGGCGACGGCGGACGGGCTTTCATGGTCGACGTCGACCCGCGCGTTCAGCTGGCGCATGGTTGCGTCGTCGAACAGGGCAGCCAGCGGCTTCAGATCGGCGGCCAGTTCAGGATGGGCGTCGAGATAAACCTGACGCACCACCGGCGCGGCGGTGTAGTCCGGGAAGTAGTGCTTGTCGTCTTCGAGCAGCTTCAATTTGAAGGCATTCAGGCGACCGTCGGTGGTGTAGACCAGGCCGGCAAACACCTGGCCGTTACGCAACGCGGTGTAGACCAGCCCGGCGTCCATCTGCCGGGTGTTTTTGCGGGTCAGGTTCATGTCGTAGAGCTTGACCATGCCGCCCATGCCGTCGGAACGGTTGGCGAACTCGGTGTCCAGGGCCACCAGGCGCGTGGCCTTGGTTTTTTCCGCGAGGGCTTGGGTCAGATCGCTGATCGTGTTGATCTGCGGGAATTCCTGGGCCACGTTCTCAGGCAATGCCAGCGCGTAGGTGTTGCTGAATTTCGATGGCGAAAGCCAGACCAGGCCTTTTTTCGCGTCGAGTTCTTTCACCCGAGCGTAGGACTGTTCGCTGTCGAGCTTCTCGTCCACATGGTTGTAGGCCACCAGCGACACGCCGGTGTATTCCCAGATCAGGTCCAGTTGCCCGCTTTCCTGGGCACTGCGCGCCAGGTTGCTGCCCAGGCCGCCGGTCACGCGGGTGTCGTAACCCTTGGTGCGCAGGTACTGGGAAGTGATTTCGGCGAGCAGGGTCTGTTCAGTGAACACCCGTGCGCCGATGCGGATGACCGGTTTTTCAGCGGCTTGCGCAACCCCTGCAAACAGCAGGACGCAGCTCAATATCAATGTCAGTTTTTTCATGTGAATTCCTTTGCCGAGCCTTAAGACGCACGCACTCCGCGTTCCAGCCAGAGGCGGCTGCCCATGGTCACCAGACCGTCGAGCAGCAGGGCCAACAGCGCGGTACACGCGGCGCCGAGCAGCAATTGCGGCTGATTGTTCAGGGCGATGCCGGGGAAGATCAGGCTGCCCAGGCTGTTGGCGCCGATCAGGAACGCCAGCGGCGCGGTGCCGACGTTGATCGCCAGGGCCACGCGCACGCCGCCGATGATGATCGGCACGGCGTTCGGCAATTCGACGCGAAACAGCACCTGGCGCGGGGTCATGCCGATGCCGGTGGCGGCTTCTTTCAGCGAGCCCTGGACGTTTTTCAGACCTTCGTAGGTGTTGCGCACGATGGGCAGCAATGAAGCGAGGAACAGCGCGAAGATCGCCGGGCCGCTGCCGATGCCGAGGACGCCGAGGGCGATGGCCAGTACGGCCAGGGGAGGGACGGTGTTGCCGATGTTGAAGATCTGCATGAAGCGTTCGGCGCGCCCGACCATGTTCGGGCGGCTGAGCAGGATACCGGCGGGGAGGCCCACAATCAGGGCGGCCAGCATGGAGACTAGGACGAGAATCAGGTGAGCTTGCAGGTAAAACAACAAATCGTCGCGGTACAGTTCGATGGTGTTGATGCCGATCCAGTGGATCAGCAGGGCCAGGAGAGCGACGACAACCGCTCCTCCTATCAGCCCTTTGCCATAGCGAATAGCCACAGGCGGACTCCTTTTTTCTTCTGTCGGCGAACACATTCCTGCGTGGCATGCCACTGCTGGCTGCCGTTGAATGTGGTCGCGAAAAGCAGCTCGCCCATGCCGGCAAAAGCGGCATGAGGTCAAGCCATGAGCGCAGCCTCGTCAGGCTAACTTGCTGATTTTTCAGCCCCTGTTTCGAGTGCGGTTGCAGGGGAGTGGACGTCTCTACCTTTTAAAAGGTTCCATACTTGGCAGTATTTAGCCACCCCCAACCGGGTGAACGGTGGTCCGGCACCCTGGGTTTGCGCTATACTCGCCGCCCTTTTTTGACTCACCTGCCAGGCGATTTCCCATGACCCACCAGGCCGCCGAAGTCGCGAAACGCCGCACTTTCGCCATTATTTCCCACCCCGATGCCGGTAAAACCACCATCACCGAGAAGCTCTTGCTGATGGGCAAGGCGATCGCAGTGGCCGGCACGGTGAAATCCCGCAAATCCGACCGCCATGCCACCTCCGACTGGATGGAAATGGAAAAACAACGGGGTATTTCCATTACCACGTCGGTCATGCAGTTCCCGTATCGCGATCACATGATCAACCTGCTCGACACCCCGGGCCACGAAGACTTCTCCGAAGACACCTACCGCACCCTGACCGCGGTGGACTCGGCCTTGATGGTCCTCGACGGCGGTAAGGGCGTCGAGCCACGCACGATTGCGTTGATGGACGTCTGCCGCCTGCGCGACACGCCGATCGTCAGCTTTATCAACAAACTCGACCGCGACATCCGCGATCCGATCGAGCTGCTCGACGAAATCGAAGCGGTGCTGAAGATCAAGGCGGCGCCGATCACCTGGCCGATCGGTTGCTACCGCGACTTCAAGGGCGTGTACCACCTGGCCGACGACTACATCATTGTCTACACCGCCGGCCACGGTCACGAACGCACCGATGTGAAAATCATCGAGAAGCTCGACTCCGACGAAGCCCGCGCCCACTTGGGCGATGAGTACGACCGCTTCGTCGACCAGCTGGAACTGGTGCAGGGCGCCTGCCACGAGTTCAACCAGCAGGAATTCCTCGACGGCCAACTGACCCCGGTGTTCTTCGGTACCGCATTGGGCAACTTCGGTGTCGACCACGTGCTCGACGCCGTGGTGGACTGGGCCCCGCGCCCGCTGGCCCGGGTCGCCAACGAGCGCACCGTGGAGCCGGTGGAGGAGAAATTCTCGGGCTTCGTGTTCAAGATCCAGGCGAACATGGACCCCAAACACCGCGACCGTATCGCCTTTATGCGAATCTGCTCCGGCAGATACGAAAAAGGCATGAAGATGCGCCACGTTCGCACCGGCAAGGACGTGCGAATCGGCGATGCCCTGACGTTCTTCTCCTCCGAGCGTGAACAGCTCGAAGAAGCCTACGCCGGCGACATCATCGGCTTGCACAACCACGGCACCATCCAGATCGGCGACACCTTCACCGAAGGCGAAACGCTGGGCTTCACCGGCATCCCGCACTTCGCCCCGGAACTGTTCCGCCGCGTGCGTCTGCGCGACCCGCTGAAATCCAAGCAACTGCGCCAAGGCTTGCAGCAACTGGCGGAAGAGGGCGCGACCCAGGTGTTCTTCCCCGAGCGCAGCAACGACATCATCCTCGGCGCCGTCGGTGTGCTGCAGTTCGATGTGGTCGCCAGTCGCCTGAAAGAGGAATACAAGGTCGAATGCTCCTACGAGCCGATCACTGTGTACTCCGCGCGCTGGATCGAGTGCAGCGATAAGAAGAAGTTGGAAGAGTTCTCCAACAAAGCCGTGGAAAACCTTGCGGTCGACGGCGGCGGTCACCTGACCTACCTGGCGCCGACCCGGGTCAACCTGGCGCTGATGGAAGAGCGTTGGCCGGACGTGAAATTCCGTGCGACCCGCGAGCACCATTAAGCTCTGAGCGGTGAACAAGAGGGCGAAGCTGTCATGGCTTCGCCCTTTTTCATGGGCGCTGCAAAACCAAAGGTGGGAGGGGCGGTGCGACGGTTCGACTTGCTCTCCCACATTTTTTGATCTCCACCCGATGTGGGGATTGGCGAGAACCCGGCATCGGGACTAGCTTCAACGCTGGCGGCGCTAAACAGCGGTCGTGCGGGATTCACCTACTGACTGGAGGGGATCAACCATGAGTATTGTTCAACGAGTCGTGCTGTTACTGAAGGTGCTGGTGCTGTTGTCATTGGGAATGTCGACGGCCTGGGCACATAACCCGGTGCAGAGCGGGGCGGCGGTGTCTGCGCTGCAGAGTGGGCAGGCCAAGGGCCTGCAACTGGCCAAGTCTGAAGCGGAGCCCGGCGACGAGGACCAGGGCGGCAGCAAGGGCGATGACGACTCCACCACCGACGAGCCGGGCGATGACAACCCGGATGATGAAGGCGATAGCCAGACGTAGACCCTGCAAAAAAAGCCCCTCCCGCCAGGCTGATGCGCAACCTGACGGGAAGGGCTGTAGAACGCTGTGTCACCGCGCCCCCCACAGGGCAGCGCGACGCTCGTTTCAGGCGACGAACTGCTCCGCATAGTGGCAAGCCACCTGGCGGTTATCCAACGCCCGCAACTGCGGCTCCTCGCTGCTGCACCGCGCCGTCGCATACGGGCAGCGCTTGTGGAAAGCGCAGCCGGACGGCGGGTTCAGCGGGTTGGGCAGTTCGCCGACGATCTTGATCTTCGGCTTGTTCGGGTCCGGGTGGATGGTCGGTGTGGCCGACAGCAGCGCCTGGGTGTACGGGTGCAGGGGGCGCGCGTAGATGTCGCCCTTGGGGCCGACTTCCACCGGGCGCCCGAGGTACATCACCATCACGTCGTCGGCGACGTGTTGCACCACCGCAAGGTTGTGGGAAATGAACACGTAGGCGGTGTTGAATTCCTGCTGCAGGTCCATGAACAGGTTGAGCACCTGGGCCTGGATCGACACGTCCAGTGCCGAGGTCGGCTCATCCGCCACCAGCACTTTTGGTTGCAGCATCATCGCCCGGGCCAGGGCGATCCGTTGGCGCTGGCCGCCGGAGAACATATGCGGGTAGCGCTGATAGTGCTCAGGGCGCAGGCCCACCTGCTTCATCATCGCCTGGACCTTTTCGCGGCGTTCGGCGGCGGACAGGTGGGTGTTGATCAGCAGCGGTTCAGCCAGTTGATCGCCGACTTTCTGCCGCGGGTTCAACGAGGCATACGGGCTCTGGAACACCATCTGCACGTCTTTGCGCAATTGCTTGCGCTGCGCCTTGTCGGCGCCGGCGACTTCCTGGCCGGCGATTTTCAACGAGCCCGAGGATGGCTCTTCAATCAGCGTCAGCGCACGGGCCAGGGTGGATTTGCCGCAGCCCGACTCGCCCACCACGGCGAGGGTCTTGCCGGCTTCCAGTTCGAAGGACACCCCATTGAGGGCGCGCACGGTGGCGTGGCCCTTGAACAGGCCTCGGGACACTTCGTAGTGACGGGTCAGGTCGCGGGCGGTAAGAACGACGGCCATTACGCCACCTCCTGGTTCAAGGGGTAGAAGCAGCGCGCGAGGCTGTTCGATTTAGGGTCCAGGCCCGGGCGGGTCTGGCGGCAGCTGTCTTGCACGTAGGGGCAACGCGGCGACAACAGGCAGCCTTGCGGGCGGTCATAACGGCCGGGCACGATGCCGGGCAGCGTGGCCAGGCGCGCGGCACCGAGGCTGTGTTCCGGAATCGCCTTGAGCAGTGCTTCGCTGTAGGGATGCGCCGGAATGTCGAACAGTTGCGGCACCTGGCCGACTTCCACGGCTTGGCCGGCATACATCACACACACGCGCTGGGCGGTTTCCGCGACGACCGCGAGGTCGTGGGTGATCAGCACCAGGCCCATGTTCTGCTCTTTCTGCAGGGCCAGCAGCAGGTCCATGATCTGGGCCTGGATGGTCACGTCCAAGGCGGTGGTCGGTTCGTCGGCGATCAGCAGCTTCGGCTCGCCGGCAATCGCCATGGCGATGGCCACGCGTTGGCTCATACCGCCGGACAGTTGGTGCGGGTAGGCATCCATCCGGCTGGCGGCGCCGGGGATCTCGACTTTTTCCAGCAGTTCGATGGCACGCTTGCGTGCTTGCTTGCTGGACATCTTCAGGTGCAGGCGCAGCACTTCTTCGATCTGGAAACCCACGGTGTAACTGGGGTTCAGCGCGGTCATCGGGTCCTGGAACACCATCGCCAGGTCTTTGCCGACGATCTGCCGACGCTGGCGGTTGCTCAGCTTGAGCATGTCCTTGCCGTCGAAGTTCAGGGCGTCGGCGGTGACGATGCCGGGGTGTTCGATCAGGCCCATCAGCGCCATCATGGTCACGGATTTACCCGAGCCCGACTCTCCCACGATCGCCAGGACTTCGCCTTTGTCGACGCTGATGTCGAGGCCATCGACCACCGGCACGGCGGTCTTGTCGCCGAAGCGCACGTTGAGATTCTTGATTTCTAACAGTGACATGGGAATCTCCTCAGGCGGCGTTCTTGAGTTTCGGGTCCAGCGCGTCGCGCAGGCCGTCGCCCATCAGGTTGATTGCCAGCACGCTGAGCAAAATGGTCAGACCCGGCAGGCTCACGACCCACCAGGCGCGTTCGATGTAGTCACGGGCCGAAGCCAGCATGGTGCCCCATTCCGGCGTTGGCGGTTGCACGCCCAGGCCGAGGAAGCCCAGCGCGGCGGCATCGAGGATCGCCGAAGAGAAACTCAAGGTCGCCTGCACGATCAGCGGCGCCATGCAGTTGGGCAGCACGGTGATGAACATCAGGCGCGGCAGGCCGGCACCGGCGAGGCGGGCGGCGGTCACGTAGTCGCGGTTGAGTTCGCCCATCACCGCAGCGCGGGTCAGACGCACGTAGGACGGCAGCGAGACGATGGCGATGGCGATCACGGTGTTGATCAGGCCAGGGCCGAGGATCGCGACAATGGCGACGGCCAGCAGCAGTGATGGCAGGGCCAGCATGATGTCCATCAGGCGCATGATGGTCGGGCCGAGCAGGCGCGGGAAGAACCCGGCGAACAGCCCGAGCAGGATGCCCGGAATCAGCGACATCACCACCGACGACAAGCCGATCAGCAGCGACAGGCGCGAGCCCTGGATCAAGCGCGAGAGCAAGTCACGGCCGAGTTCGTCGGTGCCGAGCAGGAACTGGATCTGCCCGCCTTCCAGCCACGACGGCGGGGTCAGCAGGAAGTCGCGGTATTGCTCGCTGGGGTTATGCGGCGCCACCCACGGGGCGAACAGCGCGCAGAACACGATCAGCAACATGAACAGCAGGCCGGCAACCGCGCCTTTGTTCTTGGAGAAGGCTTGCCAGAATTCTTTGTACGGCGACGGGTACAGCAGGCTCTGATCGACTGCTGACACTGGAGTAGGTGTGGTCATGGTCATGATCTCAGCGCTGGTGACGGATGCGTGGGTTGGCGAAGCCGTAGAGGACATCCACCACGAAGTTCACCAGGATCACCAGGCAGGCGATCAGCAGGATGCCGTTTTGCACCACCGGGTAGTCCCGTGCGCCAATGGCTTCGATCAGCCATTTGCCGATGCCGGGCCACGAGAAGATGGTTTCGGTCAATACCGCACCAGCCAGCAGGGTGCCGACTTGCAGGCCGACCACGGTGAGCACCGGGATCAGCGCATTCCGCAGGCCATGGATGAACACCACGCGCGCCGGCGACAGGCCTTTGGCCTTGGCGGTGCGGATGTAGTCTTCGCGCAACACTTCGAGCATCGACGAACGGGTCATCCGCGCAATCACCGCCAGCGGGATGGTGCCGAGCACGATGGCCGGCAGGATCAGGTGGTGCAGGGCGTCCCAGAACGCATCAGGCTCGTTGGCCAGCAGGGTGTCGATCAGCATGAAGCCGGTGCGTGGCTCGATGTCGTAGAGCAGGTCGATACGCCCGGAAACCGGGGTCCAGCCCAGGCTCACCGAGAAGAACATGATCAGGATCAGGCCCCACCAGAAGATCGGCATCGAATAGCCCGCGAGGGAGATGCCCATCACCCCGTGGTCGAACAGCGATCCTCGCTTCAAGGCCGCGATCACCCCCGCCAACAGGCCCAGGATACCGGCGAACAACAGGGCGGCCATGGACAGCTCCAGGGTCGCCGGGAAGAGTGCGGTGAACTCGGTCCACACGCTGGTGCGCGTGCGCAGGGATTCGCCAAGGTCGCCTTGGGCCAGCTTGCCGATGTAGTCCAGGTACTGCGCATACAACGGCTTGTTAAGGCCAAGGCGTTCCATTGCCTGTGCGTGCATCTCGGGGTCGACCCGGCGTTCGCCCATCATGACTTCTACGGGGTCGCCTGGAATCATGCGGATCAACGCAAACGTCAGCAACGTGATGCCGAAGAAGGTGGGGATCAATAACCCCAATCGGCGGGCAATAAAACTAAACATCTTGTGGTGTACCTCAATCAGCCGGTTAGGCAGGTCCGGCACCGTCAACGTCGACGGTGCCGAGCGTTTTTTCTTATTTACTTCACCTGGGTGGTGGCGAAGTTATTGGTCGTCAGTGGGCTTTGGGTATAACCCTCGACGTTTTTGCGCATGGCGGTGAACATTTTCGGATAAGCCATGGGGATCCACGGTTGATCCTTGTCAAAGACGTCCAGTGCTTGTTCATAGAGTGCAGCGCGCTGGGTGGGTTCAGCGATGGCGCGCGCCTTGTCGATCAGGTCCTGAAATTCTTTATTACACCAACGGGCGTAGTTTTCGCCGTTCTTGGCCGCATCGCAACTCAGGTTCGGGGTGAGGAAGTTGTCCGGGTCACCGTTATCGCCGGCCCAACCTGCAGAGACCATGTCGTGCTCGCCCGCTTTGGCGCGTTTGAGCATCTCGCCCCACTCCATCACCTTGATGTTGACCTTCAGGCCGATCTGGGCCAGGTCCGCTTGCATGCGCTGGGCGCCGAGCATCGGGTTGGGGTTGGTCGGGCCGCCGCCGTTACGGGTGAACAGGGTGAACTCGGTGCCCTCCGGCACGCCGGCTTCCTTGAGCAGGGCGCGGGCCTTGTCGAGGTCGCGTGGCGGGTTTTTCAACGTGTTGTTGAAACCCAGCAACGTCGGCGGATACGGACCGGTGCCGACAACTGCGTTGCCTTTGCCGTACAGGGCCTCAGTGTAGCCGGCCTTGTCGAACGCGATGTTGATCGCGTGACGCACCCGTGCGTCGCTCATGTATTTGTGGGTGGTGTTCAAGGCAGTGTAGCTGGTGGTCATGGCCGCCAGTTCATCGACTTTCAGGTTCGGGTCTTTCTTGATGCTCGGGATGTCGTCGGGCTTCGGATACAGCGCGATCTGGCATTCGTTGGCCTTGAGCTTCTGCAGGCGCACGTTGTTGTCGGTGGTGATCGCCAGGATCAGCGGGTCGGCCGGCGGCTTGCCGCGGAAGTAGTCCGGGTTGGCCTTGAAGCGCACCTGGGCGTCCTTGGCGTAGCGGGTGAAGATGAACGGGCCGGTGCCGACCGGCTTGGCGTTGAGGTCATCGGTCTTGCCGGACTTGAGCAACTGGTCGGCATATTCGGCCGAGTGGATCGACGAAAACGCCATGGCCAGGTCGGCCAGGAACGGTGCTTCCGGACGGGTCAGGGTGAAAACCACGGTGTGATCGTCGGTCTTCTCGACGCTCTTGAGCAGTTCCTTGAAGCCCATGCTTTCGAAGTACGGGTAGCCCACGTTGGACTTGGTGTGCCACGGGTGTTTCGGGTCCAGCTGGCGCTGGAAGCTCCAAAGCACGTCGTCGGCGTTCAGGTTGCGCGTGGGTTTGAAATAGTCGGTGGTGTGGAACTTGATGTCGTCACGCAGGTGGAAGGTGTAGGTCAGGCCATCGGCGCTGATTTCCGGCAGGGCCTTGGCCAGCGCCGGGATCACTTCGGTGGTGCCGGGCTTGAAGTCCACCAGACGGTTGAACAGGGTTTCGGCGGCGGCGTCGGCGGTGACGGCCGTGGTGTACAGGACCGGATCGAAACCTTCCGGGCTGGCTTCGGTGCAGACCACCAGCGGTTTGGCCGAAATGCCGACCGCCACGCTCAACAGCGCAGCGGCAATGGCAGCTTGTAACGGGAGCATGTTCATTCGGAGCCCTCTGCAATCGATGGAACCAGACGAGCATAGAGGGCGGGCTCGTCCTGAGCCCGCCGTCTACCTGGCGCTGATTAAAGGATGTTGAACGGGATGGTGGTGACCAAACGGAACTCTTTGATGCTGCCGTCGGACTGGAACTCACTGCCACGGTGCTCAACGTAGGTCGCACGAATGCCCGTGGCTTTGAGTGGGCCGCTCTGGATTGCGTAAGAGGCGCCTACACCGTATTCCTGGTGTTTTTCGCCGTCTTGGCTCTGGATGCCGTCATAGGCGAACTTGGCCCGACCACCGTTGCCGGTGTAGTGGGTGCCGTCGATGCCCCAGCCGCGCGCTGAGTAAGCGTTGAACTTCAGGCCTGGCACGCCGTATTCGGCCATGTTGATGGCGTAGGCGATCTGGAAGGACTTCTCGTTCGGGCCGTTGAAGTCCGAGGTCAGGGAGTTGGCCAGGTAGATGCCGTTGGTTTCGTGCAGGTAGTCGAAGTACTCGTTACCGTTCACTGCCTGGTACGCGAAGGTCAGACTGTGCGCCTGGTGGGTCAGGCCGAGCGACAGCGAGTAGGTGTCGTTGTCGATTTCGCCCATCAACTTTTTGCCTTCGTCGACGGTCTTGTAGTAGTTCAGGCCGGTGGTCAGGCCCAATACCGAGCTGTCGCCCAGTTCATGGGTCGCGCCGAAGTAGTACTGGTTCCAGAAGTCTTTGACGTTGGCGGCGAAGATGCTGGTTTTCAGGCTTTTCAGCGGCTGGTAGTTCAGGCCCAGGGTCGACACCTTGTCGGTTTCAGCGCCGTTGCCGTATTCACTGCGGAATTTCGACAGGCTCTGTTCGGTACGTGGCGAAACGCGGTCGAACACGCCGCCCTGGAACGACAGGTTGCTGAACTCTTCGCTGTTGAAACTCACCCCTTCGAAGCTCGAAGGCAGCGCACGGTTGCCGATGGTATCGACGATGCCGCTGCTGAAGTTCTGGCGACCGGCGGTCAGGGTGGTGTTGGAGACGCGGAACTGCACGTTGGCCAGGCCCAGTTTGCTCCACTGGTCGACTGCATCGCCGTTGGAGTCGGCCAGGGTACGGTTGGAGCCGCCCTTGATGTCACGCTTGCTGCGGTCCAGGACCAGTGCGTTGTAGACCGCCAATTCGGTCTTGACGCCCACGGTACCCTGGGTGAAACCCGAGCTGGCGTTGAGGATGGTGCCCTGTACCCAGTTGGTACGATTGCGGTCGGTGCGGGTTTCGCCATGCTTCTTGTACTCGAAGGTGCCCCCACGGTACTTGCTTTCATGGGAGTACCAGTTACGCGTGGTGCCGCCCAGGCTGAAGTCCTCGATAAAACCCTTGGCTTCGCTTTGAGCGCTGGTGCCGGCCAGTGTGGTGGGAACGAAGTCCTGGCTCTGGGTTTCCGCGTAAGCGGTCGCCGTGATGCTGCTGATGGCCAGGGCCAGAAGCGCTTTGCTGCTCAGTTTCATGGGTGAAGCTCCTTTGGTTCTCTTTTTTTATGCCGGTCTTTTAGGCGAACCGGCTATTGGTGTGTAACTCGTTCAAGCATTTGCAAACGTTTGCTGTAGGAAATTTCCCAACAGAAGGCTGCAAGTTTGCCGGAGAGTGTTATCCACTCCCCGCAATCCGGTTATTTTCTTATGGGGTGATACTGACGCCCGAGAACACGTTGCGGCCGAAGGGGCTCACTTGGAAACCTTCGACTTTGGCGCTTAACGGCTGGTTGACCGTCGAGTGGGCGACGGGTGTGATCGGCACCTGCGCTTTGAGCAGTTGCTGTGCCTGTTTGTACAGAACAGTCCGTTGTTCGCGGTCGGTGACGACCTTGGCTTGCTTGATCAGCTTGTCGTATGCCGGGTCGCACCACATGGAGTAGTTGTTCCCGCCGATGGCGTCGCAGCTGTAGAGGGTGCCCAACCAGTTGTCCGGGTCGCCGTTGTCGCCGGTCCAGCCGATCAGGCTGATATCGTGCTCACCGTTCTTGGTGCGCTTGATGTACTCGCCCCACTCGTAGCTGACGATCTTGACCTTGAGGCCGATCTTGGCCCAGTCGTTCTGCAGCATCTCGGCCATCAGCTTGGCGTTGGGGTTGTACGGCCGTTGTACCGGCATCGCCCACAGGGTGATCTCGGTGCCTTCCTTCACGCCGGCGGCCTTGAGCAGTTCCTTGGCTTTTTCCGGGTTGTAGGCGGCGTCTTTGATGCTGTCGTCGTAAGACCACTGCGTCGGTGGCATGGCGTTGACCGCCAGTTGCCCCGCGCCTTGGTACACGGCGTTGAGGATGCTCTGCTTGTTCACCGCCATGTCCAGCGCCTGACGCACTTCGAGCTGGTCGAACGGTTTGTGGCGCACGTTGTAGGCGATGTAGCCGAGGTTGAAACCTGGCTTGGTCAGCAGTTGCAGCTTGGGGTCGGCCTTGAGAGCGTCGACATCCGCCGGACGCGGATGCAGGGTGATCTGGCATTCGCCGGCCTTGAGCTTTTGCACCCGCACCGACGCGTCGGTGTTGATGGCGAAGATCAACTGGTCGAGCTTGACCCGGCTCGGGTCCCAGTACTGTTTGTTGCCGGCGTAACGGATCTGCGAGTCTTTCTGGTAGCGCTGGAAGACGAACGGGCCAGTGCCGATCGGCTTCTGGTTGATGTCGCTGGGCTTGCCCTGCTTGAGCAACTGCTCGGCGTATTCGGCCGACAGAATGGAGGCAAAGCTCATGGCGATATTTTGCACGAACGCCGCGTCGACCGTGTTCAGTGTCATCACCACGGTGTGCGGGTCGGTTTTCTCGACCTTGGCGATGTTCTTGTTCAGGCTCATCCCGTTGAAGTATGGAAACTCGGTGGGGTAGGCCTTACGAAACGGATGGTCGGGGTCAAGCATGCGGTTGAAAGTGAACAACACGTCGTCGGCGTTGAAGTCCCGCGTGGGCTTGAACTCTTTATTGCTGTGGAATTTCACCCCTTCGCGCAGGTGGAAGGTGTAGGTCAGGCCATCTGGCGAAATATTCCACTTGGTTGCCAGCCCCGGTACGACGCTGGTCGCGCCCTTTTCAAACTCAACCAGGCGGTTGTACAGCGGCTCGGCCGCATCGTTGTCGGTGGCGGTGGTGTACTGCGCGGTGTCAAAGCCCGCCGGGCTGCCTTCAGAGCAAAACACCAGGCTCTTTTTTTCGGCGGCGTGGCCCATCGTGGCCACAGCCAGCAGGCTGGTACCAAAAATTGCGGATAGAACGGTGGTATGGCGCATGACGATCCCGATCCTTGTTTGTAGTTGTCATCAGCGAGCAATCCCCCCGGCATACGGCCAGGGGGACATCACTGATTCCACGCACAGCAAGTGCCCATCAGATTGGAGCCTCTGCTGTCCTACGACGTTAGGGGTCGAGGACTTCGCAGTAAATGCGCAAAATCTGACTGACCTTGTAGGCAACGGAGCCGCGAATCGAAGTTCATTGCCGTAGGACGGCAGCGAGCGCGAATGTGGTCTGTTTCCTACTGGCCTGGCGGATGCAATAACGGCGACGTTATGAAACGTCGCCGCGATTGGTCCTTACTTGCCGCTGACGCTCACGCCGTAGAAGGAGTTCAGGCCAAACGGGCTGATCTTGAAGTCCTGTACGGTGTTGCGCATGGGTTGATACACCGTCGAGTGCGCGATAGGTGTCATCGGGACTGCATCTTTGAGGATATGTTGCGCCTGCTTATACAGCTCGGTGCGTTTGGCCACATCCGAAGTGGCCTTGGCTTCTTTCACGATGCCGTCGAATTTCTTGTCGCACCATTTGGAGAAGTTGTTACCGGCCAGCGAATCGCAGCCGAACAGTACGTTCAGCCAGTTGTCCGGGTCCCCATTGTCGCCGCTCCAGCCAATGATCATGGCCTGGTTCTCGCCGCCTTTGGAACGCTTGATGTACTCGCCCCATTCGTAGCTGACGATGTTGACCTTCAGGCCGATCTGTTTCCAGTCGTTCTGCAGCATCTCGGCCATCAGCTTGGCGTTCGGGTTGTACGGACGCTGGACCGGCATGGCCCACAGGGTGATCTCGGTGCCGTCCTTGATCCCGGCTTCCTTGAGCAGTTCCTTGGCTTTGGCCACGTCGTGCGGGGCATCTTTGATGGTGGTGTCGTAGGACCACTGGGTCGGCGGCATGGCGTTGACCGCCAATTGGCCCGCGCCCTGGTACACAGAGTCGATGATCTGCTGCTTGTTCACCGCCATGTCCAGCGCCTGGCGCACGCGCAGGTCGGACAGCGGGTTAGGCGCGGTCTGGCCCTTGAGCACCGGCATGACGTTGTAGGCGATGTAGCCCAGGTTGAAACCGGCCTGGTGCGGCAGTTTCAAGTCCTTGTCGTCGCCCAGTGCCTTGAGGTCGGCCGGACGGGGGAACAGGGTGATCTGGCATTCGTTTTTCTTGAGCTTCTGGATACGCACCGACGGGTCGGTGGTGATGGCGAAGATCAGGTTGTCGATCTTCACGTCTTCAGGTTTCCAGTAGTCCTTGTTGCCGGTGTAACGAATGTTCGAGTCTTTCTGGTAGCTCTTGAACACGAACGGGCCGGTGCCGACAGGTTTCTGGTTGATGTCCTGCGGCGTGCCGTTTTTCAGCAGTTGCGCGGCGTACTCGGCCGACTGGATCGACGCGAAGCTCATCGCCAGGTTCTGGATGAAGGCGGCGTCCACGGTGCCAAGGGTGAACTTGACGGTGTGGGCATCGACTTTCTCGATGTTCTTGATGTTGGTGTCCATCCCCATGTCCGTGAAGTACGGGAACTCGGTGGGGTAGGCCTTACGGAACGGATCGTCTTTGTTGATCATCCGGTTGAAGGTGAACAGTACGTCGTCGGCCGAGAACTCGCGAGTGGGCTTGAAGTACGGGGTGGTGTGGAACTTGACGCCTTCGCGCAGGTGGAAGGTGTACGTCAGGCCATCCGGGGACACGTCCCAGCTGGTGGCCAGGCCAGGAACGACGGCGGTGCCGCCACGTTCGAACTGGCTCAGACGGTTGAACATGGTTTCGGCCGAAGCATCGAAGTCTGTTCCGGTGGTGTACTGGCCTGGATCAAAACCGGCCGGGCTCCCTTCGGAGCAGAACACCAGGTTAGTCGCCGCTTGGGCGAAAGGCGCTGCGGCCATAAGGCCAGCGCTAACAAGTAACGGAATGACTGCGTGTTTAAGCATGTTGGCCTCATGATTTGTTGTCATTTTTGGTAGTGAGGGCGACCTCGTGAGTCGGCCTGCGGATACTTATGCAGGGGCCATACCCATTGCAAGATGCTGAACGGTTGCAAGGATGAAAGAGTGGTACGAACGTACAGGAATGTCGCAAATATGAAAGTTTCGACATAAATGTGTACATTTGGAGGGCTTTTTCGGTGCCGCACGAGCACCAAAAAGGCCCAACCGAGGCGTGTTATGCACTCGATTGGGGCGTTGCTGTTACTTATCGAGACTCACGCCGTAGAACGGCGTCAGGCCAAAGGGGCTGATTTTGAAGTCCCGCACTTCCTTGCGAAGTGGCTGGAAAACCGTCGAGTTCGCAATAGGCGTTATAGGTACTTGTTCCTTAAGGATTTTTTGTGCCTGCTGATACCACTTGATACGCTGCTCGCGGTCGCTGCTGACCTTGGCCTGTTGCACCAGCTTGTCGTAGGCCGGGTTACACCATTTGGCGTAGTTGCTGCCCTTCACCGCGGCACAGCTGTAGAGCACGCCGAGCCAGTTATCCGGGTCGCCGTTGTCGCCGGTCCAGCCGTAAATCATCGCATCGTGCTCGCCATTCTTGGCGCGCTTGATGTATTCGCCCCACTCATAGCTGACGATGTTGGCCTTGATGCCGATGTTGGCCCAATCCTGTTGGATCATTTGTGCCGACATTCGCGCATTCGGATTGGACGCGCGTTGTACGGTCATCGCCCACAAGTTGATGGTCGTACCGGGTGCAACCCCTGCTTCTTTTAGTAGCGCCCGCGCTTTGGCCGGGTCGAACGGGGCATCCTTGATCGTCGGGTCATAAGACCACTGCGCCGGAGGCAAGGCGTTCTGCGCCAGTTGTCCGGCGCTCTGGTACACGGCCTTGATGATCGCCGGTTTATCGATGGCCATGTCCAGGGCCTGGCGCACCTTGAGTTGATCCAGCGGCGGATGCGTCACGTTGTAGGCCAGAAAACCCAGGTTGAACCCTGCTTGCTGCAACACGCGCAGGTTGGGGTCTTGTTTCATCACCTCGATGTCGGCAGGGCGCGGGTAACCGCTGACCTGGCATTCGCCGGCCTTGAGTTTCTGCAGGCGCGACGCGGCGTCCGGGGTGATCGCGAACACCAGGTTGTCGAGCTTCACATCCTCGGGTTTCCAATACTGTTTATTGGCGACGTAGCGAATCTGCGAGTCCTTTTGGTAACGCTTGAACACGAAAGGCCCGGTGCCCACCGGTTTTTGGTTGATGTCTGCGGCGTTGCCGGTCTTCAGCAGTTGCGCGGCGTACTCGGCCGATTGCACCGAGGCGAAACTCATCGCCAGGTTCTGTACGAAAGAGGCATCGACGTTGTTCAGGCTGAAGCGCACGGTGTGCTCGTCCAGTTTGTCGACGCTTTTGATCGTGGTGTTCAAACCCATGTCGGTGAAATACGGCGACTCGGACGGGTAGGCCTTGCGAAACGGGCTGTCGGCATCCAGCAGGCGGTTGAAGGTGAACAACACGTCATCGGCGTTGAAGTCGCGGGTGGGCGTGAAGAAATCGGTGGTGTGGAACTTGACGCCGTCACGCAGATGGAAGGTGTACGTCAGACCGTCGTTGGAGACCTCCCAACGGGTCGCCAACCCGGGTTCGACCTCGGTGCCGCCGCGCTTGAACTGGGTCAGGCGGTTGAACACGGTTTCGGCGGAGGCATCGAAATCGGTGCCGCTGGTGTACTGGCTGGGGTCGAAGCCGGCGGGGCTGGCTTCGGGGCAGTAGACCAGGGTGCTGGCCGCCTGGGCCATGGGCATAAAGGCCAGCAGGCCGGCAGCGAGGAGCAGCGGTTTGAAGATGGTTCTTTCCATGGAGACCCCTGAAGTGGCAGGCATATAAAGCTGCGCGCACGAAAAAACGGCGGTCACCGAGGTTACCGCCGTTACGTGTTATCAGAAAGTCGCCGGTGTTATTTCACCTCGACGATACTCGAGGCGGTCAGGGTGAAGGGGGCCTTTTTATTGATGGCGTAAGGATTTGCGTCTGGGTCCAGTTCGTTGGATTCAGCAATCTCGAAGGTGCGTTGTGCGCTGACCTCCATATTGGGAATTTCAGCCGCATCTTTATCCAGATCGAGTAATGTCATTTTCGCGTCAAATTGAACCTTGGCCGTATTTGTTTCTGGATCGTAGGTGATGATGTAATGGGTGTCCTTGCCTTTGAAGCCGACATGCTCTTGCAGTTGGTTCATTTTTAACTCGACCGATGTGGGAGCGACACTGCCCTGATGAGCCACTTCGGATATGCGCGAGCGTAAGAGCGGGTCGGGGATGGCCTCTTCGAACTGCTTGAGTCGCTGGCGCAGCGTTTCACCATCCGCGCTGCCTGAGGCATCCAGCTCCACGGTCGTATAACCGTCTGGTTGTTTTATCCTTACGCTGTAATGGTCGCGGTTCAAGTCCTTCAGGAAGTTTGGCGAGTAGGGCGTTGTGCTGTACTCATTAGGCTGCGACTTTTCGCTGGAATAAACTTCGAAGTTGTCTTCGTCGACGGTCCAGGAAATATTGAGTTTACGTTTAAGTACGTCCCCTTCTTTATAATTGCTGACGGATTGTTGGTAGGTGGTGTCGTTGTTGTAGTTAAAGACTTCGTCAAACTTATCGGCACCACTTGTCTTGGGGTCGCCCAACGCTTCGAATCCATCCGAAAGTTTTGGCGGTATCTTGGCAGCCTCTGTGGGAGGGGACGAAGGGGCGCGATTCCAAGGCCAGCCACCTTGGCCTCTGGCGGTGGACCACTGTCCGTCACCGTTGGCATATACGGTCAATACAGGCTTCCTGGTATTGGGGTCAATGATCTGGACATAGTTATCACTGAGTTTGAAATCACTTCTGATCTCATACACTTTTTGCAAACCCGTATCGTCGGCATAGCGGATGAACCAGCGTTTTTCGTCGGCGGCCTGATAAATGCCTTTGGTGTTGGGCACTGCGTTCTCAATGAGTTTCTCGCCATTGGGCAGCGCATATTTGCTGATGTCCCCCGACTGGCTGGGGCGCAACCGGTTGATTGGCGGAATTCCATTCTGAGCGTCGTCGCTCGGCGGTAACTGTGGGTGACCCGCATCGCCTTTGTTTTTCCAGACGCCCGCCTCATCAGGCTTGGCAATAATGCCGCTATTGGCCAGCTTGGACGGATCTTCTGGGTGCTGAACACGCAGTATGTAATGCGCCCCATCCCCGGCGTCCGGCGTATTGCTGGCGAAGTATTTTCTCCCGTTAAACTCCACCTCTTGCATACCCGGAAAGGAGGCTGACGGAGGCGGCGCTGGATTTACGTTTACTTCAGGCGCGCCTCCCATTGAAACGGGAGCTTGATTTGCGGTAGATGGAAGTTCGGGGGCCCGCACCAACTCAAAATCGCTTGTCGCTGCGTTGTATCGCCAGTTGTAATTCAGGCCGATAGCCGCGGTGCCGGTATTTTCGCCCAGCCCGGCTTCTATCCCGATCGGTGTAAGTTCATGTGCAAGTTGCAGGCTGGATATAACCGCCGCGGCATTGCCGCCAACGCGATCCTGCGCCGTCATGCCATAGATGCCGTCATGTATGCCGAAGGCAATAATACCTACGTTGCCCAGGACGGGAACGTAGCCGAAGGTATTGCCCCAAAAATCTTTCGCACCCTTCCAACCTTGTTGTGAGGAGCCAAATACTTGGGTTTGGTCACTCCATACCGCATTCTTGGCATTTAAGTCTTGGTAGCTGGTAGCAATGCTGTCATTGAGGTTGCCATATTTCAAATGATAGTCGCTACCTCGTGATCGCGTGTAATTAAATACCTCGCGAACTGGTATGGCTTGATCCTTGACGAGGTTTTGATAACCTGGGTAGTTGGCGTGATTTCCCTCAATCAAGTTATCGAGTACTTCCCCCGCCTTGGGCCAATGTGCATCTATGCCGCCTTGTCTGTCGCGGGCATTGAAACTTTTTTGCAAGTTCTCACGATTGCTTTTGGCCCAGTTGGCGAAATCATCATCGCCTTTTATTTCGTGGGCGGCACCGTTCTTCAAGTCGACCATCACACCCTTGTTGGGTCTGTGCTCATAATTACCGTCGTAGGGCGTGTAAGGAATAAATGCATACCCCGCCATTGGGTAGCCGTAAATGTTGGGGACGATGACTTGTCCATTTTGCTCAAGCGTGCGCTTGATGGCGGTTTGAGCTTCGGGGCTTAACAGTTTAAAACTTTCACTGTCGTTGGACAGGCTCTGCAAGGTTCCCTTCAATACATAGGCGTCCGCTTTTCCGGAGCGTTTTGCCAGGGTGCCGGAAGCGTCCCGCATCGAGCTGGCTATTTCATTTTCCCAATGATCTTGGAGTGTCTGGCCGACGGATTCCAGATTATTGATTTTACCCCGGTCGCTTGACGCGATTTCCATTTCTTGGAAGTTGATCGGGCCGCCACGTTGGACTTTATCGTGCGCAAGAGAGCCCGCAGCAATTTCCCACGCAAAGTAAGTGCGCTTTTGAGTGTTGGTCAATGTCTCGGGTTTCCCCTTGCCTGTATAAGAGCTGAACGTCACCGTGAACTTTTCGTGCGGGTCGTAGCCGGCGGATAATAAACCACCACTAAAGTATCCTGCGGGTTCCATAAACTGGCGCGCGCGCTGGAATTTGATATTTCTTTCACCTTCGCTACCGTTTTCTATTTGGCCAATCTGCGTATTTACGCGATTGGCATAGCCGTCGATACGCTGTTCTCGTTGCGTAAGTGTGTAGTTCGCGTTGGGGGCGGAAACGGTGGTTGACCCATAAATGGTGGTCGTGCGGGCCTCAAGTTCCGGATCAGGGGAAGAGGTTGCAATCGTTTTTTGTTCAACCCCTGTCTTTTTTGACTCTGGCTCACTCTCCTCTCCCGACCATTTTTTTTGTGGAGCGGATGAGTCATTAATCGACCTGGCGTGACGACTTTGTACGGAGAGTGGGGGGATTAACGAGGGTGGCTGGAGGAACGGATTGATATTCATGATCGGCTCGATGTAGGCGTGAAGTTCATAAACACTGTTCGTTTTTCGAAACGCATATGCCCGAATTAAGCCCGGATTAATCGGCGGGCGGGAAATTAAGTCAGACGTGAAATTGACCTCTGTTATGGGCTGTTGCGTAACTTCTTAATCTAGGTTGGGAGAATGATGAAAATAGGTGGTTATATAAGACTGAACAGTTCCACGTCATTGCATGGGGCTCGGGCTAGACGTCTGTATTAAAGAAAGGCTTGCAGTATTCTGAAAAAATCCTACGTTAAAGTGATTCGAACCATCATCACGTCCCTTGCTTTGAGCCGGTTGGCTGCGGTTGTGTCTGCTTCAGGTCACGCCTGCCTCGGCTCCATTCCCATGGCTGATCGACCGTCCAAAAAAAACGGCGCAAGCCCTTCGGGGCCGCGCCGTTTTCGTGTGCTTCAAAAGGCTTATTGCAGGACTTCGATCACCCCATCGGCACTCATGCTTACCTGACTGGTACCGGCTTCCACTTCCGGCGTCGGCGCCGAATCCATCATGGCGGCTTTCATCATCATCCCGCCGCGTGCGTAAGGTTGTGGATAACCATTGGTGTTGAAGTTCAGGTTGACGATCTTATAACCCTTGCCGCCCAACGCATCGGTGGCGAGTTGGGCGCGAGCCTTGAATGCGCTGACCGCGTCCTTGAGCAGGGCGTCTTCGCTGGACCTGCGCGTGGTGTCAGCGATGGCGAATTCCATGTTTTGCATTTTCAGGGTGTTGAGCAACTCGCCGGTGAGCTTGGACAGCGCCGGGAAGTCTGCGCTCTCCAGGCGCAGTTCGGCGCGTTCACGCCAACCGGTGATCTTCTGATTCTTATTGTCGTAGATCGGGTAGCTGTTGCGGCTGCCCTGACGCAGGGTCACGGCCTTGACTTCGCGGGCCTGGCCCAGGGCCTGGTTCATGGTGGTGGTGATGTCGGCGGCGAGCTTGGCGGGGTCGGCGTTCTGGGATTCGGTATAGAGCGTCACGATCATCTTGTCGCGGGCCACTTCCTGGCTGACTTCGGCGCGCAGGGCGATCTGGTTGTAATGCAACTCATCGGCGGCGACGGCCGGGAGGCTGGCCAGGGTGCTGGCGCTGAGGGTGAGAGCGGCTGCGTTGCGAATGAAACGGGACATGGAAGCTCCTTGGAATGTTCGTATCGGTATGACTGTAGACGGTGGTGCCGGGTTCTTCGGGTTTACACATTCACTACAAGTTGTCGCAGTGCCGACGAACGGTCATTCAGCGCGCCTGCGTCAAAGAGCCACACGCGCCGTGTCTGCCGGTCGGCTTCGTTTATACTCCTGCCGATCCGCCTGCAGCGCTCACCGGGAGAGCTCATGCTCGCCGCCGTAAAACTGACTTCCGCCACCCGCCAGAACCTCTGGCGCCTGACGTTCATTCGCACCTTGGTATTGGCCGCGCAGGCCGGTTCCGTCGGGCTTGCCTATTGGTTCGACCTGCTGCCGCTGCCGTGGCTGCAACTGAGCGTGACCCTGGGTTTTTCCACCGTGTTGTGTGCGTTTACCGCCATCCGGTTGCGCACCACCTGGCCGGTGACCGAGCTGGAATACGCCCTGCAGTTGGCCTGCGATCTGTTTATCCACAGTGTGTTGCTGTATTTCTCCGGTGGTTCCACCAATCCGTTCGTTTCGTATTACCTGGTGCCTTTGACCATAGCGGCCGTGACCTTGCCGTGGCGCTACTCGGTGATACTCTCCGGCATTGCCCTGACCCTGTACACCTTGCTGCTGGCGCAGTTCTACCCGCTGCAGACGTTCCCCATCGCCCGGGAAAACCTGCAGATCTACGGGATGTGGCTGAGCTTCGCGCTGTCGGCCGCAGTCATCACCTTTTTTGCCGCGCGCATGGCCGAAGAACTGCGCCGCCAGGAAGAATTGCGCGCCATCCGCCGCGAAGAAGGCCTGCGCGACCAGCAACTGCTGGCCGTCGCGACCCAGGCCGCCGGTGCGGCCCATGAGCTGGGTACGCCCCTGGCGACCATGAGCGTGCTGCTCAACGAAATGACCCAGGACCACCACGATCCGGCGCTGCAAGAAGACCTCGGCGTGCTGCGCGAACAGGTCAAGCAGTGCAAGCAAACCTTGCAGCAACTGGTGCGCGCCGCCGAAGCCAACCGCCGCCTGGCGGTGGAGATGCAGGACGTGACCCAGTGGCTCGACGAAGCCCTGAACCGCTGGCACCTGATGCGCCCCGAAGCCAGTTACCGTTTCCACCTGCTGGGGCAGGGCAGCGTGCCGCGCATGGCGCCGCCGCCGGACCTGACCCAGGCCCTGCTCAACCTGTTGAACAATGCCGCCGATGCCTGCCCCGAAGGCCTGGAAGTGCAGCTGGACTGGGACACGGAAAACCTCACCATCAGCATTCGTGACCACGGCGCAGGCGTGCCGCTGGCTATTGCCGAGCAGATCGGCAAACCTTTCTTTACCACCAAGGGCAAAGGCTTCGGCCTCGGCCTGTTTTTGAGCAAGGCCAGCGTGACCCGCGCGGGCGGCTCAGTGAAGCTCTATAGTCATGAGGAAGGCGGCACGCTCACCGAGCTGCGCCTGCCCCGTGTCGCACGAGGAGATATCGATGAGTGATGAGATCCAAGTCGAAGGCGAAGAACTGCCGCACCTGTTGCTGGTAGATGATGACGCTACCTTTACCCGCGTTATGGCGCGTGCCATGAGCCGTCGCGGTTTCCGCGTCAGCACCGCGGGCTCCGCGGAAGAGGGCCTGAGCATCGCCCAGGCCGACCTGCCGGACTACGCCGCGCTCGACCTGAAAATGGACGGCGACTCCGGCCTGGTGCTGCTGCCCAAGCTGCTCGAACTCGATCCGGAAATGCGCGTGGTGATCCTCACTGGTTATTCCAGCATTGCCACCGCTGTCGAAGCCATCAAGCGTGGCGCCTGCAACTACCTGTGCAAACCGGCGGACGCCGACGACGTGCTGGCCGCCTTGCTCTCCGAGCATGCCGACCTCGACACCCTGGTGCCGGAAAACCCGATGTCGGTGGACCGCCTGCAGTGGGAACACATCCAGCGCGTGCTGACCGAGCATGAAGGCAATATCTCGGCCACCGCCCGCGCGCTGGGCATGCACCGGCGTACCCTGCAACGCAAGCTGCAGAAGCGCCCGGTACGGCGCTGAACCCTAGGAACAGAACGCGGGATATCGTGCTGTGCTTGAGCCTCGAACACTTGAGTTTTCAGCATTTTATCCTGTGTTGCGGGTAGGTATGGAAGGCTGAGTATTTTTGGGCTGGCGACCTTCAATACATATCGCACACGTTTTCCATGTTCACTCGGTTGAGAAAGAGTGCTCATGGCTGTTTGGGCGGGAAATACACGGGTTTATATTCAACTGTAGAATCTTCATATTTTGGGGGCTCTCCCGGCGGAGCGCTATTGATGGTGGTCGGTTGGCCGTCGTTTTTATTTATTTTTGTAACGCTATAGTCATTATGGTCGGCTTGTAGTTTCGCTTCAGCTATGCGCTCAGCCTCTTGACGCGTAATTTTTGGATTTGACGCCATGATTTGAGTGACGTACTTGTCTCGATAGTTTTTCAGTGTGGTTGAGCCAAAATTTGTGAACACCCCTCCCTCAAAAGCCTTGACGGGCTTATTGATCTCTTTTTGAAATTTTGCAGCGAACGAGCTTCCACGCCCTTCGCCTGAATGACAAACTATAAGCCGTACAGAGTCATATGTTTCTGGATCTATACCTTTGCTTTTCAATAAGGCTATTAGTTTTTTTGGTGAGTAACCTTTTCCGTCGATCACAACTTTTGAGTCTTCGCCAAAGAACGTACCGGGCCGATATGGTTTAGAACCATGTGCAACAATGTTGAGTCGTCTTCCGGCTTTGTAAGTGTCCTCAAAGGTATGGACTTCATTGCCAACAATTTTCAGATTCTTCATCGGGCCGCCCATTTTGACTTCGACAGTCGGAGCGTCCCCTTCCGCTTCGATTTCAGCAGGCGGCTCATGTTCAGGGTTCAGTTCGTTCGGTTTGGGTTCCTCGCCAGGTTTGATTTCGCTAGCGGCGGCTTCCTCCCCCGATTTGCCAGTCTTCGCGATATGTGGGAGCACGGCGATCGCGGCGTTGAAAAAACCGAATATGATGCGTTGGTTGCCAGTCGGTTTGCCATGTACTTTGTCGTCAATGCCAATCCCTGCCTCGGTTATCCCGCTGGCCAGATAGAATGCATCCAATGTCAGTGCCACTTCAGGCATTACAAAAGCCAGCGGAGTCAGGAATAGTGCTGCTTTTGCAGCCTTTTCCAAGCCGGAAATAATATTATTCTTGATGACGTCCCTGTCACTGGTGATATCCACCGCGGCATCCGAATAAGAGCGATCTTTCTGACGTGTCGTGATTTCATCGAAAGGCGAGTGACTGGGTTCTGCCTTAATGAAGTCTTGTGGGTCCCAGAAGCCGCTGAAAGCCCGATGATCATAGGAAAGTAATCCCCCCGGAGTTTCGCGTTTTTCAGGCCAGGTACCGAGCCCGGCCAGCGTCTCGTCTATGCCTGCTTGTGCATAGCCGTTAGGTTTGTCTTTGAGCGGGAAGTGCCCGGCCATCGCTTCGCGTTTGACGGGGTCCGCCATTTGCTCGGCGAACCATGCTTTCATTTCGGTCTGGCCGTTGAAGGTGTGAATGGGGGAAGAGTTTCCCGGTATATGCAACAGCGTGAGCGGTGGGAGTTTTTTACCGTTGGCATCAAACCTGACCTTTTTGTCCGTGATGTACATAAGGTCGGTAGACTGAAAGTTCCCGACTTTCAGCATCCCAACTTCAATGTCGGGATCCTTTGGTGGATTCTTTTGTAAGTCTTCAAGCTTGATGTCCGGCCACGACGCCTGGTTGCCTGCTAACCCGGAAGCTCGCATGACCAGATCACGGCCTTCCTTACTGAGGCTTTGTTCTTGATGCTGGCTCATGGCGGCTTTGACAAGCGACGATTTGGCCAGCAATGGATACTTCTTCTCGTGGTTGCTCCAGAACTCATTCAGGAATTGATCGTAGGGCTTTTGATAGTCCGCCTTCCAGATCAGTTTTTTGAACTCATCGGGCGTGATTGCGCTCTGGTTTCCTCCGTTGTAAACCGGAGCAGGTTCTTCCGAGGACTCTATGTAAATACCTTGGTAGGTATGGGTGATGTCCGCCTTTTCAGTGTAAGGGTTGAAGCGACTGCCGAAGTTGAAGACGCCAGGGGTATGTGTCTCCAATTCGGGTTTAACGATGACCTCAGGGCCTCCGGCGTAGAAAGGTACTTGGTAACCTGCACCCGTTGGCGTGTCCTGTGCATTGGTAATGAGCGCCTCGGTCAATGAGATTCGCTTGATGATTTTCGCGGGGTAAGGTTTTTCCCCGGTGGTGTTGTAGTCATACGTAACCAGGTAGGTGTTGTCGGGATCTATATTCCATTTTTCTTTTTCGGCTGGGGTCGCTGCCTGTGCCGCCATCTCGGCAAATTTTTTTTTCAGAAAAATAGAGGCTTCTTCTTTAACTGTTTTGAAGGCGCCGGAAATCTCCTGTGTAACCGGGTCGACGTTGATGTTGGAATCAGAGTTGACGGGCTCAGGGGCTTTCTCACCCACCCCGATGCCTTTGTTTGGATCAGGATTTACATTGACTTCGACGTATCCGCCCTTTGAAGAATTGGTGTTTGGTACGACTTCCTGCACCACTTCTTGATTGTTAGGTGGGGAGGAATCTATTGAGCGTCTATGGCGCGGATGTGCGCTTGCTTCTTGATGACCGTTGCGGTCGGAAGGTAATGCAGGCTCAGTTGGCAGGTGGAGGAGATTAATGGGAGGGAGAGCAATCTGCATAAGAGCGTCCAGTAATTCAATGTGGTATCAATAGTCACCTATGTGGTTTTGTGTCGCGGGAAGGTTCCTGTTTTGGGTGGGTGTTTTTACTCTATGAGGTAGGCCCTGACTCTTTCGATTGACTCTTCAAGCTGCAAAGCGTCCGGTATGGCGCTGAACGAAGTCTGAACAATCTGCTTCAAGCTGGACGGAACCCTGAACTGATCGTCTATGATCGGTTCAAACGCCTGTTACATTTTCTTACAGAGCCTGAACGATGAATCAGAACGCTGAGTATTCCGCGGTCAACGACGCGGTGCGTGGGCACTTTTTTCGCCGAACCTGGGCGATGATCACGCCCTATTGGCGCAGTGAAGAAAAGGGCACGGCGTGGTTGCTGTTGTTGGCGGTGATTGGTTTGTCGCTGTTCAGCGTCGCGATCTCCGTGTGGATCAACCACTGGTACAAGGATTTCTACAACGCCCTGGAACATAAGGACACGGCGGCCTTCTGGCAACTGATCGGCTATTTTGGCGGCATTGCTGCGGTGGCCATCCTCGGTGCGGTTTATCGCTTGTACCTGACCCAGATGCTGACCATCCGCTGGCGGGCCTGGTTGACCGAAAAACACTTCGCACGCTGGCTCAGCGACAAAAACTACTACCAGCTGGAGCAGGGCGGTTATACCGATAACCCGGACCAGCGGATCTCCGAAGACCTCAATAACTTCACCTCCAGCAGCTTGAGCCTCGGCCTGGGCCTGCTGCGCAATGTGGTCAGCCTGGTGTCGTTTTCGATCATCCTGTGGGGTGTGTCGGGCAGCATCGAAGTGTTCGGTATCACCATTCCCGGCTACATGTTCTGGTGTGCATTGCTCTATGCCGCCGTGGGCAGTTGGCTGACGCATCTGATCGGACGTCGCTTGATCGGGCTGAACAATCAACAACAACGCTTCGAGGCGGATTTGCGCTTCTCGATGGTCCGGGTGCGCGAGAATGCCGAGAGCATTGCCTTGTACAACGGCGAGCCCAACGAAAATCGCCGTTTGAGCCAACGCTTCGGCCGGGTCTGGCATAACTTCTGGGACATCATGAAAGTGTCCAAGCGCCTGACTTTCTTCACTGCCGGCTACAGCCAGATCGCAATCATCTTCCCGTTCATCGTCGCCGCGCCGCGCTACTTCACCGGCAAGATCGAGCTGGGCGAGCTGATGCAAATCAACTCGGCGTTCGGCAACGTCCAGGAGAACTTCAGCTGGTTTATCGGCGCGTACACGGAGCTGGCCAGTTGGCGCGCCACCAGTGATCGTCTGCTGAGTTTCCAGCAGGCCATGAGCGATAACGAGCAGCGCCCTGCCGCCATCGACGTGCGCCCGGAAGGCGAGCGCCTGGTGGTAGAGAAGCTTGGCATGGACCTGGCCGATGGCCGCCACTTGCTCGCCGGCGCCGACATGGTCGTCGAGCCGGGCCAGCGCCTGATGCTCAGCGGGCGTTCCGGCAGCGGTAAAAGTACGTTGCTGCGTGCCATGGGCCAGCTGTGGCCGGCGGGCCATGGCAGCATCCGCCTGCCAGCGGCGCGTTACCTGTTCCTGCCGCAGAAGCCGTATCTGCCGATTGGCACGTTGAAGGCCGCGTTGAGTTATCCACAGGACGACGGCGTGTACATGGACGAACGTTATGCACAGGTCCTGGAAACCTGCCGCTTGCCGCATCTGGTCGCGCGGCTGGACGAAGCCAACCACTGGCAGCGCATGCTCTCGCCCGGCGAGCAGCAGCGCCTGGCCTTTGCCCGTGCGTTGTTGTTCGCACCGCAGTGGCTGTACATGGACGAAGCGACATCGGCCATGGATGAAGAGGATGAGGCGACGTTGTACCAGGCGTTGATCGATGAGCTGCCGGGGCTGAGCATCGTCAGCGTCGGCCATCGCAGCAGCCTCAAGCGCTTCCATGGGCGGCATGTGCGGATCGAAAGCGGCCACCTGCAAGAACAACCCGTGTCCTGAGGGCCGGACTCGGTCAGTGTGGGAGGGCGCTTGCTCCCGATAGCAGTGTGTCAGTCAGCCCACATATCAACTGATCCGCCGCTATCGGGAGCAAGCTCCCTCCCACAATGGCATCCCCGCTGGTCTGGAGATTGAGGCCCAACAAAAAGCCCGGCTGATCATCGATCAGCCGGGCTTTTTTACAGCGCCTGAAAAGACTTACTTCTTCAAGCCGTAATGCTCATCCAGCATGCCAGGGGCGTTCGGCGTTTTTGGCGCATAGTCCCGTGGCGGCTCCTGGTTTTCCCGTGGCGGGGTCAGGCGTTCCCGTGGGGTTTGCGGTGCATCGGAATGCAGCGCGGCCAGCAGGCGCTGACGGGTGATGTCGTCGAGCGCCAGGCGGTTGGCGCCGTCGGCGAGGTGATCCTGTACTTCCTGGTAGCTCTGGGTGAGCTTCTTGACCAGGGTCGCGGTGCTGTTGAAGTGGGTACCAACCTCGTTCTGATAACTGTCAAAACGTTCCTGAATGTCATCCAACTGACGCTGCGTGCGGTTAGGCGCGGCATTCGGCAGCAAGCGAGCAACCAGGAATCCAATGGCGACACCGGCAACCAGGGCAAGAGTCGGCAACAACCAAACTAAGAGCGAGTGTTCCACGAGTCCTTCCTCTATAAACGGCTTTGCTTTACGTTAACGGCTCGGACCTGCGCTGTATACCGCGATTAAGCTCGCAATGATGCCATGCACAGACTTTTAGCTAGACGAGTCGACCCTTTGAGAGGTCACGGAGTTCATTCCTTGCTCATGCGTGAAACCCCTGTTTTGATCGATGGCCCGGTAGGCCAATTGGAAGCCCTGTACCTGGATCAGCCCGCGCCACGTGGCCTGGCGCTGATCTGCCACCCTAACCCGGTGCAGGGTGGGACCATGCTCAATAAAGTTGTTTCGACCCTGCAACGCACCGCCCGCGATGCCGGTTTGATCACCTTGCGATTCAATTACCGTGGCGTCGGTGCCAGCGCCGGCACCCATGACATGGCCAGCGGCGAAGTGGACGATGCCGAAGCGGCCGCCACCTGGTTGCGCAAGAAACACCCCGACCTGCCGATCACCTTGCTCGGTTTTTCGTTTGGTGGCTATGTCGCCGCCAGCCTCGGCGGTCGTCTGGAAGCCAAGGGCGAAAAGCTCGCGCACCTGTTCATGGTCGCCGCCGCGGTGATGCGCCTGGGCGATGCCGACCTGCTGCCGCAGAACTGCCCGCTGACCCTGATCCAGCCGGAAACCGACGAAGTGGTCGACCCGCAATGCGTCTACGACTGGTCTGCCGCCCTGAAACGCCCCCATGAGCTGCTGAAAGTGGCAGAATGCGGACACTTTTTTCATGGCAAGCTCACCGATCTCAAGGATCTGGTGCTGCCGCGCCTCTCGAATTGATAGCAGTCTGATAAGCGATTACCCATGACGACTCGTACCCGTATCCTCACCGGCATCACCACCACCGGCACGCCGCACCTGGGCAACTACGCCGGTGCGATCCGCCCGGCGATCCTTGCCAGTCAGGACGCCAATGCCGACTCCTTCTACTTCCTGGCCGACTACCACGCCCTGATCAAATGCGATGACCCGCAGCGCATCCAGCGCTCGCGTATGGAAATCGCCGCGACCTGGCTGGCCGGTGGCCTGGATGTGAACCGAGTGACGTTCTATCGCCAGTCTGACATTCCCGAGATCCCCGAGCTGACCTGGCTGCTGACCTGCGTCGCCGCCAAGGGCCTGCTCAACCGCGCCCACGCCTACAAGGCGTCGGTGGACAAGAACGTGGAAAACGGCGAAGACCCGGATGCGGGCATCACCATGGGCCTGTACAGCTACCCGGTGCTGATGGCGGCGGACATTTTGATGTTCAACGCGCACAAGGTGCCGGTGGGGCGCGACCAGATCCAGCACGTGGAAATGGCCCGCGACATCGGCCAGCGCTTCAACCACCTGTTCGGCAACGGTAAAGAGTTCTTCACCCTGCCCGAGGCGGTGATCGAAGAAAGCGTCGCCACCTTGCCGGGCCTGGACGGTCGCAAGATGTCGAAGAGCTACGACAACACCATCCCGTTGTTCACCAGCGCCAAGGACATGAAAGACGCGATCTCGCGGATCGTCACCGACTCCCGCGCGCCCGGCGAAGCCAAGGACCCGGACAATTCGCACCTGTTCACCCTGTACCAGGCGTTTGCCAGCAAGGCCCAGGAACAGGAATTCCGCGCCGAGTTGCTGCAAGGCCTGGGCTGGGGCGAGGCGAAGAACCGTCTGTTCCAACTGCTGGACGGGCAACTGGGTGAAGCCCGTGAGCGTTACCACCAATTGATGTCGCGCCCGGCGGACATGGAAGACCTGCTGCTGATCGGCGCCAAAAAAGCCCGCGCCGTGGCCGCGCCGTTCCTCGCCGAGCTGCGTGAGGCCGTTGGCCTGCGTTCGTTCGTCAACCAGGCCGCGGCGCCGGTCAGCACCAAGAAAAAGGCCGCGAAAGCCGCGCGCTTCGTGAGTTTCCGCGAAGACGACGGCAGCTTCCGCTTCCGCCTGTTGGCGGCCGATGGCGAGCAACTGCTGTTGTCGCGCAACTTTGCCGACGGTAAAACAGCTGGTGCGGTGACCAAGCAATTGCAAAGCGGCGCCGCGCTGGACGTGCGCCCTGAAGCCCTGAGCTTCAGCGTATGGCTGGACGACGCTGCGGTTGCCGACAGCGCGCCATTCGCCGACACCGCGTCGCGCGATGCCGCCATCGCCGCCCTGCGCGTCGCGCTGACCCCCCTCGAGGATTAACCCGACCAAGGGTTGATTGCCATTATCCGGGGCCGTCGTTACAGTGACGGCCCGTTTTTGTTGCCTTGCTAACGAAATTATGACGCCCCTAGAACGATATCAAGCTGATCTGAAACGCCCTGAATTCTTCCATGACGCGGCCCAGGAAACGGCGGTGCGTCATTTGCAGCGTCTGTACGAAGACCTGGTCGCGGCCTCGCAGAGTAAGCCAGGGATGCTCGGCAAGCTGTTTGGCAAGAAAGATCGCACGCCGGTCAAGGGCCTGTACTTCTGGGGCGGCGTGGGTCGCGGCAAGACCTACCTGGTGGACACCTTCTTCGAAGCGCTGCCGTTCAAGGAAAAGGTCCGCACGCACTTCCACCGCTTCATGAAGCGCGTCCATGAAGAGATGAAAACCCTGCCGGGCGAGAAAAACCCGTTGACCATCATCGCCAAGCGGTTCTCCGCAGAGGCGCGGGTGATCTGCTTCGATGAGTTCTTCGTCTCCGACATCACCGACGCCATGATCCTTGGCACCCTGATGGAAGAGCTGTTCAAGAACGGCGTGACCCTGGTCGCCACCTCGAACATCGTGCCCGATGGCCTGTACAAGGACGGCCTGCAACGCGCGCGCTTCCTGCCGGCCATTGCGCTGATCAAGCAGAACACCGAGATCGTCAACGTCGACAGCGGCGTCGATTACCGCCTGCGGCACCTGGAGCAAGCGGAGTTGTTCCACTTTCCGCTCAACGACGCGGCGCAAGATAGCCTGCGCAAAAGCTTCCGCGCCCTCACGCCGGAATGCACCCATGCGGTGGAAAACGACAAGTTGATCATCGAAAACCGCCAAATCATCGCGCTGCGTACCTGCGATGACGTGGCCTGGTTCGACTTCCGCGAACTGTGCGACGGCCCGCGCAGCCAGAACGACTACATCGAACTGGGCAAGATCTTCCACGCCGTGATCCTCAGTGGCGTGGAGCAGATGAGCGTCAGCACCGACGACATCGCGCGCCGCTTTATCAACATGGTCGACGAGTTCTACGACCGCAACGTCAAGTTGATCATCTCGGCGGAAGTCGAGCTCAAGGATCTCTACACCGGCGGTCGCTTGAACTTCGAATTCCAGCGCACCCTGAGCCGCCTGCTGGAGATGCAATCCCACGAGTTCCTGTCGCGGGCGCACAAACCCTAAGCACGACACAGTAAAAAGTGTGGGAGGGGGCTTGCCCCCGATAGCGGTGTATCAGTGCCAGATGTACTGACTGATACACCGCTATCGGGAGCAAGCTCCCTCCCACATTTTGTCTCTGTACAGCCCTGTTTATGCGGCTTGCTGGAACTGCTGGCGGTACTGGTTCGGTGACAGCTCGGTGTGCTGCCTGAACAGCCGCGCAAAGAAGCTCGCATCGTCGTAGCCCACCTCATAACTGATGGTCTTGATGCTCTTGCGGCTGCCCGAGAGCAGCCCTTTCGCCGTCTCGATGCGCAAGCGTTGCAGGTAATGCAGCGGCTTGTCGCCGGTGGCGGTCTGGAAGCGGCGCATGAAGTTGCGGATGCTCATGCCGTGCTCCCGGGCCACGTCCTCGAAGCGGAACTTGTCGGCGAAATGCTCTTCGAGCCAGTGCTGGATCTGCAGGATGATCACATCCTGGTGCAGCTTCTGCCCGCCGAAACCGATCCGTCCCGGCGAATAGTTGCGCTGCACTTCGTAAAGAATATCGCGGGCCACGGCCTGGGCGATGTTGGCGCCGCAGAAGCGTTCGATCAGATAGATATAGAGGTCGCAGGCCGAGGTGGTGCCGCCGGCGCAGTACAGGTTGTCGGCGTCGGTCAGGTGCTTGTCCTGGTTGAGCTGGACCTTGGGGAAGCGCTCGCTGAAGGCAGTGAAGAAACGCCAGTAGGTGGTCGCCTCCTTGCCATCGAGCAGCCCGGCTTCGGCCAGCCAGAACACCCCGGTCGCTTCGCCGCAGAGCACTGCGCCGCGGGCGTGCTGTTCGCGCAGCCACGGCAGCACTTGCGGGTAGCGTGTACTCAGGGTATCGAAGTCATCCCAGAAGGCCGGCAACACGATGATGTCGGCGTCTTCCAGGCCGCCGTCCACCGGCATGATTACATCACTGAAGCTGCGCACCGATTGCCCGTCGGGGCTGACCAGGCGCGTTTCGAACGCGGGAGTCAGGCCCAGGCCTTGTTGTTTGCCGTAACGCAGGCTGGCGAGGTGGAAGAAATCCTTGGCTTGCATGAGGGTGGAAGCGAACACCCGATCAATGGCCAAAATGCTGACGCGCCGCAAGGGCGTGGAGATTTGGTTAGACATAATTTCATTTATTCTTATAGGGGAAAGTGGTCACCAGACGGCTGGATCGTCTTATTTTTTGTCGCATGTGTCCAGTGTCCTGTGACGCCTTCGCGGCATAGGCTCTGTGGTTCGTCTTTGTCCGACAATCCACGCAGGTGACCTCATGATCCCCAGAACGTTGTTCAGCCCGGAACACGAACTCTTCCGCCAGAGCGTGCGTACCTTCCTTGAAAAAGACGCTGCGCCGTTCCATGCGCAATGGGAGAAGCAGGGCTATATCGACCGTGCGCTGTGGAACAAGGCCGGCGAGGCGGGGATGTTGTGTTCCCATCTGCCGGAGGAGTACGGCGGCCTGGGCGCGGACTTTCTCTACAGCGCGGTGGTGATCGAAGAGATCAGCCGCCTGGGCCTGACCGGCATCGGCTTCTCCCTGCATTCGGACATTGTCGCGCCGTACATCCTGCATTACGGCAGTGAAGCGCTGAAGCACCAATACCTGCCCCAATTGATCTCCGGCGAGAAGGTCACGGCCATCGCCATGACCGAGCCGGGCGCCGGGTCCGACCTGCAAGGGGTCAAGACCACGGCGGTGCTGGACGGCGATGAGTATGTGATCAACGGCTCCAAGACCTTCATCACCAACGGCTTTCTCGCCGATCTGGTGATCGTGGTCGCCAAGACCGACCCCAAGGCCGGCGCCAAGGGCACCAGCCTGTTCCTGGTGGAGGCCGCTACGCCGGGCTTCGACAAGGGCAAGCGCCTGGAAAAGGTCGGCATGAAGGCTCAGGACACCTCGGAGCTGTTCTTCCAGGATGTCCGTGTGCCCAAGGAAAACCTGCTGGGCCAGGCGGGCATGGGCTTCGCCTACTTGATGCAGGAGCTGCCGCAGGAGCGCTTGACCGTGGCGATTGGCGCGCTGGCGTCAGCCGAAGCGGCGCTGCAATGGACCCTCGATTACACCCGTGAGCGCAAGGCCTTCGGCAAGGCGATTGCCGACTTCCAGAACACCCGCTTCAAACTGGCGGAGATGGCCACCGAGATCCAGATCGGCCGCGTGTTCGTCGATAAATGCCTGGCGTTGCACCTGGAGGGCAAGCTCGACGTGCCCACCGCCGCGATGGCCAAGTACTGGGCCACGGACCTGCAATGCAAGGTGCTCGACGAGTGTGTGCAATTGCACGGCGGCTACGGCTTCATGTGGGAATACCCGATCGCCCGCGCCTGGGCGGATGCGCGGGTGCAGCGGATTTATGCGGGGACCAATGAGATCATGAAGGAGATTATTGCGCGGGCGCTTTGATTTCGATGGTGTGGCTGAGGGCCTCATCGGGGGCAAGCCCCCTCCCACGTTTTACTGGGTTCACACGGCTAAGTGTGGGAGGGGGCTTGCCCCCGATAGCGGTCTAGAGATCAATCAAGGTGCTGGATTAGGATGATCCTTCTGAATCGCCTCAATCCCCTCCAGCACCTCTTTCGACAGTTTCAGGTCAGCGCTGGCAAGGTTGCTGTCCAGTTGCTCCAGGCTCGTCGCACCAATGATGTTGCTGGTCACGAACGGCTGCTGCGTGACGAACGCCAACGCCATCTGCGCCGGGTCCAGGCCGTGTTCGCGGGCCAGGGCCACATAACGGCTGCACGCTGCTTCCGACTGCGGGTTGAAATAGCGGCTGAAGCGGCTGTATTCGGTCAGGCGGGCTTTTGCCGGGCGCGCACCGCCTTCGTATTTGCCGCTGAGCATGCCGAATGCCAGGGGCGAATAAGCCAGCAGACCGCACTGTTCGCGAATGGCGATTTCCGCCAGGCCCACTTCAAAGCTGCGGTTGAGCAGGTTGTAGGGGTTCTGGATCGACACCGCGCGGGTCCAGCCGCGGGCTTCGGCCAGGGCGAGGAACTTCATGGTGCCCCACGGCGTTTCGTTGGACAGGCCGATGTGGCGGATCTTGCCGGCCTTCACCTGCGCGTCCAGCGCTTCGAGGGTTTCCTCCAGCGGCGTCAGGTCGTCTTCGTCCTTGTGCTTGTAGCCCAGCTGGCCGAAGAAGTTGGTGCTGCGCTCCGGCCAGTGCAACTGGTAGAGGTCGATCCAGTCGGTCTGCAGGCGCTTGAGGCTGGCATCCAGGGCGTCGACGATGTGCTGGCGGTTGTGGCGCAGGTGGCCGCCGCGGATATAGTCGATGGTGTTGCCGGGGCCGGCGATCTTGCTGGCGAGAATCCAGTCGCCGCGGTCGCCGCGGCTTTTGAAGTAATTCCCGATGTAGCGCTCGGTGGTGGCATAGGTGTCGGCCTTGGGCGGCACCGGGTACATTTCCGCCGTGTCGAGGAAGTTGATCCCCGCGGCCTTGGCCCGTTCGATCTGCGCGAAGGCCTCTGCCTCGCTGTTCTGCTCGCCCCAGGTCATGGTGCCCAAGGCTATCGCGCTTACGTGCAGATCGGTACGGCCCAGCTGTCGATAATCCATCGGGTGCTCCTTCGGGGAAAACAATCATAAAAGCAGGTTGAATTTTTTTTCGCAATCTGCATAATTGCCCACCTCTTTCTGCAGTGGAAGTGATGCGCCGCCTGCCGAAGAATCTTGCCGTTGAACGGACGCGCCGACCCGAGCCCCCGATAGCGTCTGTATCCGGCTGCCTTTGACTTGTCAAAGTACGCACTATTCAGTAAGATCCGCCGTCTAATTTACAGGGCGGCCCCTGAGGCTATTAAAGAATGACAACTTTTACTGCAAAACCGGAAACAGTTCAGCGCGACTGGTTTGTCGTCGACGCCGCTGGTCAGACTCTGGGTCGTCTGGCCACTGAAGTCGCCAGCCGTCTGCGTGGCAAGCACAAGCCTGAATACACCCCTCACGTTGACACCGGTGACTACATCGTGATCATCAACGCTGAGCAGGTACGTGTTACCGGCAACAAAGCGCAAGACAAAATGTACTACCGTCACTCCGGTTTCCCAGGCGGCATCAAGTCTTCCAATTTCGAAGGTCTGATCGCCAAGAAGCCTGAGGCCCCGATTGAAATCGCGGTTAAAGGCATGCTGCCGAAGGGCCCACTGGGTCGCGATATGTTTCGCAAGCTGAAAGTCTATGCGGGCGCTGCTCACCCTCATGCTGCTCAGCAGCCCCAAGAACTGAAGTTTTAACGGAATAGTTCATTATGTCGGCGACTCAAAATTACGGCACTGGCCGTCGCAAAACCGCAACCGCACGCGTTTTCCTGCGTCCGGGCACTGGTAACATCTCGATCAACAACCGCACTCTGGACAACTTCTTCGGCCGCGAAACTGCCCGCATGGTAGTTCGTCAGCCGCTGGAGTTGACCGAGACTGTTGAAAAGTTCGACATCTACGTCACCGTTATCGGTGGCGGTGTAAGTGGTCAAGCTGGCGCAATCCGCCACGGTATCACTCGCGCTCTGATGCAGTACGACGAAACCCTGCGTGGCGCTCTGCGCAAAGCTGGCTTCGTGACTCGTGATGCTCGTGAAGTTGAACGTAAGAAAGTCGGTCTGCGTAAAGCGCGTAAGCGTCCGCAGTACTCGAAGCGTTAATTCGCTTTACGTTGCACAAAAACGCCCAGCCTCCTTACGGAGCTGGGCGTTTTTTATTGCCTGCTATTTATGCATAAATTTCGGCGTGACAACTTGCCACAGCCGTAGACCCCCTATACTACAAGGCTTGGAGCTGGAGCTCCGGGTAATTCCCTTGTCAGGGGTGGGGCTTTTCATTACCATTCGGCAAAATTTTTATAAGTTCAGATTTAATACTTAGTAGACGCCTGATTTAACAGGCCAAAAAGCTGATGGGAGAGGACTGAATGAGCAATGACGGCGTGAATGCAGGCCGGCGTCGCTTCTTGGTAGCAGCCACATCCGTGGTGGGTGCTGCAGGAGCGGTGGGGGCTGCGGTCCCGTTCGTGGGGTCATGGTTTCCCAGTGCCAAGGCGAAAGCCGCAGGTGCACCGGTGAAGGTGAATATCAGCAAGATCGAGCCAGGCCAGCAGATGATTGCTGAGTGGCGCGGTCAGCCGGTCTTCATTGTTCGTCGAACGGAGGAAATCCTGGGAAATCTGAAAAAGATCGAAGGCCAGTTGTCTGACCCCAAATCTGAGTTTTCCGACCAACCCGCCTACGCCAAAAACGAAGCACGTTCGATCAAGCCAGAGATTCTGCTGCTGGTCGGGCTGTGTACCCACCTGGGATGCTCACCTACTTTCCGCCCTGAAGTGGCGCCGGTCGACCTGGGCAAAGATTGGGTCGGCGGCTATTTCTGCCCCTGCCACGGTTCGCACTACGACCTGGCCGGACGCGTCTACAAGTCGCAACCTGCTCCACTGAACCTACCCGTGCCTCCGCATAACTACGAATCTAACGACATCATTGTCATTGGCCTCGACAAGGAGAACGCGTGATGAGTAAGTTCATGGATTGGGTGGATGCGCGCTTCCCCGCCACCAAAATGTGGGAAGACCATCTCAGCAAGTATTACGCGCCAAAAAACTTCAACTTCTTCTACTTCTTCGGCTCCCTGGCACTGCTGGTGCTGGTCAACCAGATCGTCACCGGCGTCTGGCTGACCATGAGCTACACCCCTTCGGCGGAGGAGGCATTCGCTTCCGTCGAATACATCATGCGTGACGTCGAGTACGGCTCGATCCTGCGCCTGTTGCACTCCACCGGCGCCTCGGCGTTCTTCATCGTGGTCTACCTGCATATGTTCCGTGGTTTGCTCTACGGTTCGTACCAGAAGCCTCGTGAGCTGGTGTGGGTGTTCGGCATGCTGATCTACCTGGCGCTGATGGCTGAAGCCTTCATGGGCTACCTGCTGCCGTGGGGCCAGATGTCGTACTGGGGCGCCCAGGTGATCATCTCGCTGTTCGGTGCGATCCCGGTGATCGGCAACGACCTGACGCAGTGGATCCGTGGTGACTACCTGATCTCGGGCATCACCCTGAACCGCTTCTTCGCCTTGCACGTAGTGGCCTTGCCGATCGTGATTCTCGGCCTGGTGGTGCTGCACATCCTGGCGCTGCACGAAGTGGGTTCCAACAACCCCGACGGTGTGGACATCAAGAAGCACAAGGACGAGAACGGCATCCCGCTGGATGGCATCCCGTTCCACCCGTACTACACCGTGAAAGACATTGTCGGTGTCGTCGTGTTCCTGTTCGTGTTCTGCTCGATCGTGTTCTTTTTCCCGGAGATGGGTGGTTATTTCCTGGAAAAACCTAACTTCGAACAGGCCAACGCCTTCAAGACACCTGTGCATATTGCCCCGGTCTGGTACTTCACGCCGTTCTACGCGATCTTGCGGGCGATCCCCGACAAGCTCATGGGCGTAATCGCCATGGGTGCGGCCATCGCGGTGCTGTTCGTGCTGCCTTGGCTCGACCGAAGCCCGGTCAAGTCCATGCGCTACAAGGGCTGGCTGAGCAAGATCTGGCTGTGGGTGTTCTGCATTGCGTTCGTGATCCTGGGTGTGCTGGGCGTCCTGGCGCCAACCCCTGAGCGCACGTTGCTGTCGCAGGTCTGCACCTTCCTGTACTTCGCCTACTTCATTCTGATGCCGTTCTATACCCGGCTAGAGAAGACCAAACCGGTTCCGGAAAGGGTGACTGGCTGATGAAAAAATTATTCGTTGCATTGATGCTTGCGGCGCTGCCGCTACTGTCCTTCGCTGCCGAGCAAGGCCCTGAGTTGGAAAAAGTCGCTATCGACGTGTCTGACAAAGCGGCCATGCAGGACGGCGCACGCACGTTCGCCAACTATTGCATGGGTTGCCACAGCGCCAAGTTCCAGCGTTACGAGCGTGTTGCCGATGACCTGGGCATCCCGCACGAGGTGATGCTCGACAAGCTGGTGTTCACCGGCGCCAAGATTGGCGACCACATGAATATCGGCATGCAGCCAGCGGACGCCAAGAACTGGTTCGGCGCTGCGCCGCCCGACCTGACTTTGGTGGCGCGGGTTCGCGGTACCGATTGGCTCTACGGCTACCTGAAATCCTTCTACGAAGACCCTGCGCGTCCATGGGGCGTGAACAACGTGGTGTTCCCGAACGTCGGTATGCCTAACGTTCTGGTCGGCCTGCAGGGTCGCCAAGTGATAGGATGCAAGCAGGTTCAGGTAGTCGAGGGCGGCAAGAAGCAATTTGACCCGTTGACCGGCACGCCGCTGACACATGAAGCGTGCGATCAACTGACCATCGTGCCCAAGTCCGGCGCGCTGAACGAAGAGCAGTTCGACGAGAAGGTCAAGAATCTCGTGACCTTCCTGGCCTACTCGGCCAACCCGGTCAAACTGCAGCACCAGCGCATTGGTACGTATGTCTTGCTGTACCTGGCTTTCTTCTTCGTATTCGCTTATCTGCTCAAGCGCGAATACTGGAAGGATGTGCATTGATCCAACCGTAAGCAATTGCTGTTAATCTTGCGCGCCCAGCGGCATCTCTAACCCGTAGCGACCTGGTCATCAGGTACTACTGAGATGCTCTCTGGGCGCGCTCGTTTTTGAGCTTTCGATAATTTCAACAAGCGAGGAGGACCGCCATGGGCGTGACCAATCGGTTGGCCTGTTACTCCGACCCCGCCGACCACTATTCCCACCGAGTACGCATCGTGCTCGCAGAGAAGGGTGTCAGCGCCGAGATCATCAGTGTGGAGGTGGGTCGTCACCCGCCGAAGCTGATCGAAGTGAACCCTTACGGCAGCTTGCCCACCCTGGTCGATCGTGACCTGGCGTTGTGGGAGTCAACCGTGGTGATGGAATATCTGGATGAGCGTTACCCGCATCCGCCTTTGCTGCCGGTGTACCCGGTGGCGCGTGCCAACAGCCGCCTGCTGATCCATCGGATTCAGCGCGACTGGTGCGGGCTGGTGGATTTGATTCTGGATTCGCGCAGCAAAGAGGCGGCCCGTGTCGTGGCGCGCAAGGAATTGCGCGAGAGCCTGACGGGCGTTTCGCCATTGTTCGCCGACAAGCCTTTTTTCCTCAGTGAGGAACAAAGCCTGGTGGATTGCTGCCTATTACCCATACTCTGGCGCTTGCCGATTATGGGCATTGAACTGCCGCGGCCGGCCAAGCCGCTGCTTGATTACATGGAGCGCCAGTTTGCGCGTGAGGCTTTCCAGGCGAGTCTGTCTGGTGTCGAACGCGATATGCGCTAAGGCTTAAGGAGCCGTTGATGAACTCCAGTCGACCCTACCTGGTTCGCGCGCTCTATGAGTGGATTGTGGACAACGATTGCACCCCGCACATGCTGGTCAATTCCGAGTTTCCTGCGGTTCAGGTTCCGCAGGGTTTTGCCAGCGACGGGCAGATTGTGCTGAACGTATCGCCCAGCGCAGTGCGCCACCTGCACATGGACAACGAGGCAGTCAGCTTCGAAGGGCGTTTCGGCGGTGTGCCGCATACGCTGTACGTGCCGATTGGCGCCATCCTCGGGATCTACGCCCGGGAAAATGGCCAAGGCATGGTGTTCGATCTGGAGTCGCCTTTCGAGGATGACGAAGCGATCGACGGGGAAGATGGCGATGATGTGCCGCCACCGGATACCGAGCCACCGCGTCCAAGCGGCCGGCCGAGTCTGAAAGTGGTGAAGTAAGCGGCTTTTGCCTTCGGGCGCGGCTGAAAAATGCCTCGGCGGTTGCCGGGGCATTTTTTTGGTTCTTCACGGAATCCCGGGAAACACAGAAACAAGAACGCCGATTTGATGGATGATGTTCGTGCGAGCAAACACATCTAAAAAACCGGCGTTCTTATGCGCAATATTAATACTTTCCTTCCTTTTTGGGAGGGCTTTTCTGTCGTTGCGATCAAACCTGACGGCGATGCCCTTCAAATCGATCTGATCCCCCAGGCCACGCGATTTCCCACCTGTGGTGGCTGCCAAAAGCTCTGTTCAACAACTCATGAGTACTGCGATCGAGTCGTGCGTGACTTGCCGATTCTCGGTCGCGCAGTCCGCCTCAACGTGCAGCTCAGGCGTGTTAGTTGCCGTGATTGTGGCAAGCGCATGGAGGTCGTCAGTTGGCTGGATCGCTATGCCCGCATGACGCGCCGGCTGGCAGAGGCCGTTATTCAAGCCTGCGAACGCCTTCCTACACTGCATGTTGCGCAAATGTTCGGGCTGCACTGGGACACCGTTCGGTTGCTGGAGCGGCGCGCTCTGCAAGCGGCGTTGAGTGCCTTACCCAAGGCCCAACCACGGCGCTTGATAATGGACGAGTTCGCGTTATTCAAAGGTCATCGCTACGCCAGCGTGGTGTTGGACGCTGATACTCGGCGAGTGCTTTGGATCGGCGAAGGCCGTAGCCGAGCGGCAGTCAGACCGTTTTTCGAAGAGCTGGGGCCAGAAGGGTGCGCCCGAATTGAAGCGGTAGCGATGGACATGAACACGGCTTATGACCTGGAGGTTCGCCAACACTGCCCAAAAGCACGAGTGATTTATGACCTTTTCCATGTGGTCGCCAAATATGGCCGAGAAGTGATTGATCGTGTTCGCGTTGACGAGGCGAACCGATTGCGCCATGACAAGCCCGCTCGAAAGATCATAAAGCAAGCGCGATGGTTGCTATTGCGTAACCCGGAGAACCTGAAAAAGCCGGAACAGCAGGTTCATTTACAGGATCTGCTGGCCGCTAACCAATCGTTAATGACGGTCTACTTGATGAAGGCCGAGCTCAAAATGCTCTGGGCGCCGAGCGATGCCTGGGACTGGAGATCAGCCTGGAAGCAGTGGCTGCGTCACGCTCAAGAAAGCGAAATACCCGCACTGATCCAGTTCGCAAAGCGACTAAAGGGCTACTGGCGGGGCATCGTGAGCCGGGTACGCTGGCCAATGCACACTGGTCAGTTGGAAGGAATAAACAATCGAATAAAGGTCATCAAACGAATGGCGTACGGTTACCGGGACAGCGAATTCTTTTTCATGAAGATCAAGAGCGTCTTTCCCGGCAATCCGTGAAGAACCATTTTTTTGCCTGGCCGTTGTAGATGAAAGTCATGCCTGGAACGGTGATCGTACAACCGCCATGGGCTATGATGCCTGTTCAGTTCACCAAGAAAGATGACCCAACATGGAAAACACCAACACCGCCCCTCGTCTTCCCCGCAAGCGCCGCAGCCTTGCCCAGGAATTGGTCACGGTGTTGTCCGAGCAGATCCGCGACGGCCAACTCAAGCGTGGCGACAAACTGCCTACCGAATCGGCGATCATGGACGCCCATGGCGTCAGCCGCACGGTGGTGCGTGAAGCCATCTCGCGCTTGCAGGCGGCGGGGCAAGTGGAAACCCGCCACGGTATCGGCACTTTTGTCTTGGATACGCCAAGCCCCAGCGGTTTCCGCATTGACCCGGCCACCATCGTGACCCTGCGCGATGTGCTGGCGATCCTGGAACTGCGTATCAGCCTGGAAGTGGAATCCGCGGGCCTGGCCGCGCTGCGCCGCAGCGACGAACAACTGGCCGGCATGCGTGCCGCCCTCGACGCCTTGAATGAAAGCGCCGCCCATGCTGGCGATGCGGTGGCGTCGGACTTCCAGTTCCACCTGCAGATTGCCCTGTCCACCGGCAACCGCTACTTCACCGACATCATGACGCACCTGGGCACCAGCATCATTCCGCGTACCCGCCTGAACTCGGCACGCCTGGCCCAGGATGACCAGCAGCACTACATGAAACGCTTGAGCCGCGAGCACGAAGAAATCTACGAAGCGATCGCGCGCCAGGATTCGGATGCGGCGCGGGCGGCGATGCGCTTGCATTTGACCAACAGTCGCGAGCGGCTGCGCCATGCTCACGAAGAAGCAGAGGCGCAGCGGGGTTAAGGGTAGGTCACGACCTCAAGTGCCACATCAGTGATGGGCTCGTTAAGATCGAACGGGACGGTGAGGAATCGTTTAACTACCTCGTATTGGGTAGCGGCACCTTCAAATTCGAGAATATCTCCTTTGTAAATCACGCCATCAAAGGTGATCTGCTTTTTTTTGCCGTCCGGCATATTGAGCTCGTATTTCATGGTCTTCACACGCCAGTGTTGGAGGGTGGAGTGTTGCTTTATCTGCATGCGCAAACGGCCGTGAATACCGGTCCAGATACGTCCCCAGGGCAGGTCTGGTGCCTGCGACGAGAGCGATGCGGTGCGGATAAGCGCTGTGTCACTGCGAGACCGTTATCATCAACGGCTTAGAATAGAACCTTCCCGATTCGCTGTTTATCGCGTATCGCACCTGCACCGTTTGGTTGACGAATGTCTTCAAGTCATCGGCAGCGATATCGAGCTTGAGATTCGACTCCTTCACGTAATCTTCCTTGTTGGGGTCGTACTGTCCGGCGTTCTTTTCCTGCCCTTCGGCTTCCGGGGACTCGGGGTCCCGTCCTACGATGATAGATACCTGGGCGCTTGCGGAAACCTCATTGGGCTCGGGGATGGAAACCTCTATGCGTGCGCCGCTTGCCAGGCTCACTTGAGCCGGGCAAGAAGCGTCGCCGCCGACAAGGCTCGGGGCTTTAATGGCCATGATTGAGTGCTCCTTTGCACAGAAGCCAGAGAGCCTGGCTCCTATGCGGGGTTATCGCCCTCGTTGAAAATCGGCGTAACTGTTAGAAATCACAGTCACGACAAACGGTACGGCTCAAGCCGGCGTATTGGGTGTGTAGTCCTTCAGCAGCAAGTACGTACTCCACCCCCACCAATCAGCAGTCCAGTGTTTGTCGTTCAGGTCATTCACGTCCTTGCGTCGCAGCACCTTGTCGCCTTCCATCTTGAACAGCGGCGAAAAGTTATTCGCCGGGTTCTGTGCTGCATTCAGGTCCGGCACATGCAGCGGCGCCTTGAAGGTGGCCGGGGAGGGCGCGACACCGCTGATAAACGCGTCGAAGACCTCATCGGCCGACGCCTGCACGGCGCGTTTGACCTGCGCCCGGTTGGCCGCGTCGCCGGCGTCGAAATAGCGTTTATCGCCGTAGGCATGCCATTCGTCACCGACTGCATTGCGCACCTTGAGCCCGAACTTGCTGTCTTCATCGTGCATGAAGCGGCTGATCAGCGAGCCCAGCTCCCCAGGCGTCACCACGGCGGCCAGCTGTTTGCGCGGCACGCGCAGGTGGCCGGCGGAAAACAGATCGGTCAAGAAGTGATCGGCAAAACTGTTCATCGCGTAGGCCAGCTCCAGCGCCTGGTCGGTGCCGCTTTGATGGGCGATGACGGCTTGTTGCAGCGCCGCCGTATGCCCGGCCAGGTAAGCCGACAACGCCCATTCGCCAAAGTGGTCGGCGTTGTCCGCCGCCAGCTTCAAGTAACGGCCCAGGGGGAACAGTGCCGAGACCGCGCTGCCGCCGCCGGTGATGCGGTTCCACTCTTCAGACAACGTATCTCCGAGCACAGCGTAGGCGTCGTGGGCGGATTTGCCGTCCTTGATCGGCTGGTTGACCGCGTTGATCTCCTTTTGCATCACCGCCAGGATCTTGTGTGCTTCCTCCCGTGACGCCGGCAGTCCTGCCAGTGAGTTGAATGCGGCGTTAAAGCGTTGCACGCGTTCGGCAGGCGAGGCGCCATCGCTGATGGGTTGGCCGGGGATGCCATAAAAGTCACCGCCCAGGGCAATCACTTGCCCGTAAGTCAGCGCCAGGCCGTTGGGCAGGTGCAGCTCGACGAGTCGGGCGGCAATCGCCGGGGCGTCTTTGGCGAAGCGCAACAGTGTGTCGTCGCCGATGGCAGTGTGTTCACCGCCTTCGAAACGCAGGGAGGGTAGGTTTTTTGCGGGTGCTGCGGGTGCTGCGGGTGCTGCGAGTTCAAGACCGGACATGTTAGCTCCTTGCTATGTCGTAGGAATCTTCCTTTATTGCTGTATGTATATACAGCTATTCGAGCATAGAGGAAAAAACTCCTACGTCAATGCGCTCTCTCTCAACAGGCGGTTCGATGAATTGCAGTTGACGAAATATTTTATAGTTGTACGATGACGTATGACATAAGCAAAACCAACAACAACCTTTCGCCAGAAAGTCTTTGCCCAGGGTGTTCGAATAATGAATCCACAAGAACTGAAGTCCATCCTCTCTCACGGTCTGCTGTCTTTTCCCGTGACCGATTTCAACGCCCAGGGTGATTTTCACCAGGCCGGCTATATCAAACGTCTGGAGTGGCTGGCCCCCTACGGCGCCACTGCGCTGTTCGCCGCCGGCGGCACCGGTGAGTTTTTCTCCCTCGCGGCCAGCGAATATTCCCAGGTTGTGAAGACCGCGGTGGATACCTGCGCCACCAGCGTGCCGATCCTCGCCGGTGTCGGCGGTTCGACCCGCCAGGCCATCGAATACGCTCAGGAAGCCGAGCGCCTCGGTGCCAAAGGCTTGCTGCTGCTCCCGCACTATTTGACCGAAGCCAGCCAGGACGGGGTTGCCGCCCACGTGGAAGCGGTGTGCAAGTCGGTCAAGATCGGCGTGGTGGTATACAACCGCAACGTCTGCCGCCTGACTGCGCCTTTGCTGGAGCGCCTGGCCGAACGTTGCCCGAACCTGATCGGCTACAAGGACGGCCTGGGTGACATTGAATTGATGGTGTCGATCCGCCGTCGTCTGGGCGACCGTTTCAGCTACCTGGGCGGCCTGCCGACTGCAGAGGTTTACGCCGCTGCCTACAAGGCCCTGGGCGTGCCGGTGTATTCCTCGGCGGTGTTCAACTTCATCCCGAAAACCGCGATGGATTTCTATCACGCCATCGCCCGCGACGATCACGCCACTGTCGGCAAGATCATCGATGACTTCTTCCTGCCGTACCTGGACATCCGTAACCGCAAGGCCGGCTACGCGGTGAGCATCGTCAAGGCGGGCGCCAAAATCGTCGGCTATGACGCCGGCCCGGTTCGCACGCCACTGACCGATCTGCTGCCGGAAGAATACGAAGCCCTGGCCGCGCTGATCGACAAGCAAGGCCCGCAATAACTTATCTATAAGGCCGCTGAGCAATCAGCGGCCTTTTGCGTCAGGAGAAGATTCGTGTCCCAAGCCAAACGTTTTGAAAACTACATCAACGGCCAATGGGTGGCTGGCGCTGATTATTGCGTCAACCTCAACCCGTCGGAGTTGTCCGATGTCATTGGCGAATATGCCAAGGCGGATGTCGTCCAGGTCAACGCTGCCATCGATGCCGCCCGCGCTGCGTTCCCGGCCTGGTCGATGTCCGGTATCCAGGCTCGCCACGACGCACTCGATAAAGTCGGCAGCGAAATCCTCGCCCGACGCGAAGAGCTCGGCACGCTGCTGGCTCGGGAAGAGGGCAAGACCCTGCCTGAAGCCATTGGCGAAGTGACCCGCGCCGGTAATATCTTCAAGTTCTTCGCCGGCGAGTGCCTGCGCCTGTCCGGCGACTACGTGCCGTCGGTGCGACCGGGCGTCAATGTCGAAGTCACCCGCGAAGCCCTCGGCGTGGTCGGCCTGATCACCCCGTGGAACTTCCCGATTGCCATCCCCGCGTGGAAAATCGCTCCGGCCCTGGCCTACGGCAACTGCGTGGTGATCAAGCCGGCGGAGCTGGTGCCGGGCTGTGCCTGGGCCCTGGCAGAAATCATCTCCCGCGCCGGTTTCCCCGCCGGTGTGTTCAACCTGGTGATGGGCAGCGGGCGGGTAGTGGGCGATGTGTTGGTCAACAGCCCGAAAGTCGACGGCATCAGCTTCACCGGTTCGGTCGGCGTCGGGCGTCAGATCGCGGTCAGTTGTGTCTCGCGCCAGGCCAAGGTGCAGTTGGAAATGGGCGGCAAGACCCCGCAGATCATTCTCGATGCCGCCGACCTCAAGCAAGCCGTCGAGCTGTCGGTACAGAGCGCGTTCTATTCCACCGGCCAGCGTTGCACCGCCTCCAGCCGCTTGATCGTCACCGCCGGTATTCACGATCAGTTCGTCGCGGCCATGGCCGAGCGCATGAAGTCGATCAAGGTCGGCCACGCGTTGAAAAGCGGCACCGACATCGGCCCGGTCGTCTCCCAGGCCCAGTTGGACCAAGACTTGAAATACATCGACATTGGCCAGAGCGAAGGTGCGCGGCTGGTGAGCGGTGGCGGCCTGGTGACCTGCGACACCGAAGGCTACTACCTGGCGCCGACGCTGTTCGCCGACAGCGAGGCGACCATGCGGATCAGCCGCGAAGAGATCTTCGGCCCGGTGGCCAACGTGGTGCGCGTGGCGGACTACGAGGCGGCGCTGGCCATGGCCAACGACACCGAGTTCGGTTTGTCGGCGGGCGTCGCCACCACCTCGCTGAAATACGCCAACCACTTCAAGCGCCACTCCCAGGCCGGGATGGTGATGGTCAACCTGCCGACTGCCGGCGTGGATTATCACGTTCCGTTCGGTGGCCGTAAAGGTTCATCCTATGGTTCGCGTGAGCAAGGTCGCTATGCGCAAGAGTTCTACACCGTGGTGAAAACCAGCTACATCGGTTCGTAACACTGTAGGAGCGAGCTTGCTCGCGAAAAATTTCAACGAATACGCAGGTATTCAGGGGGCACGCGGTGCCTTTGAGTTTTTCGTGAGCAAGGTCGCTATGCGCAAGAGTTCTACACCGTGGTGAAAACCAGCTACATCGGTTCGTAACACTGTAGGAGCGAGCTTGCTCGCGAAAAATTTCAACGAATACGCAGACATTCAGGGGGCACGCGGTGCCTTTGAGTTTTTCGCGAGCAAGCTCGCTCCTACAGGGGCGGCGTCCAGCAACACATAAATATCACCCGCAAAAAAAATAATTAGTGGGAGTACTTCTACATGCAAGCGACCAAGCCGACCCATGTCCGCTATTTGATCCTGCTCATGCTGTTCCTGGTGACCACGATCAACTATGCCGACCGGGCCACCATCGCAATTGCGGGTTCCAGCCTGCAAAAAGACCTCGGCATCGACGCGGTCACCCTCGGTTACATCTTCTCTGCATTCGGTTGGGCCTACGTGGCCGGGCAAATCCCCGGCGGCTGGCTGCTCGATCGGTTCGGCTCGAAAAAAGTCTATGCCCTGAGCATCTTCACCTGGTCACTGTTCACCATATTGCAAGGCTATGTCGGTGAGTTCGGTGTCTCCACGGCAGTCGTGGCGCTGTTCATGCTGCGCTTTATGGTGGGCCTGGCCGAAGCGCCATCCTTCCCGGGTAACGCGCGCATCGTGGCCGCCTGGTTCCCCACTGCCGAACGCGGCACGGCCTCGGCGATCTTCAACTCGGCGCAGTACTTCGCCACGGTGCTGTTCGCGCCGCTGATGGGCTGGATCGTCTACAGCTTCGGCTGGCAGCACGTGTTTATCGTGATGGGCGTGATCGGCGTCCTGTTCTCGCTGGTCTGGCTGAAAGTTATCCACAGCCCGCGCCAGCATCCGCTGATCAACGAAGCCGAGTTCAATCACATCGCGGCCAACGGTGCGATGGTCGATATGGACCAGGACAAGGGCAAGGGTAAGAAAACCGACGGTCCAAAGTGGGATTACATCCGCCAGTTGCTGACCAACCGCATGATGCTCGGCGTGTACCTGGGCCAGTACTGCATCAACGGCATCACCTACTTCTTCCTGACCTGGTTCCCGGTGTACCTGGTGCAGGACCGCGGCATGACCATTCTCAAGGCCGGGTTCATTGCCTCATTGCCGGCGATCTGCGGGTTTATCGGCGGTGTGTTGGGCGGGGTGATCTCCGACTACCTGCTGCGCAAAGGCCATTCCCTGACCTTCGCCCGCAAGGCGCCGATCATTGGCGGCCTGCTGATCTCCAGCAGCATCGTGGCCTGCAACTACGTGGATATCGAGTGGATGGTGGTGGGCTTCATGGCCTTGGCCTTCTTCGGCAAAGGCGTTGGCGCACTGGGTTGGGCGGTGGTGTCCGACACCTCGCCGAAACAGATCGCCGGGCTCAGTGGCGGCCTGTTCAACACCTTCGGTAACCTGGCGTCGATCACCACGCCGATTGTCATTGGTTACATCATCAGCACCACCGGTTCGTTCAAATGGGCGCTGGTGTTTGTCGGCGCGAACGCGCTGGTGGCCGTGTTCAGTTACCTGGTGATTGTCGGCCCGATCAAACGCGTGGTGCTCAAAGAGCCGCCAAGCCAAGGGCCTGAGTTGACCAACCTTACCCAAGCGCATTCCTGAAGGGGCCGTGTGATGCAGTTGATTGAACATGCTGACTCGCCGCGCTCGATTCGTTTGCACGAGCGCGACAACGTGGTGATCGTGGTCAATGACCAGGGTGTACCGGCCGGGACCGAGTTCCCGGACGGCCTGGTGACCGTGGATTTCATTCCGCAAAGCCACAAAGTGACCCTCGAAGATATCCCCGAAGGCGGTCGGATCATTCGCTACGGCCAAACCATCGGTTACGCCCTGGCGCCGATTCCACGCGGCAGTTGGGTGCAGGAAGATCAACTGCGCATGCCCACCGCGCCGCCGCTGGACAGCTTGCCGCTGTCCACCGAGGTGCCAGCGGCCCAGGCGCCGCTGGAAGGCTTTACCTTCGAGGGCTATCGCAATGCGGACGGCACCGTGGGCACGCGCAATATCCTCGGCATCACCACCACCGTGCAGTGCGTCACCGGTGTGCTGGACCATGCGGTCAAGCGCATCAAGGACGAGTTGCTGCCCAAGTACCCGCATGTCGATGACGTGGTGGCGCTGACCCACAGCTACGGCTGCGGGGTGGCGATCACCGCGACGGATGCGTATATCCCGATCCGCACCGTGCGCAACCTGGCGCGCAACCCGAACCTGGGGGGCGAAGCGCTGGTGATCAGCCTGGGCTGCGAGAAATTGCAGGCCGGGCAGGTGATGCACGACAACGACAGTTCCGTCGACCTGAGCGAGCCGTGGCTGTATCGCCTGCAGGATTCCAGCCACGGGTTTAGCGAGATGATCGAGCAGATCATGGCCCTGGCCGAGGTGCGCCTGAAGAAGCTCGACCAGCGCCGCCGGGAAACCGTGCCGGCGTCCGAGCTGATCCTGGGCATGCAGTGCGGCGGCAGTGATGCGTTTTCCGGCATCACCGCCAACCCGGCGCTGGGGTTCGCTTCGGACTTGTTGCTGCGAGCGGGGGCGACGGTGATGTTTTCCGAAGTCACTGAGGTGCGTGATGCCATCTACCTGCTGACTTCTCGTGCGCAAACCAAGGAAATCGCCGAGGAACTGGTACGGGAAATGGACTGGTACGACCGTTATCTGGCCAAGGGCGAGGCGGATCGCAGCGCCAATACCACGCCTGGGAACAAGAAGGGCGGGTTGTCGAACATTGTCGAGAAGTCCCTGGGCTCCATCGTCAAGTCCGGCAGCAGCGCGATCAACGGCGTGCTCGGCCCGGGTGAACGCTTCAAGGGCAAAGGCCTGATCTTTTGCGCCACTCCGGCCAGCGACTTCGTGTGCGGCACCTTGCAACTGGCGGCGGGGATGAACCTGCATGTGTTCACCACCGGGCGCGGCACGCCTTACGGACTGGCGATGGCGCCGGTGGTGAAGGTCTCGACCCGCACGGAGCTGGCGCAGCGCTGGCCGGACCTGATCGATATCGACGCCGGGCGCATCGCCACCGGGCGTGCGACCATTGAGGAGTTGGGGTGGGAGTTGTTCCACTTCTACCTGGATGTAGCCAGCGGCAGGAAGCAGACGTGGGCGGAGCAGCACAAGCTGCATAACGACATTACGTTGTTCAACCCGGCGCCGATTACTTGAGACCGAGTCGCCGTTATCGGGGGCAAGCCCCCTCCCACATAGGGTCTGCGGTGTTCATCCGTTGTGTGTCTGACGCAGATTCAGTGTGGGAGGGGCGGTGCGACGACTCGACTTGCCCCCGATAGCGGCGACCCTATGTGGGAGGGGGCTTGCCCCCGATAGCGGTCTATCAGGCGCCATTGGGCCGTATGGCTTATCATTAGCCCCCTAACGACGCCCACCAAGGTTCTCCCCGGCATGCTGGCTATCTTCCTCACCACCCTCACCATCACCGCGCCGGTGTTTGCCATGTTGTTCCTCGGTGTGCTGCTCAAGCGCATCAACTGGATCAACGACAGCTTTATCCACACGGCATCGTCCCTGGTGTTCAACGTCACCATGCCGGCGCTGCTGTTTCTCGGCGTCCTGCATGCCGACCTGCATTCGGCGCTCAAGCCGGGTTTGCTGATCTACTTCGCCGTCGCCACGCTGTTGAGCTTTGCCCTGGCCTGGGGCTGGGCGATTTTGCGCTGCAAGCGTGAAGACCGGGGCATCTACACCCAGGGTGCGTTTCGCGGCAACAACGGGGTGATCGGCCTGGCGCTGGCGGCCAGTATGTACGGTGATTACGGCATCTCCCTCGGCGCGATCCTCGCGGCGCTGGTGATCCTGTTCTACAACACGCTGTCGACCATTGTGCTGGCGGTGTACAGCCCGGTGATCAAGTCCGACCCGTGGAGCATCTGCAAAAGTGTGCTGGCCAACCCGCTGATCATCAGCGTGATTGCGGCCGCGCCGTTCGCCTATTTCCAGATCGGCTTGCCGGGCTGGCTGGAAAAATCCGCGCAGTACCTGGCCGACATGACGTTGCCGTTGGCGCTGATCTGCATCGGCGGCACCTTGTCGCTGGCGGCGTTGCGCAAGAGCGGCAACATGGCGCTGAGCGCGAGCTTGATGAAGATGGTCTGGCTGCCGGTGGTCGCCACCCTGGGGGCGTGGTTGCTCGGGTTTCGCGGGCCGGAACTGGGGATTCTGTTCCTGTACTTCGGCGCACCGACTGCAGCCGCGAGCTTCGTGATGGCCAGGGCGGCGCAGGGGAATCATGAGCTGGCGGCGGCGATTATCGTGATCACCACCTTGATGGCGGCGGTGACCACGAATATCGGGATTTTTGTGTTGCAGGCGGGCGGGTGGATCTGAGCTGTGCCGGTGATAGCTACCTGACCATCACTGCTTGTCCGCCTGATACGCCTCAATCACTTCCTGCGCCGCGCGAAACGCCTCGATCGCCGCCGGCACACCGGCATACACCGCGCAATGCAGCAGCGCTTCGCGGATCTCTTCGACGGTGCAGCCATTGTTCAGTGCGCCGCGTACATGGCCTTTGAGTTCCTGCGGGCACTTGAGCGCGGTGAGGGCGGCGAGGGTGATCAAGCTGCGCGTCTTCAGCGGCAAGCCTTCGCGGTTCCACACGCTGCCCCAGGCATGTTCGTTGACGAAGTCCTGCAGCGGCTGGGTGAATTCGGTGGCGTTGCCCAGGGCGCGGTCGACGAACGCATCGCCCATCACCTGACGACGCATTTCAACTCCGGGCTTTTTCTGATCGGTCATTGCGATTCCCTCTTGTGTTGGCGGCGCCAGGCTCGCAGCGTGCTGAACAACAGGAAAGCCACCAGCACTGGCAGGACGTAATACAGCATCAGTTGTTCAAGTTTGTTGGCCAGGCGCATGCCGGTGGTGAATGCCATCACATGCAGCCCATACGCCAGGTACAAGCCCAGCAGCACCAGGCCTTCGGCACGGGTCACGCGGTAGCCGGTATAAAACACCGGCAGGCACAACACCACCACGCCGAGCATCACCGGCAGGTCGAAATCCAGGGCATTGGGCGACACCGACAGCGGCGAGGGCGCGAGCAGGGCGGTCAGCCCCAGTACGCCCAGCAGGTTGAACAGGTTGCTGCCGATCACGTTACCCACGGCGATATCCCGCTGACCGCGCAGGGCCGCGATCAGCGAGGTGGCCAGGCACGGCAGTGAAGTGCCGACGCCGATCAGCGTCAAGCCGATGATGCGTTCCGACAGGCCCAGGTCGCTCGCCACATCCACCGCCGCACCCAGCAATAAATGCCCGGCCAGCACCAGCACCAGCAAGCCGCCGAACATCAGCAATACGCTGCTCAACCAGGGCGCCTTGGCCACCGTGTCCAGCGTGCGCGGGCGCCGTGAATGGCGGGTCTGGTAGTGCAGCACGCCGAGGTAGGCCAGCAGGGCCGCGAGCAGCAGCGAACCGTCGAGTGGTGTCAGTTCTTCATTGGCCGCCAGGGTAAACACCAGCAGGCCGGCGAGGATCATCACCGGGATATCCAGGCGCACCAGTTGCCGCGAGACCCGCAGCGGAATGATCAGCGCCGACAGGCCCAGGGTGACGAGGATGTTGAAAATGCTGCTGCCGATCACGCTGCCCACGGCAATGTCGGTATTGCCGGCGAGGGTGGCTTGCAGGCTGACGGTCATCTGCGGCGCACTGCTGCCGAAGGCGACGATCGTCAGGCCGATGATCAGCGGGCGGACCTTGAGGCTGGCAGCCAGGCGCACCGCGGCGCGCACCAGGATTTCGGCGCCAACGATCAGCAGCACCAGGCCGCTGATCAATTCGATCAGGCTCCAGGGCGAGAGGGCGGTTAATCCGAAAATGGCCAGGGCTCCGTCGTCAATTGCTCAGGGCTTGCACACGAACCCGTGCGGTGCCGCTGCTCAGCATGCCCAGTTGCGCGGCGGCCTGGCGCGACAGATCGATCAGCCGCCCACGGGTGTGCGGGCCGCGATCGTTGATGCGTACCACCACGGATTTGTCGGTATTGAGATTGGTCACCTTGACCTGCGTGCCGAAAGGCAGGCGCCGATGGGCGGCGGTCAGGGCGTTCTGGTTGAAAGGTTCACCGCTGGCGGTTTTTTTGCCATGGTGCTTGGCGCCGTAGTAAGACGCGGTGCCGGTTTCGTCGTAGCCGTTGGGGTCGATGAGGCTGCTGGCGCAACCGGCCAGCAAAGAGAACACGGCTAAAAGGCCAAGTAAGCGCTTCATTCAAGGTATCCCCTTATCAAATGTGGGAGGGGGCTTGCTCCCGATAGTGGTGTGTCAGTCATTGATGTCTTGACTGAATCACCGCTATCGGGAGCAAGCCCCCTCCCACAGGAGGTCCGAGTCGAGCATGAAATCTCACTCGGCCCTTTCATCGCGATCAGCCTTCGAGCTTGCTTTTCAGCAGTTCGTTCACCTGTTGCGGGTTGGCCTTGCCCTTGGAGGCTTTCATGGCCTGGCCGACAAAGAAGCCGAACATCTTGCCGCGCTTGGCTTCGTCTGCCGCGCGGTACTGTTCGACCTGCTCCGCGTTGGCCGCGAGCATTTCATCGAGCACCGCCGAGATGGCGCCGCTGTCGGTGACTTGCTTGAGGCCGCGCTTCTCAATGATCTCGTCGCTGCTGCCCTCACCGCTGGCCATGGCTTCGAACACAGTCTTGGCGATTTTTCCGGAGATGGTGTTGTCTTTGATGCGCAGCAGCATGCCGCCCAACTGCTCGGCCGAGACCGGTGCTTCGTCGATTTCCAGGCCCTGTTTGTTCAGCAGGCTGCCCAATTCCACCATCACCCAGTTGGCCGCCAGCTTGGCGTCCCCGGCGATGCTCACGACTTTTTCAAAGTAGTCGGCTTGCTCACGGCTCGACGCCAGGACGCTGGCGTCGTAGACCGACAGGCCGAACTGCGCCTGGAAGCGCTCGCGTTTCTGCGGCGGCAATTCCGGCAGGGTGGCGCGCACGTCATTGAGGAACGAGTCTTCGATGACCACTGGCAACAGGTCCGGATCGGGGAAGTAACGGTAGTCGTTGGCTTCCTCTTTGCTGCGCATGGCGCGGGTTTCGTCTTTGTTCGGGTCGTACAAGCGGGTTTGCTGGATCACCTTGCCGCCGTCTTCGATCAGTTCGATCTGGCGACGCACTTCGGTGTTGATCGCCTTCTCGATGAAACGGAACGAGTTGACGTTCTTGATCTCGCAGCGAGTGCCGTACTCGACCTGGCCCTTTGGCCGGACCGACACGTTGCAGTCGCAGCGCAGCGAGCCTTCGGCCATGTTGCCGTCGCAGATGCCCAGGTAGCGCACCAGCGCGTGGATCGTCTTGACGTAGGCCACGGCTTCCTTGGCGCTGCGCATGTCCGGCTCGGACACGATCTCCAGCAGCGGCGTGCCGGCGCGGTTCAGGTCGATGCCGGTGGCACCGTTGAACTCTTCATGCAGGCTCTTGCCGGCGTCTTCTTCCAGGTGCGCGCGGGTTACGCCGACACGCTTGATGGTGCCGTCTTCCAGCGGGATATCCAGGTAGCCTTTGCCGACAATCGGCAACTCCATCTGGCTGATCTGATAGCCCTTGGGCAGGTCCGGGTAGAAGTAGTTCTTGCGCGCGAACACGCTGTGCTGGCCGATCTCGGCGTCAATCGCCAGGCCGAACATCACCGCCATGCGTACCGCTTCCTGGTTCAGCACCGGCAACACACCGGGCATGCCCAGGTCTACCAGGCTCGCCTGGGTGTTGGGTTCTGCGCCGAACGTGGTGGCGCTACCGGAGAAAATCTTCGATTGGGTGGCGAGCTGGGTATGAATCTCCAGCCCGATCACGACTTCCCATTGCATAGTGTTCTCCTCAGAAGCCGGTAGGGGTGCGAGTGTGCCAGTCGGTGTTCAACTGGTACTGGTGCGCCACATTGAGCAGGCGGCCTTCCTGGAAATACGGGGCAAGCAATTGCACGCCGACCGGCAGGCCATCGACGAAACCGGCAGGCATGGACAAGCCCGGCAAGCCCGCGAGGTTGGCGGTGATGGTGTACAGGTCTTCCAGGTACTCGGCGATCGGGTCGCCGGTCTTGGCGCCGATCTTCCAGGCCGGGTTCGGCGTGGTTGGGCCGAGGATCACGTCGACTTCTTCGAACGCCGCCATGAAGTCGTTCTTGATCAGGCGACGGATTTTTTGCGCCTTGAGGTAGTACGCGTCGTAGTAACCGGCCGACAGGGCGTAGGCACCGACCATGATCCGGCGCTGCACTTCGGCACCGAAGCCTTCGCCACGGGAACGTTTGTACAGGTCGTTGAGGTCTTTCGGGTTTTCGCAGCGGTAACCGAAACGCACGCCGTCGAACCGCGACAGGTTGGAAGACGCTTCGGCCGGCGCGATCACGTAGTACGCCGGAATCGCGTGCTGGTTGTTCGGCAGGCTGATTGGCTTGATCACGGCGCCGAGCTTTTCCAGCTCCTTGACGCTGTTGTGGACCAGTTCGGCGATACGCGGGTCGAGGCCGGCGCTGAAATATTCGTTCGGTACGCCGATGCGCAGGCCTTTGAGCGAGGTATTGAGGCTGGCGCTGTAGTCCGGCACCGGCTCGTCGACGCTGGTGGAGTCCTGTGCGTCGAAGCCTGCCATACCTTGTAACAATATTGCGCAGTCTTCGGCAGTGCGTGCCAGGGTACCGCCCTGATCAAGGCTGGAGGCATAGGCGATCATGCCCCAGCGGGACACGCGACCGTAGGTCGGCTTCAGCCCGGTGAGGTTGGTGAACGCGGCGGGCTGGCGGATCGAGCCGCCGGTGTCGGTGGCCGTGGCCGCCGGCAGGAAGCGCGCGGCAACCGCCGCCGCCGAACCACCGGACGAGCCGCCTGGCACGCAGTCCAGGTTCCACGGGTTTTTCACCGCGCCGTAGTAGCTCGACTCGTTGGCCGAGCCCATGGCGAATTCGTCCATGTTGGTCTTGCCCAGGGTCACGGCCCCGGCGGCGGCCAGCTTGGACACCACGGTGGCGTCGTAGGGCGCCTTGAAGTTGTCGAGCATCTTCGAGCCGCAGCTGGTGCGAATGCCCTGGGTGCAGAACAAGTCCTTGTGGGCGATCGGTGCGCCCAGCAGCGCGCCGTTCTCACCGTTGGCGCGACGTGCGTCGGCGGCCTTGGCCTGGCTCAAGGCCAGCTCCTCGGTGATGCTGATGAAGCTGTTGACCTTGGGGTCGAGCTCGGCGATACGCGCCAGCAAGGTCTTGGTCAGCTCTTCGGAAGAAAACTTTTTGTCGGCGAGACCGCGGGCGATCTCGGCCAGAGTCATGTGATGCATGAAAGGCTCTTTCCCTTTAGTCGATGACTTTCGGAACCAGATACAGGCCGTTTTCGACCGCTGGCGCGATGGACTGGTAGGCCTCGCGATGATTGACTTCGGTCACGACGTCTGCACGCAGGCGCTGGGTGGCTTCCAGCGGGTGAGCCAGGGGCTCGATGCCGTCGGTATTCACGGCCTGCATTTGGTCAACCAGCCCGAGAATGCTGTTCAGGGCTGCGGTGGTCTGTGGAAGATCGGCATCATTCAGGCCAAGCGAGGCCAGATGTGCGATTTTTTCCACGTCGGAGCGTTCAAGCGCCATGGGATTCTCCAGTGGAAAACAGAACGGAGGGCGTCCGTGTGTTAGATTGTCGGAACACTACCGCATTTCTACGGTCATATGGCCGCGATTGTGGGGGTTGGTGCGTAGAAAGTCGGCCAATTTAGCACATTGGCGCCTTGCCCAAAATCCCTGTCGTTGTTAGAGTTTGCCGCACTTTTTTACCCACGCGTTGCCTAGGGTCCTTTCCCCATGTTCAAGAAACTGCGTGGCATGTTTTCCAGCGATCTTTCCATTGACCTGGGCACTGCCAACACCCTTATTTACGTGCGCGAGCGCGGTATCGTCCTGAATGAGCCATCGGTTGTGGCTATTCGGACCCATGGTAATCAGAAAAGTGTCGTTGCCGTCGGCACCGAGGCCAAGCGCATGCTCGGCCGAACACCAGGCAATATCGCGGCCATTCGTCCGATGAAAGACGGCGTGATCGCCGACTTCAGTGTCTGCGAGAAGATGTTGCAGTACTTCATCAACAAGGTTCACGAAAACAGTTTTCTGCAGCCCAGCCCTCGTGTGCTGATCTGCGTACCGTGCAAGTCCACCCAGGTGGAGCGTCGTGCCATCCGTGAATCGGCCCTTGGTGCCGGTGCCCGTGAAGTGTTCCTGATCGAAGAGCCGATGGCTGCTGCGATCGGTGCCGGCCTGCCGGTTGAAGAAGCGCGCGGTTCGATGGTGGTGGATATCGGTGGTGGTACCACTGAAATCGCCCTGATTTCCCTGAACGGTGTGGTGTATGCCGAATCCGTCCGTGTGGGCGGCGACCGCTTCGACGAAGCGATCATCACTTATGTGCGTCGCAACTACGGCAGCCTGATCGGCGAATCCACTGCCGAGCGTATCAAGCAGGAAATCGGCACCGCTTATCCGGGTGGCGAAGTGCGCGAAGTCGATGTGCGCGGTCGCAATCTGGCCGAAGGCGTGCCACGTGCCTTCACCCTGAACTCCAATGAAGTGCTCGAGGCTTTGCAAGAGTCCCTGGCCACCATCGTTCAGGCGGTGAAGAGCGCGCTGGAGCAATCGCCGCCGGAGCTGGCTTCCGATATCGCCGAGCGTGGCCTGGTACTGACCGGTGGTGGCGCCTTGCTGCGCGACCTCGATAAGTTGCTGGCCCAGGAAACCGGCCTGCCGGTGATCGTCGCCGAAGACCCGCTGACCTGCGTCGCCCGTGGCGGTGGCCGTGCACTGGAAATGATGGATAAACACACCATGGACCTGCTCTCCAGCGAATAAGTGATTGCTGGTAAGCCCATGTTTCGCCCGCAGGCAGCACTTTGCAGTGCTGCCTGTTGGCGTTTATCTTCTTCAATCTGCATCCAGGCCGGTTAGATGCCGTATGAATAGAGAGAACATTTGCCTGGGAGGAGCGGCCTATTAAACCGCTTTTCGCCAAAGGCCCCTCATTGGGCGTGCGCTTATTGGTGCTGGTCGTGCTTTCGGTCGCGCTGATGGTGGTCGATGCTCGCTTTGCACTGCTCAAGCCTGTGCGTAGCCAGATGTCGCTGGTGTTGATGCAGACTTACTGGATCACCGACCTGCCACAACGTCTCTACCAGGGCGTGGCCAGCCAATTCGGCAGCCGCACCGAGCTGGTCGCCGAGAACGAAAAACTCAAGACTGAAAACCTGCTGCTGCAGGGGCGCATGCAAAAGCTGGCGGCCCTCACCGAGCAGAACGTTCGGCTGCGCGAGTTGCTCAACTCCTCCGCTCTGGTCAACGAGAAGGTCGAAGTCGCCGAGTTGATCGGCATGGACCCCAACCCCTTTACCCATCGCATCATCATCAACAAGGGTGAGCGCGACGGTGTGGTCCTCGGCCAGCCGGTACTCGATGCCCGTGGCCTGATGGGGCAGGTGGTCGAGTTGATGCCCTACACATCGCGGGTATTGCTGCTGACAGACACCACCCACAGCATTCCGGTGCAGGTCAACCGCAACGGCCTGCGCGCGATTGCCAGCGGTACGGGTAACCCGGAGCGGCTGGAACTGCGTCATGTGGCCGACACCGCGGATATCAAGGAAGGCGACCTGCTGGTCAGTTCCGGCCTGGGTCAGCGCTTCCCGGCGGGTTATCCGGTGGCGACGGTCAAGGAAGTGATCCACGACTCCGGCCAGCCTTTCGCGATTGTCCGCGCCGTGCCGACGGCCGCGCTGAACCGCAGCCGCTACCTGTTGCTGGTCTTCAGCGACAACCGCACCCCGGAAGAGCGCGCCAACGACGCCGCTCAGGCCCAGGAAGCGGAAGACAAACGCAATGGCACCGCGCCGATCATCCCGGCGACCGTACCCAAACCCGCGCCAGCCACACCGCCTGCAACAGCGCCGGCGGTGACTGCGCCCGTGGCCACGCCAGCCAAGCCGGCCGCTCACAGCGCTCGCCCGGTGAAACCGGCGGCGACCAAACCGCCGGCCGCCGCGCCTGCGCCCGCGACGCCCGCCGCCCGGGCAACCACGCGGCAGAGGGAGGAATAATGGCCGGTACTCATTCGCACAATGGCTGGATCGTCTGGCTGACCTTTGCTCTCGGCTTGCTGCTCAGTGTTTCGCCGCTGCCGCAGTTCATGGAAATCCTGCGTCCGCTCTGGCTGGCCCTGCTGCTCGCATTCTGGTCGCTGAACCTGCCGCACCAAGTGGGCATGGTCACGGCAATGTTTCTGGGCTTGGCGGAAGATGTGCTCTATGGCACCTTGCTGGGGCAGAACGCGTTGATCCTGACCTTGATCACCTTCCTGGTGCTCTCATTGCAGCAGCGCCTGCGCATGTTCCCGATGTGGCAACAGTGCCTGGTGATCCTGGTGATCTTCGGCCTGGCGCAGTTGGTGCAGCTGTGGCTCAGTGCCTTGACCGGCAACCGACAGCCGACCTTGGCACTGGTGTTGCCGGCCCTGGTCAGCGCGTTGCTGTGGCCGTGGGTCAGTTTCGGTCTGCGCGGGTTATGTCGTCGCTATAAAATCAATTGAATGGATTGCGAGGCTCTGCCTGGTTATCGAACCCCACAGGGAGAGTCTGCAATGAATTCGCTTTATCTGGCCTCGGGCTCCCCAAGGCGGCGTGAACTGCTGACCCAGATCGGTGTGCCGTTCACCGTGGTCAGCGCCGCGATTGATGAAACGCCTCTTACCAACGAATCTCCTGTTTCCTACGTCGAGCGTCTGGCGTGCGCCAAGGCCGCGGCGGGTTTCGCTGCCCTCGGGGAAATCTCCGGGGCCTGTGTGCTGGGCGCCGACACGGCGGTGATCGTCGACGGCCAGATCCTTGGCAAACCGCTGGATCAGGCCGACGGCCTGGCCATGTTGCTGGCGCTGGCAGGGCGTGAACATGAAGTGCTGACGGCAGTTGCTCTCACGGACGGTCAGCGCTGTGACACCCGATGTGTAAGCAGTCGCGTACTTTTTCGTGGGATTTCTGTCGAGGAGGCTACAAGCTACTGGCACAGTGGCGAACCTCAGGACAAGGCCGGGGGTTATGCTATCCAGGGGCTGGGCTCGGTGTTCGTGGCCGGGCTCAATGGCAGTTATTCCGCCGTGGTCGGCTTGCCGGTGTGCGAAACCGCGCAGTTGCTTGGCCAATTCGGCATACCCTGTTGGCAAAACCTTACCGCGCGCTGAACGCCGTACACCAGCGCCCAGCCTTAAGCGATCGGCCACTATTGTGAAAACGCCTGAACGAGACCCAGCCATGAGTGAAGAGATTCTGATCAATATCACGCCGATGGAATCGCGCGTGGCGGTGGTAGAGAACGGTGTTCTGCAGGAAGTTCACGTCGAGCGCACCCAGAAGCGCGGGATCGTCGGCAACATCTATAAAGGCAAGGTCGTGCGCGTATTGCCCGGCATGCAGGCCGCCTTCGTCGATATCGGCCTGGACCGCGCCGCGTTTATCCATGCCTCGGAAATTTCCCTGCGTGAAGGCCCGGCGGTGGAAAGCATCAGCGCCCTGGTGCATGAAGGGCAGAGCCTGGTGGTGCAAGTCACCAAGGACCCCATTGGCTCCAAAGGTGCGCGGCTGACCACGCAACTGTCGATTCCTTCGCGCTACCTGGTGTACATGCCGCGCACCGCCCATGTCGGCATTTCCCTGAAGATTGAAGACGAAGCCGAGCGCGAGCGTCTGAAAAAAGTGGTCAGCGACTGCGTTGCCGCCGAGGGCATCAAGGAAGCGGGTGGGTTTATCCTGCGCACCGCCGCCGAAGGCGCCGGTGCCGATGAAATCCTCATGGATATCCGCTATCTGCGGCGCCTGTGGGACCAGATCGGCGCACAGATCAAGACCGTCGGCGCCCCCAGCGTGATCTATGAAGACCTGGGCCTGGCCCTGCGCACCTTGCGTGATTTGGTCAGCCCCAAGATCGAGAAAATTCGCATCGACTCGCGGGAAACCTTCCAGCGCACCACGCAATTTGTTGCCGAACTGATGCCGGAAATTGCTGACCGCCTGGAGCATTACCCTGGCGAGCGGCCGATCTTCGACCTGTATGGCGTCGAAGACGAAATCCAGAAAGCCCTCGAACGCAAAGTGCCGCTCAAGTCCGGTGGCTACCTGGTGGTGGACCCGGCCGAAGCCATGACCACCATCGACGTCAACACCGGTGCGTTCGTGGGGCACCGCAACCTTGAAGAGACCATCTTCAAGACCAACCTCGAAGCGGCCACTGCGATTGCCCGCCAATTGCGCCTGCGCAACCTGGGCGGGATTATCATTATCGACTTCATCGACATGGAAGATGAAGAACACCAGCGTCAGGTGCTGCGCACCCTCGAGAAGCAGCTGGAACGTGATCACGCCAAGACCAACATTATCGGCATCACCGAGCTGGGCCTGGTGCAGATGACCCGCAAGCGCACCCGCGAAAGTCTCGAGCAAGTGCTGTGCGAGCCGTGCAGCAGTTGCCAGGGGCGCGGTAAATTGAAGACCCCTGAAACGGTTTGCTACGAGATTTTCCGGGAAATCCTACGAGAGGCACGAGCCTACCAGGCTGAAGGTTATAGAGTGCTTGCCAACCAGAAAGTGGTCGACCGCTTGCTGGATGAAGAGTCCGGTAACGTGGCTGAACTGGAAGGTTTTATCGGGCGCACCATTCGTTTTCAGGTCGAAACCATGTACTCCCAGGAACAATACGACGTGGTGCTGCTCTGATTTTCATTCATTGGCTTTCCCTGAACCCGACAGACCTGGATCTGCGGTCCGACTACTGCCTGAGGGTCGCTTGACATGGAGCGTCTGACACGCTTTTTTGCCGCTTTGACCCGCTGGGGCCTGGGCCTGTGCGCCCTGCTGCTGGTATTGGCGGCGCTGTACGTGAGCCTGGGGCGTGAATTGACCCCGCTGGTCGCCGAATACCGTGCAGAAATCGAAGCCAAGGCCCAGGCCGCGGTGGATATGCCGCTGCAGATCGGTCGCCTTGAAGGCCGCTGGAGCGGTTTTGCCCCTGTGTTGCTGGCCCATGACGTGATGGTGGGCGAGGGCAGCAATGCCTTGCGCCTGGACCAGGTGCAGGTGGTGCCGGACATCTGGGCCAGCCTGATGGCGCGCGACGTGCGTATTGCCCACCTGGAAGTCAGCGGCCTGCAACTGAGCGCCAGGGAAGACAAGGATGGCCACTGGGCGCTGCAAGGCCTGCCGGTGCAGGACGACCAGCCGCTGGACCCGGAGCAGTTGCTCAAGCGCATGCAGAGTGTCCAGCGCGTGTCGTTGCTGGATAGCCAGGTCACGTTGCAGCCGTTCGACCAGGCTCCGCTGACCTTCACGTATGTGGGCCTGAGCTTGCAAACGGGCGCGACCCGCCAACGCCTGGACGCCCGCCTGACCCTGCCGGATGGCCAACCCCTGGCCCTGAGCCTGCGCACGCAGATCCGCGCCAGTGCCTGGAAAGACGCTGAGGTCCAGGCCTACCTGAGCCTGCCCCAGAGCGATTGGGCCAAATGGGTTCCGGCCCGGTTGACCCAGCAGTGGAAACTCACGCAGTTCAAGGCTGGCGGTGAATTCTGGCTGACCTGGGCCAAAGGCACCGTGCAAAGCGCGGTGGTGCGCCTCAACTCGCCGCAAGTGAAGGGCAGCTACGCTGACCGCAAGCCGGTCCACATTGAAAACCTCGCCCTGACCGCCTACCTGCAACGCAGTGAGAGCGGCCTCAAGGTGCTGTTCGATTCGTTGGCGATGAACATCGGCGATAGCCGTTGGGAATCGCGTCTGCAATTGCAGCAACGCCTGGCCACCGACAAGGCGCAGGAAGTCTGGAACCTGCAGGCCGATCGCCTCGACCTGACCCCGATCACCCCGTTGCTCAATGCCTTGGCGCCGTTGCCGGAAGGTTTCGCCAAGACGATCGAACACCTCAAGGCCACCGGTCTGCTGCGCAATGTGCTGGTGGATTTTCGTCCGCAGGACACGACCGATCAGAAAGTCAGCTTTGCCGCCAACCTCGAGCGGGTAGGCTTCGACGCCTACTTCGGCGCCCCTGCCGCACGCAACGTTTCCGGTAGCATCAGCGGCGACCTGGGGCAGGGCGAGCTGCGCATGGACAGCAAGGACTTTTCCTTGCACCTCGACCCGATCTTCGCCAAGCCCTGGCAGTACATCCAGGCCAATGCGCGCCTGACCTGGAAGCTCGATCAGCAAGGTTTCACCCTGATCGCGCCGTATATCAAGGTGCTGGGCGAGGAAGGCAAGGTCGCCGCCGACTTCCTGATTCGCCTGCATTTCGACAATAGCCAGGAAGACTACATGGACCTGCGGGTCGGCATGGTCGATGGCGATGGACGTTTCACGCCTAAATACCTGCCGGCGGTGCTGAGCCCGGCGCTGGATGAATGGCTGCGTACCGCGATTCTCAAAGGCGCGGTCGATGAAGGCTTCTTCCAGTACCAAGGCTCGCTGAATCACGGCGCGTTGCCGGCTTCGCGCAATATCAGCCTGTTTTTCAAGGTGCATGACGCTGAGTTGGCGTTCCAGCCGGGCTGGCCCCATGTGAGCAAGGTCAACGGCGAAGTGTTTGTCGAGGAGAGCGGTGTCCGCATCCTGGCCAGCAAGGGCCAACTGCTCGATACCGGCGTCAAGGACATCTACGTCAATATCCCCCACGCGCCCGCGGGCAAGGACAGCCACTTGCTGCTCACCGGTGAGTTTGCCGGTGGCCTGGGTGATGGCGTGAAAATCCTCCAGGAAGCGCCGATAGGCACCGCTTCGACCTTTGCCGGTTGGAAAGGCGAGGGCGATCTACAGGGCAAGCTGGACCTGGATATCCCGCTGGCCAAGGGCACCGAACCGAAGATCGTGGTGGATTTCCAGACCGACAAGGCGCGCCTGCAATTGGCTGAACCGCCACTGGACCTGAGCCAGCTCAAGGGGGATTTCCGCTTCGACAGCGCCAAGGGCCTGAGTGGGCAGAACATCACGGCGCAAGCCTTCGATCGGCCGATCACCGCGCAGATCTTCGCGGATGGCAAGCCGGGCAGTATCAGCACCCGCGTTACCGCCAAAGGCCAGGTCACGGTCAAGCGTCTGACGGACTGGTTGAAAATCAGCCAGCCGCTGCCGGTGTCTGGTGATATTCCGTACCAGTTGCAGCTCAATCTGGACGGTGCCGACAGCCAGTTGAGGGTCAGCTCCAACCTCAAAGGCGTGGCAGTGGACCTGCCAGCGCCGTTCGGCATGGCGGCCAGCCAGGGCCGTGACAGCGTGTTCCGCATGACCTTGCAGGGCGCCGAACGCCGCTACTGGTTCGATTACGGCGACCTGGCGAACTTCACCTTTGCTGCGCCGCCGGATAAATTCAGCGACGGCCGCGGCGAGTTGTTTCTCGGCGATGGCGATGCGCTGCTGCCCGGTGGCAAGGGCCTTCGCATTCGCGGTGTGCTGTCGGAACTGGACATCGACCCGTGGAAGAAACTCATCGATCGCTACGCGGGCAACGACCCGGGAGGCAGCGCGAAACAGCTGTTGAGCGGCGCCGACTTCAAGGTGGGCAAGTTGACTGGTTTTGGGCAGCAGTTCGACCAGGTCAACCTCCAGCTTGACCGTAAACCCTCGGCATGGGGCCTGCAGTTCGACAGCCAGCAGGCCAAGGGCACGGTCAACCTGTCGGACGCCAAGGGCGCACCCATCGCGGTCAACCTGCAGTACGTGAAACTGCCGGCGGTGGACCCGACGGTACAGGCGGATGAAAATGCGCCGGACCCATTGGCCGACATCGATCCCAAGGATATTCCAGCGCTGGACATCAGCATTGATCAACTGTTCCAGGGGCCGGACCTGATCGGCGCGTGGTCGCTGAAGATCCGACCGACCGCCAAGGGCCTGGCCTTCAACAACCTGGACCTGGGCCTCAAGGGCATGCTGCTCAAGGGCGCTGGTGGTTGGGAAGGCGCGCCGGGCGACAGCAGCAGTTGGTACAAAGGGCGCCTGGATGGCAAGAACATTGCCGATGTCCTCAAGGGCTGGGGCTTTGCGCCTACCGTGACCAGTGAAGATTTCCACCTGGACGTGGACGGTCGTTGGCCGGGCTCCCCCGCCTGGGTCGGGCCCAAGCGTTTTTCCGGCAGCCTGGATGCAACATTCCGCAAAGGCCAGTTCGTTGAAGTGGAAGGTGGCGCCCAGGCGCTGCGGGTGTTCGGCCTGCTTAACTTCAACTCCATCGGCCGTCGGTTGCGCCTGGACTTCTCCGACCTGCTCGGCAAAGGCTTGAGTTATGACCGGGTCAAAGGCTTACTCGCGGCCAGCAACGGGGTGTTTGTGACCCGAGAGCCGATCACCCTGACGGGGCCGTCGAGCAACCTGGAGCTTAATGGCACCCTGGACCTGGTGGCTGATCGCGTGGATGCCAAGCTGCTGGTGACATTGCCGGTGACCAACAACCTGCCGATCGCCGCGCTGATTGTCGGCGCGCCGGCCATTGGTGGCGCGCTGTTCCTGATCGACAAGCTGATCGGCGACCGGGTTTCGCGGTTTGCCAGCGTGCAGTACAAAGTCGAAGGACCATGGAAAGACCCGAAAATCAGCTTCGACAAGCCATTTGAAAAACCAAACTGAGAGCCTGTGGAGTAGCATGGCTGCATGCCATTTATGGAGTGTCGGCCCATGTCCTTTGCGGTAATTCAAATGGTCAGCCAGAGCGATGTGCTGGCCAACCTGGCCCAGGCCCGGCGCCTGCTGGAGCAAGCGGCGGCAAAGGGTGCGCGGCTGGCGGTGCTGCCGGAAAACTTCGCCGCCATGGGCCGCCGCGATGTGGCCGACATCGGCCGCGCCGAGGCGTTGGGTGAAGGACCGATCCTGCCATGGTTGAAACAGACCGCCCGCGACCTCACCTTATGGATAGTGGCTGGCACTTTGCCGCTGCCGCCCAAGGATCAACCGAACGCCAAGGCCAACGCCTGCTCGTTGCTGATCGATGAGCATGGCGAGATCGTCGCCCGCTACGACAAGCTGCATTTGTTCGATGTCGACGTGGCGGACGCGCGCGGTCGCTATCGTGAATCCGATGACTATGCTTTCGGGAGCAACGTTGTGGTGGCGGATACGCCGGTCGGCCGCTTGGGCCTGACGGTGTGTTACGACCTGCGCTTCCCGGAGTTGTACGGCGAGTTGCGTGCGGCGGGGGCTGAACTGATTACCGCGCCCTCGGCCTTCACCGCGGTCACCGGTGCCGCCCATTGGGATGTGCTGATTCGCGCGCGGGCCATCGAGACCCAGTGCTATCTGCTGGCGGCCGCCCAGGGCGGGGTGCATCCGGGGCCACGGGAGACTTATGGCCACGCGGCGATTGTCGACCCCTGGGGGCGCGTACTGACGCAACAGGATCAAGGCGAAGCGGTGTTGCTGGCCGAACGCGACAGCAGTGAACAGGCGTCGATACGGGCGCGCATGCCGGTGGTCAACCACCGGCGCTTTTTCTCGCAGGGCGCGCAGCGGCCTGCTTCAGAACGATGAATTTAAGGCCAAACCTATGAGCGAGTTGTTGTCCTCAGTCAGCGAACACCTCCTGGCACCCGGTGGCGTGACCATCGAAAGCCTGCAAACCGTGCTGGGCGATCTGGCCGGGCCGGGCATCGACGCGGCCGACCTGTATTTCCAGGGGCAGATTTCCGAGTCGTGGGCTTTGGAAGACGGGATCGTCAAGGAAGGCAGTTTCAACCTCGACCAGGGTGTCGGCGTGCGCGCGCAATCCGGTGAAAAAACCGGTTTCGCCTACAGCAACGCGATCACCCTGGAAGCCTTGGGCCTGGCCGCCCGGGCTGCCCGTTCGATTTCCCGCGCCGGCCAGAACGGTACGGTGCAGGCATTCAGCACCCAGGACGTGGCCCAGTTGTACGCGCCGGATAACCCCCTGGAAGTGATCAGCCGCGCAGAAAAAGTCGATCTGCTCAAGCGTATCGATGCCGCGACCCGCGCCCTCGACCCGCGTATCCAGCAAGTCACGGTGAGCATGGCCGGGGTGTGGGAACGCATCCTGGTGGCGTCCACCGACGGCGGCCTGGCGGCGGATGTGCGGCCGCTGGTGCGTTTCAACGTCAGCGTGATCGTCGAACAGAACGGCCGCCGCGAGCGCGGTGGGCACGGCGGCGGCGGGCGTACCGACTACCGTTATTTCCTCGCCGAGGACCGCGCCATGGGCTATGCCCGTGAAGCGCTGCGCCAGGCGCTGGTCAACCTGGAAGCCATCCCCGCACCGGCTGGCACCTTGCCGGTGGTGTTGGGTTCGGGCTGGTCCGGCGTACTGCTCCACGAAGCCGTGGGCCATGGCCTGGAAGGCGACTTCAACCGCAAGGGCAGTTCGGCCTACAGCGGGCGCATGGGCGAGATGGTCGCCTCCAAGCTGTGCACCATTGTCGATGACGGCACCCTGGCCGGTCGCCGTGGCTCGTTGAACATCGATGACGAAGGCACGCCGACCGAATGCACCACGCTGATCGAAAACGGCGTGCTCAAGGGTTACATGCAAGACAAGCTCAACGCCCGCCTGATGGGCGTGGCGCGTACCGGTAACGGCCGTCGCGAATCCTACGCGCACCTGCCGATGCCGCGCATGACCAACACTTACATGCTCGCCGGCGAAAGTGACCCGGCGGAAATCATCGCCTCGGTCAAACGCGGGATCTACTGCGCCAACCTCGGCGGCGGCCAGGTGGACATCACCAGCGGCAAGTTCGTGTTCTCCACCAGCGAGGCGTACCTGATCGAAGACGGCAAGATTACCGTGCCGGTCAAAGGCGCGACGTTGATTGGCAACGGGCCGGAAGCGATGAGCAAGGTGTCGATGGTCGGTAACGACCTGGCATTGGACAGCGGCGTGGGTACGTGCGGCAAGGATGGGCAGTCGGTGCCGGTGGGCGTGGGTCAGCCAACCTTGAAAATTGATGCGATCACCGTGGGTGGCACGGGGTCGTAAGAGCGGGAGCTTCGGGTGGCGAAGACCGCCACCCGGGGAAGAGGATCAACGCAGGCCGCGTTGAGTCTCGTCCAGCTCACGGATGTACTTGAAGATTTTACGGCTGGTGGCCGGCGCCTTGTTTTGCGCCAGTTCGTGCTGGGCCTGACGGATCAGGGAGCGCAGTTGCTGGCGGTCCGCGTCCGGGTAGTCCAGTACGAATTTCTCCAGCACCGCGTCATCGCCCGAGATCAGGCGGTCACGCCAACGTTCCAGGTTGTGGAAGCGTTCGTTGTACTGGCGAGTGGAGGCATCGAGTTGATCGAGCAGGGTCAGAATCGCGTCAGTGTCCTGATCGCGCATCAGCTTGCCGATGAACATGATGTGCCGTTTACGCGCGATATTCGCGGTGTGCTTGGGTGCATCCGCCAGAGCCCGGCGCATTTCGTCGGTCAGAGGCAGTTTTGCAATCAAGTCCGGCTTGAGCGTTGTAAGGCGCTCGCCGAGGTCAACCAGAGCATGCAGCTCGCGTTTGACCTGGGTTTTGCTTTTCTCCCCATCGAGGGAGTCGTCGTAAGAATCAACCATGGTGGCAGTCCGCAAAGAAACGCCGCCATGATAACCAGTCGGGGGCCGCTTGTCCGGCCCGGTCGCTCGATGGCCTTAACCGAAAGCAGAATTTGAGTGGAGAAAACCATGAGTGCAGCCCAAAGCGTCGGTCCGCAAGCGTTACCGGCACTGCAGGAACAAGTCGAGCAGATCCTTGCCGAGGCCAAGCGCCAGGGGGCCAGTGCCTGCGAGGTGGCTGTGTCCCTGGAGCAGGGGCTGTCGACGTCGGTACGTCAGCGGGAAGTCGAAACCGTCGAATTCAACCGCGACCAGGGGTTTGGTATCACCTTGTACGTCGGCCAGCGCAAAGGCTCGGCCAGCACCTCGGCGAGTGGGCCGGAAGCGATTCGCGAGACGGTGGCCGCCGCATTGGCGATTGCCAAGCACACGTCCGAGGATGAAAGCTCGGGCCTGGCCGACAAGGCGTTGATGGCCAAGGATCTGCAGGATTTCGACCTGTTCCATGCCTGGGACATCACCCCGGAACAAGCCATCGAACAAGCGCTGACCTGCGAAGCGGCGGCGTTCGATGCCGACCCGCGGATCAAGAATGCCGACGGCACCACCTTGAGCACCCACCAGGGCTGCCGCGTGTACGGCAACAGCCATGGTTTTATCGGCGGTTATGCGTCGACGCGTCACAGCCTGAGTTGCGTGATGATCGCCGAAGCCAACGGCCAGATGCAGCGCGATTACTGGTACGACGTGAACCGTCAGGGCGAGTTGCTGGCCGATCCGGTCAGCATTGGCCGGCGTGCCGCGCAACGTGCCGCGAGCCGCCTGGGCGCCCGCCCGGTGCCGACCTGTGAAGTGCCGGTGCTGTTTTCGGCGGAGCTGGCCGGCGGTCTGTTCGGCAGTTTCCTGGGGGCGATTTCCGGCGGCAACCTGTACCGCAAATCGTCGTTCCTCGAAGGTGCGATTGGCCAGAAGCTGTTTCCGCAGTGGCTGACCATCGACGAGCGTCCACACCTGATGCGGGCCATGGGCAGTTCGTCGTTCGACGGCGATGGCCTGGCGACCTATGCCAAGCCGTTCGTCGAAAACGGTGAGTTGGTCTCCTACGTGCTGGGCACGTATGCCGGGCGCAAACTGGGCCTGCCGAGCACCGCGAACGCTGGTGGCGTGCATAACCTGTTCGTGACCCACGGCGAGGAAGACCAGGCGGCGCTGTTGCGACGCATGGGGCGTGGCCTGCTGGTGACTGAATTGATGGGCCAGGGCTTGAACATGGTCACCGGTGATTATTCCCGTGGCGCGGCGGGTTTCTGGGTAGAAAACGGTGAGATTCAGTTTGCTGTCCAGGAAGTGACCATCGCCGGCAATATGCGCGACATGTTCAAGCAGATCGTTGCCGTGGGTAACGACCTGGAACTGCGCAGCAATATCCGCACAGGTTCGGTCCTGATCGAGCGGATGACGGTCGCCGGTAGTTAATCCTTCCGACGCTTCACCAAAAGGCGCGCCATCTGCAGGATGGCGCGCCTTTTTTTGTGGCTGCATTCCAGGTTGATTGGCTTGTCACTCTTGTGTTGATTATCAATATCATTTAATAATAAATATCATTATCGAATGAGTGCGGATCATGAATGCTGTCCTGCATGAGGACCCCTACCTGGAAAGCTGGCGTTGGATGAGTCGTCAGATTCGCTGCTGCCTCGATCCCAATGAACCGCGCCTGATCGAACATTACCTCAATGAAGGTCGATACCTCGCCTGTTGCACCGCGACTCATCCGTGGACGATCGCTGAAACGGCTTTCCGCCTGCTGATCGACACCGCCACGGACATTGCCTTGCCGTGGCATTGGCGATCCCAGTGCCTGGACCAGGCCTGGCGCCCGCTGCACGATCTGGAAACACTCTCCCACTGTGCCTGCCGCCTCAAGCGCTGGCAGGCCTTTGCCTGGCAATTGGCGACGTGCGAATTGCTGCCTTCGATTTCCGTTTCTGACTGGGTGCAAGGATCTTCCGATGAGTAATAACCGTATCGAACGCGACAGTATGGGTGAACTGCAAGTCCCTGCCGAGGCCTTGTACGGCGCGCAAACCCAGCGCGCGGTGAACAACTTTCCGATCAGCCACCAGCGCATGCCGGCGCCGTTCATTCGTGCGCTGATCCTGGCCAAAGTGGCAGCGGCCAAGGTCAACGTCGATCTCAAGCAGATCAGCGAAGGGCAGGGCAAGGCCATTGTCGATGCTGCCCTGGGCTTGCTGGACGGTGACTTCATGCCGCACTTTCCGGTGGATATCTTTCAGACCGGTTCCGGCACCAGTTCCAATATGAACGCCAACGAAGTGATCGCGACCCTGGCCAGCCGTTTGCTCGGTGAGGCGGTCAACCCCAACGATCACGTGAACTGCGGCCAAAGCAGCAACGACATCATCCCGACCACCATCCACGTCAGTGCGGCGTTGGTGCTGCATGAGCAAACGCTGCCTGCGTTGCTGCATCTGGTGCAGGTCATCGAACGGAAGGCCGAAGAGGTCCACCCCTTCATCAAGACCGGTCGCACGCACCTGATGGACGCCATGCCCGTGCGTATGAGCCAGGTGCTCAATGGCTGGGCGCAGCAGCTCAAGGCCAATATTGCGCACCTGCAGGACCTGTTGCCCAGCCTGCAAGCCCTGGCCCAGGGCGGCACGGCTGTCGGTACCGGGATCAACGCGCATCCGGAGTTTGCGCTGCGTTTCAGCCAGCAGCTGAGCAGCCTGACCGGTGTGCAATTCACCCCGGGCAAGAACCTCTTCGCGTTGATCGGCTCCCAGGACACCGCCGTCGCCGTCTCCGGCCAGTTGAAAGCGATCGCTGTGTCATTGATGAAAATCGCCAACGACTTGCGCTGGATGAATTCCGGGCCCCTGGCTGGTTTGGGCGAAATCGAACTGGAAGGGTTACAGCCCGGTTCTTCGATCATGCCGGGCAAGGTCAACCCAGTGATTCCGGAAGCGACCGCCATGGTCGCCGCACAGGTCATCGGCAATGACACGGTGATCACCATTGCCGGGCAATCCGGCAACTTCGAGCTGAACGTGATGCTGCCGATCATCGCCAAGAACCTGCTCGGCAGCCTCGAACTGCTGGCCAATTCCAGCCGCCTGCTGGCGGACAAGGCCATTGCCAGTTTCAAGGTCAACGAGGCCAAGCTCAAGGAAGCGTTGTCGCGCAATCCGATCCTGGTGACCGCACTCAACCCGATCATTGGTTACCAAAAGGCCGCTGAAATCGCCAAGCAAGCCTATCAGCAAGGTCGCCCGGTGATTGATGTCGCCCTCGAGCACACCGACTTGCCGCGCAGCCAACTGGAAGTCCTGCTGGACCCGGAAAAGCTCACCGCCGGCGGCGTGTAATCACCGACCCTGCTTTGGAGGCTGACCATGGAGCATTGGAAACGCACGATCGAACGGGCCAATCGCTGCTTTATGCAGGGCGAGTTGGTCGACGCTCGCGAAGCCTATTTACAAGCCCTGGCCCTGGCTCAAGTGTTGTTCGAGCGCTGGGCGAACGCCGACGAAGCAGTGGCGGCTTGCGTCATTTCCCATCACAACCTGGCGGACCTGCACCTGCGCCTGAACCAGCCGGAAGAAAGCGCGGAATACCTTTGTGCCATCCACCAACGGCTGTTACAGGCGCTGCAGGACCAGCGCCTCAGCCCGCAACTGCGCGACGCGGCGTTGCGCCAGAGCAGCAAGACCTACGTCGAACTGTTGAATTTCATCAGCGATCACGGCGAATACCCCCGTACCCATCGCTTGCTGGGCGGTACTGCGGCGCAACCGACCCCTCCTCAATACGGAGCACACTGATATGCCCTACACCTTGCCTGCCTTGCCTTACGCCTACGATGCCCTGGAACCGCATATCGATGCGCAAACCATGCAAATTCACTACACCAAGCACCACCAGACTTACATCAACAACCTCAATGCCGCCGTGGAGGGCACCGAGTTTGCGGGCTGGCCGGTAGAGAAGCTGGTGTCGAGCGTCCAGCAACTGCCCGAGCAACTGCGCGCCGCGGTGATCAATCAGGGCGGTGGGCATGCCAACCACTCGTTGTTCTGGGCGGTGATGTCACCCAAAGGCGGCGGCAAACCCGATGGCGCGCTGGGCCAGGCGATCGATGAGCAACTGGGCGGTTTCGACAGCTTCAAGGAGGCCTTCACCAAGGCCGCATTGAGCCGCTTCGGCAGCGGCTGGGCCTGGTTGAGCGTGACCCCGCAGAAGACCCTGGTGGTGGAGAGCAGCGGCAATCAGGACAGCCCGCTGATGAGCGGCAACACACCGATCCTCGGCCTGGATGTGTGGGAACACGCCTACTACCTGCTGTACCAGAACCGGCGTCCTGAATACATCAATGCCTTCTACAGTGTCATCAACTGGCCGGAAGTCGCCGCCCGCTACCAGGCCGCCCTGGCCTGATGTCACGCCGTATAACACGACCTAAGGCCGACCATGGGTACTGAAACACTGGCGATCAGCAGCGTGCGAATGTTTCGTTACGCATTTGGCTCGCTGCTGCTATTGGCAGGTATTGCATTGCTGGTGGCTCAAGGATTCGCCTGGCTGGACCTGGAGCCGCGCATCCTGCGGGCCCTGCAAGGTGGGGCGATCTGTGCGCTCGGCACCGCGTTGGGCGCCGTACCGGTGTTGGTTATCCGGCGCATGCCAGCAGCAGTGAGCGATACCTTGCTGGGCTTTGGTGCCGGCGTGATGCTCGCGGCCACGGCGTTTTCGTTGGTCGTGCCGGGCATTGCCGCCGCTGAAGGCCTGGGGCTCAGCCCTTGGGGCGCGAGTGGCTTGATCAGCATTGGCATCATGCTGGGAGCGTTCGGCTTGTACCTGGTCGATCGCAAGGTCTCCGGGGCCAGCCCGGAAATGCTGGTCGGTACGCCGGAGCATCCGGTGATCCCGCCACGTATCTGGCTGTTCGTGTTTGCCATCATCGCGCACAACATCCCGGAGGGTATGGCAGTTGGCGTGTCGGCGGGCGGCGGCATGCCGGATGCCGACAGCCTGGCCATGGGCATCGCTTTGCAGGATGTGCCCGAAGGCCTGGTGATTGCGTTGGTGCTGGCCGGGGCAGGGATGTCGCGGTTCAAGGCGTTCCTGATCGGTGCGGCTTCGGGCTTGGTCGAGCCGATATTCGCAGTGCTTTGTGCCTGGTTGGTGAGTCTGGCGCAGGTGCTGCTGCCGTTAGGCTTGGCGTTGGCTGCTGGCGCGATGCTGCTGGTGGTCACTCACGAGGTGATCCCCGAATCGCGGCGCAATGGCCATGAAAAGCTCGCCAGCCTGGGACTGTGCATCGGGTTTTGCTTGATGATGGTGATGGATACTGCATTGGGCTGAAGCTGTTGCGGCTTCAGCCTCTGTCTCGTCGGGTGGGTTTATTCACCCTCATCAAAGAAGTTATTGATCAGCTTGGTCAAGGCGTCCATCGCTTCCTGCTCTTGCTCGCCTTCGGTCTTCAAATGAATCTTGGTGCCCTTGCCGGCGGCGAGCATCATCATCGCCATGATGCTCTTGCCGTCGACCATGGTTTCCGGAGTGCGTCCAGCGCGAACCTGGCAGGGGAACTGCCCGGCAATGCCGACGAACTTGGCTGAGGCGCGGGCGTGCAGGCCCAGCTTGTTGATGATTTCAATTTCCAGAACGGGCATCGCGGGGGTGTTCCTTTCAGCTAAGGTCGCGGTGGCGAACCTGGACGTTCTTGAGGGTTTGTTGCAGCATCTGGCCCAGGCGTTCGGTCAGGTAGACGGAACGGTGGTGGCCGCCGGTGCAGCCGATGGCAATGGTGACATAGGCCCGGTTGCTGGCGGCAAAGCGCGGTAGCCATTTGAGCAGGTAGCTGGAGATGTCCTGGAACATCTCCTCGACATCCGGTTGCGCGGCCAGGTAGTCCGCCACCGGCTGATCCAGCCCCGACTGGTCCCGCAACTCCGGCTTCCAGTAAGGATTGGGCAGGCAGCGCACATCGAATACCAGATCGGCGTCCACCGGCATGCCACGCTTGAAGCCAAACGACTCGACCAGAAAGGCCGTGCCGGGCTCGGGCTGGTTCAGCAGGCGGAGCTTGATGGCATCGCGCAGTTGGTACAGGTTGAGGCTGGTGGTGTTGATCTTGAGGTCGGCGAGGTCAATGATCGGCCCCAACAGCTTGGTCTCGTCCTCGATGGCTTCGGCCAGCGAACGATGCGGGCTGCTGAGGGGGTGACGTCGACGGGTCTCGGAGAAGCGTTTGAGCAGGGTTTCTTCGTCTGCGTCCAGGTACAGCACATCACAGTGAATGTGCTTGGCGCGCACTTCCTCAAGCAGTGCCGGGAACCGCGAGAGGTGGCTGGGCAGGTTGCGGGCGTCGATCGACACGGCGACCAGCGGCTGTGCCAGTTCGGTGTGGATCAGCGCGCGCTCCGCCAACTCCGGCAGCAGGCCGGCGGGCAGGTTGTCGATGCAATAGAAGCCGTTGTCCTCAAGAACATTGAGGGCGGTGCTTTTACCTGAGCCGGAGCGGCCACTGACGATGATCAAACGCATGATTACTGCTCGTCTTGTTCAGCCAGGACAACCTGATACAACGCCTCATTGCTGCTGGCACTGCGCAGTTTGTCGCGTACTTCCTTGCGGTCAAGCATGCTGGCGATCTGCCGGAGCAGTTCCAGGTGTGCATCGGTGGCGGCTTGCGGGACCAGCAACACGAACAGCAGGTCGACCGGGGCACCGTCGATGGCGTCGAAATCGATGGGAGCGTCCAGGTGCAGCAGGGCGCTGACAGGTGTCTCGCAGCCTTTGAGGCGGCAGTGAGGAATGGCGATGCCGTTACCAAAACCGGTCGAGCCGAGTTTTTCACGGGCAATCAGAGCCTCGTAGACATCTTGCATCTCCAGCTCAGGCACTTGTTTGCTGATCAGGTTGGCAATCTGTTCGAGGGCTTTCTTCTTGCTGCCCCCCGGCGCGTTCACAAGGGAACGGCCGGGAGTCAGGATGGTTTCAAGTCGGATCATGGGTGGGGAGTGTTAGCGGCCGGTGCCCTGTAGGAGGCTCTGCTGCTTTTCCTTATGCTTTTTGATTTGGCGATCCAGCTTGTCGGTCAGGTCGTCAATGGCGGCATACATATCAGAATGCTCAGCATTGGCGACGACTTCTCCGCCGGGTATACGCAAGGTGGCTTCGATTTTCTGCTTCAGCTTTTCGACAGTCATAATGACTTGCACGTTGGTGATCTTGTCGAAATGCCCCTCAATTCGTTTGAGTTTTTCGCCGATATAGGTGCGCAGCGCGTCGGTCACTTCCAGTTGGTGTCCACTGATATTGACTTGCATACAGCTTCTCCTTCGTTGCCAGTGCATAAAGCGGCAGGCAGAGATGCCTGCCACTGGAACGCTGTGGCCTGCCCGTCACATCAAACGCTTACGCTCGCTGGAAGGCGCGATCCCAAGGGACTCGCGGTACTTGGCGACGGTTCGACGGGCGACCTGAATGCCTTGTGCCTCCAGTAAACCAGCGATCTTGCTGTCACTCAACGGCTTTTTCTGATTTTCCGCGGCAACCAGTTTTTTGATGATTGCGCGGATCGCCGTGGACGAGCATTCGCCGCCTTCGGAGGTGCTGACATGGCTGGAGAAAAAGTATTTCAGCTCATATATACCCCGTGGGGTATGCATGAATTTTTGCGTCGTTACCCGGGAAATCGTTGATTCGTGCATGCCCACCGCTTCTGCGATGTCGTGCAGGACCAGCGGTTTCATCGCTTCGTCGCCGTACTCAAGGAAGCCGCGCTGGTGCTCGACGATTTGCGTGGCCACTTTCATCAGGGTTTCGTTGCGGCTTTGCAGGCTCTTGATGAACCAGCGCGCTTCCTGCAACTGGTTGCGCATGAAGGTGTTGTCGGCGCTGGTGTCGGCGCGACGGACGAAACCGGCATATTGCGGGTTGACCCGCAGGCGCGGCACCGATTCCTGGTTCAGCTCCACCAGCCAGCGTTCGTTGTCTTTGCGCACGATCACATCGGGGACGACGTATTCGGCTTCGCTGGACTCGATCTGCGAGCCCGGACGCGGGTTGAGGCTCTGCACCAGCTCGATGATGTGGCGCAGGTCGTCTTCCTTGAGCTTCATGCGGCGCATCAGCTGGCTGTAGTCGCGGCTGCCCAGCAGGTCGATGTAGTCGGTGACCAGGCGTTGGGCTTCAACGAGCCAAGGGGTCTTGGCGGGCAGCTGGCGCAATTGCAGCAGCAGGCACTCGCTGAGGTTGCGCGCGCCAATGTCGGCGGGCTCGAACTGCTGGATGCGGTGCAGGACGGCTTCGATCTCGTCCAGTTCGATGTCCAGTTCCGGGTCGAAGGCTTCAAGAATCTCTTCGAGGGTCTCGTCCAGATAGCCCTGGTTGTTGATGCAGTCGATCAGGGTCACAGCGATCAGGCGATCTGTGTCGGACATCGGCGCCAGGTTCAATTGCCACAGCAAGTGGCTCTGCAGGCTCTCGCCGGCGGAGGTGCGGGTGGTGAAGTCCCACTCGTCGTCATCATTGCTGGGCAGGCTGCTGGCGCTGGTCTGGTAGACGTCTTCCCAGGCGGTGTCCACGGGAAGTTCGTTGGGAATGCGTTCGTTCCATTCGCCTTCCTCCAGGTTGTCCACCGTAGGGGCGGTTTCCTGGTAAGAGGGTTCCTGCACGTCGGAATTGGGTTTTTGCTCGATGTTGTCGGCCAGCGGGTCTGCATTATCGAAGTCGTCGCCTTCTTCCTGGCGTTCGAGCATCGGATTGGACTCCAGGGCTTCCTGGATTTCCTGTTGCAGGTCCAGTGTCGACAATTGGAGCAGGCGGATGGCCTGTTGCAGCTGCGGTGTCATCGTCAGCTGCTGGCCCATTCTCAGGACTAGCGATGGTTTCATGGCAGGGGCTTAACACCTTATTCGCCGGCGCAATGCGCCATCCACGACAGGGCGCGTGAGCGCCAAACATAAGCAAATTATATGCCTGATATTGGAGGCTTTGCCTAGAGCGCGGTAACAATAAAAATCCGGAGGTTTTCATTGACTCCCGCGCACCTTGGCGAACGGCCTGCCACCGCCTTTTTTTCCAGGCAGGCCTACAGGCGGAACTCGTGGCCCAGATACACTTCCTTGACCAGTTCGTTGGCCAGGATCGTGGCCGAATCGCCTTCGGCAATCAGTTGCCCATCGTTGACGATATACGCGGTTTCGCAGATATCGAGGGTCTCGCGGACGTTGTGGTCGGTGATCAGTACACCGATGCCCTTGGCCTTGAGGTGATGGATGATCTGCTTGATGTCGCCGACCGAGATCGGGTCGACACCGGCAAACGGTTCGTCCAGCAGGATGAACTTCGGTGCAGTGGCCAGGGCGCGGGCAATCTCCACGCGGCGGCGTTCACCGCCGGACAAACTCATGCCGAGGTTGTCGCGAATGTGGTTGATGTGGAATTCCTGCAGCAGGCTTTCCAGCTCCTTGCGGCGGCCGTCGCGGTCGAGTTCCTTGCGGGTCTCGAGGATCGCCATGATGTTATCGGCAACCGACAGTTTGCGGAAGATCGACGCTTCCTGGGGAAGATAGCCGATACCGGCGCGCGCACGGCCGTGCATCGGCTGGTGGCTGACGTCGAGGTCGTCGATCAGGATGCGACCTTGGTCCGCCTGGACCAGGCCGACGATCATATAGAAACAGGTGGTCTTGCCGGCACCGTTGGGGCCAAGCAGGCCGACGATCTGGCCGCTGTCGATCGACAAGCTGACGTCGCGCACGACCTGACGGCCTTTATAGGCCTTGGCCAGATGCTGGGCTTTCAGGGTTGCCATTACTCGGCCTTCTTCTTCGGCTGGATAACCATGTCGATACGTGGACGCGGTGCAGTCACCTTGGTGCCGTTGGCGCGACCGGCGTTGGCAACCTGCTTCACGGTGTCATAGGTGATTTTTTCACCTTCCGTGGAGTTGCCGTCGGGGCTGAGTACCTTGGCCTGGTCGATCAGCACGATGCGATTTTGCTGGGCGTGATACTGGATGGTTTTACCGTAGCCCTTCATCGGGGCGGTGTCGGTGGCAGACTGCTTCTGTTCGAAGTAGGCCAGGTTGCCCACCGAGGTCACGACGTCAATGTCGCCAGCAGGGGTGCGAGTCAGCGTCACCGTGTTGCCGGTGATCTTCATCGAACCCTGGGTAATGATCACACCGCCGGTGTAGGTTGCGACGCCTTGCTTGTCATCGAGCTGTGCATCGTCGGCCGAAATGTGGATCGGTTGCTGGCTATCGTTCGGCAGAGCCCAGGCGCTCACGCTTCCCAGTGCTGCGCCCAGACTGAGCAAAATAGGGAGGGTTTTAACGAGCCTCATACTGTCCTCTTACGTTCGATAGCAGGTGTATCCTGCTTTCTTTCAAATACGCTTTCATTCCCTTGCCAGTCGATACACCGCCAGCGCCGTCGATTCTAACGTCTTGCTCGGTCTGCGCATATTGCTTCTGTGGGAATACGGTCATGCGACTGCTGGTGATGATGGTGTCGCGGTTCTGTGCGTCGGTCCGTGCGACGCGCACCGAGTCGATCAGTTCCACTTCGGTGCCGTCCGGGTTGACTTCGCCACGCTTGCTGGTGACGTGCCAAGGGAATTCGGTGCCGCGATACAGATTCAAATCGGGGTTGGTCAGCAGGGTGACTTCGGACGCTTTCAGGTGCTCGACCTTGTCCGAGGTCATTTCATACTGCACCTTGCCATCGGGCAGGAACTGCACGCTGTAGGCATTGGTGGCGTAATAGTCGATAGCGCCTTGGTCAACCTGCGCCACAGGCTGGTCGAGAAAGCGCTCCGGGCTGATATTCCAGTAGCCAACCGCCAGGAGCAGCGCGGCGATGACCCCGAATAGCAGGAAGTTGCGAATCTTTTTGCTCAGCATAAAACGCTCTATAGGTAGGCGGCGTGGGCCGCTTCAAGGCTGCCCTGGGCACGCAGGATCAACTCGCAGAACTCGCGGGCGGCGCCTTCGCCGCCACGGGCCGTGGTGATGCCGTGGGCATGCTCGCGAACAAATGCCGCCGCATTGGCGACAGCCATGCCCAGGCCCACCCGGCGGATCACCGGCAGGTCGGGCAGGTCGTCGCCCAGATAGGCAACCTGCTCATAGCTTAGGTTGAGTTGGCCAAGAAGCTCGTCCAGGACGACTAGTTTATCCTCCCTGCCCTGATACAGGTGAGGAATCCCCAGGTTTTGTGCGCGGCGTTCCACAACCGGGGTTTTCCGACCGCTGATAATCGCGGTTTGCACGCCCGCCGCCATGAGCATCTTGATGCCCTGGCCGTCGAGGGTGTTGAACGACTTGAATTCGCTGCCGTCCTCGAGGAAGTACAGGCGGCCATCGGTCAGCACGCCGTCAACGTCGAAAATCGCCAATTTGATGTGCTTGCCGCGTTGCAACAGGTCGCTGGTCATTTACATCACTCCCGCACGCAGCAAGTCGTGCATGTTCAGGGCGCCAATCGGGCGGTCATTGCCATCGACCACCACCAGCGCGCCGATCTTATGGTCTTCCATGATCTTCAGGGCTTCGGCCGCCAGCATTTCTGCGCGTGCGGTCTTGCCGTGGGGAGTCATCACCGCATCGATGGTGGCGGTGTGGATATCGATAGTGCGGTCCAGGGTGCGGCGCAGGTCACCGTCGGTGAATACGCCGGCCAGGCGCCCGTCGGCTTCCAGGATCACGGTCATGCCGAGGCCCTTGCGGGTCATCTCCATGAGTGCGTCCTTCAGCAGAGTGCCGCGCTGTACGTGGGGCAGTTCATCGCCGGAATGCATGACGTTTTCCACTTTCAGCAGCAGGCGTCGGCCCAGTGCGCCGCCCGGATGGGAAAACGCGAAGTCTTCCGCCGTAAACCCACGTGCTTCCAGCAGCGCCACGGCCAGGGCATCGCCCATGACCAGCGCGGCGGTGGTGGAGGAGGTTGGCGCCAGGTTCAGCGGGCAGGCCTCAGCGGTCACATGAACATTCAGGTTCACTTCGGCGGCCTTGGCCAGCGTCGACTCCGGGTTGCCGGTGATGCTGATCATCTGGATGCCCAGGCGCTTGATCAACGGCAGCAAGGTCACGATTTCGTTGGTGGTGCCGGAGTTGGACAGTGCGAGGATGATGTCATCCTTGGTGATCATGCCCATGTCGCCGTGGCTGGCTTCGGCCGGGTGGACGAAAAACGCCGTGGTCCCGGTGCTTGCCAGGGTGGCGGCGATCTTGTTGCCGACGTGACCGGACTTGCCCATGCCGACCACGACCACGCGGCCTTTGCTGGCCAGAATCATCTCGCAGGCGCGTACGAAATCCACGTCGATATGGGCCAGCAAGCCTTCTACGGCTTCAAGCTCGAGGCGGATGGTGCGTTGTGCGGATTGGATAAGATCGCTGGATTGGCTCATGTCTGAAATCGTATAGCCTGACGAAAAGTCGACGATTATAACGATAATGATCAATTCCCTCACGCAAGTTCGTCAGTCTTTAGTCGTCAGGCGCTTCAGATTCATTCCTCGGTAACATAGCCAGCAACGGTTTTTCCCTGTCTCCAATCTGAACAAGCGCTGTTCCGGCCTTGGGGGCGCTGTACCAGCAGTGATATAGTTCGCCGCCAGTTCGGTCCACCCAGCCCATGTGGCTAACTATATGTTGGGCAACCGTTGCAAACGTTTGTCACAAGCGTGGTGTCTGAGTGAGAGGCTGCATCCCAAGGAGTTTAGATGAGTGCCGATAACGCCTACGCGGTCGAGCTGAAGGGCCTTACCTTCAAGCGCGGGACGCGCAGCATCTTCAATAACGTCGATATTCGCATTCCCCGCGGCAAGGTCACCGGCATTATGGGGCCTTCCGGTTGCGGCAAGACCACCCTGTTGCGTCTGATGGGCATGCAATTGCGCCCCAGTGCCGGCGAAGTGTGGGTCAACGGCCAGAACCTGCCGACGTTGTCGCGCAGCGATCTGTTCGATGCGCGCAAGCACATGGGGGTGCTGTTCCAGAGCGGTGCGTTGTTCACCGACCTCGATGTGTTCGAGAACGTAGCGTTTCCGCTGCGGGTACATACCCAACTGTCCGACGAGATGATTCGTGACATTGTGTTGCTGAAGCTGCAGGCCGTGGGCCTTCGCGGCGCCATCGACCTGATGCCGGATGAGCTGTCCGGCGGCATGAAGCGTCGCGTCGCCCTGGCGCGTGCCATTGCCCTCGATCCGCAGATTCTCATGTATGACGAACCCTTCGTGGGCCAGGACCCGATCGCCATGGGCGTGTTGGTGCGCCTGATCCGCCTGCTCAACGATGCGTTGGGGATCACCAGTATCGTGGTCTCCCACGACCTGGCCGAAACCGCGAGCATCGCCGACTACCTCTATGTAGTCGGTGATGGCCAGGTGCTGGGGCAGGGTACGCCGGAAGAACTGATGAACGCTGACAACCCGCGCATTCGCCAATTCATGACCGGCGATCCCGATGGCCCGGTGCCTTTTCATTTTCCGGCAGCGGACTACCGCTCAGATCTTCTGGGGAAGCGCTGATGCGCAAGACATCTCTTATCGAAAAGGTGCGCCTTTTCGGGCGTTCCGGCATCGACATCATCGAAGTGCTCGGACGTTCGACGATATTCCTGTTTCACGCCTTGCTCGGCCGTGGCGGCATTGGCGGCAGCTTCGGCCTGCTGATCAAGCAACTGCACTCCGTTGGTGTGATGTCCCTGGTGATCATCGTGGTTTCCGGGGTTTTCATCGGCATGGTGCTGGCGTTGCAGGGCTTCAATATCCTCTCCAGCTACGGCTCGGAGCAGGCGGTGGGGCAGATGGTCGCCCTGACGCTGTTGCGTGAGCTCGGCCCGGTCGTCACGGCCCTGTTGTTCGCCGGGCGCGCCGGTTCCGCGCTGACCGCCGAAATCGGCAACATGAAGTCCACCGAGCAGTTGTCCAGCCTCGAGATGATCGGCGTGGACCCGCTCAAGTACATTGTTGCCCCGCGCCTGTGGGCCGGCTTCATTTCCCTGCCGCTGCTGGCGATGATCTTCAGCGTGGTGGGTATCTGGGGCGGTTCGTGGGTGGCGGTGGACTGGCTGGGGGTCTATGAAGGCTCCTACTGGTCCAACATGCAAAACAGCGTGAACTTCAGCGGCGATGTGTTCAATGGCATCATTAAGAGCATTGTCTTCGCCTTTGTCGTGACCTGGATCGCCGTATTCCAAGGCTATGACTGTGAGCCCACTTCAGAAGGGATCAGTCGCGCCACCACCAAGACCGTTGTGTACGCCTCGCTGGCGGTACTGGGCCTTGACTTTATTTTGACCGCCTTGATGTTTGGAGATTTCTGATGCAAAACCGCACTGTGGAAATCGGTGTCGGCCTTTTCTTGCTGGCTGGCATCCTGGCTTTACTGTTGCTGGCCCTGCGAGTCAGCGGCCTTTCGGCCAGCCCCACCGCCGATACCTATAAACTTTACGCGTACTTCGACAATATCGCGGGTTTGACTGTCAGAGCTAAAGTGACCATGGCCGGTGTAACCATCGGCAAGGTCACGGCGATCGATCTGGATCGCGACAGCTTCACCGGGCGTGTGACGATGCAACTGGACAAGAAGGTCGATAATCTGCCGACTGACTCCACGGCATCGATCCTCACCGCAGGTTTGCTGGGCGAGAAATACATCGGTATCAGCGTAGGCGGGGAAACCGCTCTGCTCAAGGATGGTTCGACCATCCACGACACACAGTCGTCGCTGGTGCTCGAGGACCTGATCGGTAAATTCCTGCTCAATACGGTCAATAAAGACGCTAAATGAGGAATCTGTTCATGATCTCTACCTTGCGACGTGGTCTGCTGGTACTGCTTGCAGCACTGCCGTTGATGGCCAACGCGGCAGGTTCTGCGCACGAACTGGTGCAGGACACGACCAGCAAAATGCTGGCTGACCTGAAAGCCAATAAAGAACAGTACAAGCAAGACCCTACCAAGTTCTATGACTCGCTCAACACCATTGTCGGCCCGGTCGTGGATGCCGAAGGCATTTCGCGCAGCATCATGACGGTGAAGTATTCGCGCAAGGCGACGCCTGCGCAGATGCAGACATTCCAGGAAAACTTCAAGAAGGGCCTGTTTCAGTTCTACGGCAACGCCCTGCTCGAGTACAACAACCAGGGGATCACTGTCGACCCTGCCAAGGATGAGTCGGGCGATCGCACCAGCGTCGGCATGACCGTCAAGGGCAGCAACGGCGCCATCTATCCAGTGCAATACACTCTGGAGAAGGTCAGCGGTGAGTGGAAGCTGCGTAACGTGATCATCAACGGCATCAACATTGGCAAACTGTTCCGTGATCAGTTCGCCGACGCGATGCAGCGCAATGGCAACGACCTCGACAAGACCATCAATGGTTGGGCCGGTGAAGTGGCCAAGGCCAAGGAAGAGACCGATAAAGCCGCCGGGAAGCCCGCGCAATGACCGAGGCGGCTGTTCGTATCGGCGATGCCGGCCAGTTGTTCCTCAGCGGCGTGCTGGATTACCGCACCGGGCCCGACCTGCGCAAGCAGGGGCAGGCGCTGATCCAGGCGAGCACCGCACCGTCGCTGGTGCTCGATTGCTCTGCGGTGACCAAGTCCAGCAGCGTCGGCTTGTCGTTGCTGCTGTGCTTCATGCGCGACGCCGAGGCGGCCAAAAAGCCGGTGAGCATTCGTGCGTTGCCCGACGACATGCGTGAAATTGCCGACGTTTCCGGTCTGACCGAGCTGTTGGCGCATCCTTAATACACATATTCAAGAAAGCCCCCCGTCAGAGTCCTGCTATGCGGGGTTCGCAGGCGCGGGGCTTTTTTGTATGATGTGCGACCCGCGCGCACTGGGCGCCGATAGAGGTTGAGCATGCAGGCCCTAGAAGTTAAGAGCTTCCTTGAAGGAAAGCTGCCGGAAACGAACGTAGAAGTTGAAGGCGAAGGCTGCAACTTCCAGCTGAATGTGATTAGCGATGAACTGGCGGCATTGAGCCCGGTCAAGCGGCAACAGCAGGTCTATGCCCATTTGAACCCGTGGATCACCGATGGCAGCATCCATGCGGTCACTATGAAATTTTTCAGCCGCGCGGCCTGGGCCGAGCGCACCTGAGCCCCCAAGGCGTCGAGATTCTTATGGATAAATTGATTATTACCGGTGGTGCCCGCCTTGATGGCGAGATCCGCATTTCCGGTGCGAAAAACTCCGCCTTGCCGATCCTGGCAGCGACCTTGCTGTGCGATGGCCCTGTGACCGTGGCCAACCTGCCGCACCTGCACGACATCACCACCATGATCGAACTGTTCGGTCGCATGGGCATTGAGCCGGTGATCGACGAAAAACTGTCGGTTGAAATCGACCCGCGCACCATCAAGACCCTGATCGCCCCGTATGAGCTGGTGAAAACCATGCGTGCGTCGATCCTGGTGCTCGGCCCGATGGTTGCCCGTTTCGGCGAAGCCGAAGTGGCCTTGCCTGGCGGTTGCGCGATCGGTTCGCGTCCGGTCGACCTGCACATCCGTGGCCTTGAAGCCATGGGCGCCACCATCGACGTCGAAGGCGGCTACATCAAGGCCAAGGCGCCGGAAGGCGGCCTGCGTGGCGCCAACTTCTTCTTTGATACCGTCAGCGTGACCGGTACCGAGAACATCATGATGGCCGCTGCCCTGGCCAACGGCCGCAGCGTCTTGCAAAACGCCGCGCGCGAGCCGGAAGTGGTCGACCTGGCCAACTTCCTGATCGCCATGGGCGCCAATATCAGCGGCGCCGGCACCGACACCATCACCGTCGAAGGTGTAAAACGCCTGCATTCGGCCACCTACAAGGTGATGCCGGACCGCATCGAGACCGGGACCTACCTGGTTGCCGCCGCCGTCACCGGTGGCCGCGTCAAGGTCAAGGACACTGATCCGACCATCCTTGAGTCCGTGCTGGAAAAGCTCAAGGAAGCCGGCGCTGAAATCACCACCGGTGAAGATTGGATCGAGCTGAACATGCACGGCAAGCGGCCAAAAGCCGTCAACGTGCGGACCGCTCCGTACCCGGCGTTCCCGACCGACATGCAAGCGCAGTTCATCTCCCTGAACGCGATTGCCGAAGGCACCGGCGCTGTGATCGAGACCATTTTCGAAAACCGCTTCATGCACGTGTACGAACTGCACCGCATGGGCGCCAAAATCCAGGTCGAAGGCAACACGGCCATCGTGACCGGCATCGACAAGCTCAAGGGCGCGCCCGTCATGGCCACCGACCTGCGGGCTTCGGCCAGCCTGGTGATCTCCGCGCTGTGCGCAGAGGGCGACACCCTGATCGACCGCATCTACCACATTGACCGTGGCTACGAGTGCATCGAAGAAAAACTGCAGATGCTCGGCGCGAAGATCCGCCGCGTACCGGGCTAGTCCCCGCTGCACGGGCACAGGGATGCGCCCGCCCGGGGTGTGCAATTGCGTATTCCGGCTGAATGTGTTTCAAATCGAGGCTGTAATGGCCTCGATCTGTGTCTGGCGCCGTTTGCGACCAGACCGCAATAGCCTGATGAAGGACTGACGTTTCCCATGTTGACCATCGCACTGTCCAAGGGCCGCATCCTTGACGACACTTTGCCGCTTCTGGCTGAAGCGGGCATCGTGCCGACCGAGAATCCGGACAAGAGCCGCAAGCTGATCATCCCTACGACCCAGGACGACGTTCGTCTGCTGATCGTGCGGGCTACCGATGTGCCGACCTATGTTGAACACGGTGCCGCCGACCTGGGTGTCGCCGGTAAAGACGTATTGATGGAATACGGCGGCCAGGGCCTGTACGAGCCGTTGGACCTGCGTATTGCCCTGTGCAAGCTGATGACCGCCGGCCGTGTCGGTGATGTCGAGCCTAAAGGTCGCCTGCGGGTGGCCACCAAGTTCGTCAATATCGCCAAGCGTTACTACGCCGAGCAAGGCCGTCAGGTCGATATCATCAAGCTGTACGGCTCGATGGAGCTGGCGCCGCTGATTGGCCTGGCCGACAAGATCATCGACGTGGTCGACACCGGCAACACCCTGCGCGCCAACGGCCTGGAGCCCCAGGATTTCATTGCTGACATCAGCTCCCGGCTGATCGTCAACAAGGCATCGATGAAGATGCAGCACGCGCGTATCCAGGCGTTGATCGACACCCTGCGCAACGCAGTGGAGTCTCGACACCGCGGTTGACTCACCCGCGTAGCCAAACGGCTGCGCCCGTCTATCCGCTTCATAGCCAGAATTCTCAGGTGCCCAAGCGGAAACGACTGCTGGGAAGGTGCGCTGACGTTCAATAACGAATCGCGCCTTACCCCAAAAGGCAAGTTATGTTAGTAGAAGATTTTTTTTCAATACCTAGCGACACGTAGCAGCCTGCCGTTTTAGGCAAGGCCCTACGGGTTGGTACTGTGGCCGCGCCATGCCGCGTTGCGGGACTTGGTAAGGAAGCAACCCTTACCGGCGTCCCGCGCCTTGCCTGGCACGGCCACAGCACCAACGCGATTCGTTATTGAACGTCAGCGCACCTTCGGGCGCCTGAGTTTTTGCCAATCCTATGAGGCCCTCGCTATGACCACGTCCACTGCAATTGCCCGACTCAACGCTGCCGACCCGGATTTCGCCCATCATCTGGATCATCTGCTGAGTTGGGAAAGCGTGTCCGACGACTCGGTCAACCAGCGGGTGCTCGATATCATCAAGGCCGTGCGCGAGCGCGGTGACGCCGCGCTGGTGGATTTCACCCGCCAGTTCGACGGCTTGGACGTCAAGTCCATGTCAGACCTGATCCTGCCGCGCGAACGCTTGGAACTGGCCCTGACGCGCATCACCGCGCCGCAGCGCGAAGCCCTGGAACTCGCGGCGGCGCGGGTGCGCAGCTACCACGAAAAACAGAAACAGGATTCCTGGAGCTACACCGAGGCCGACGGCACCGTATTGGGCCAGAAGGTCACGCCGCTGGACCGCGCCGGCCTGTACGTGCCGGGCGGTAAAGCCTCGTACCCGTCGTCGGTATTGATGAACGCGATTCCCGCCAAGGTGGCCGGTGTGACCGAAGTGGTCATGGTGGTGCCGACCCCGCGCGGTGAGATCAACGAGCTGGTCCTCGCGGCCGCCTGCATCGCCGGGGTCGACCGCGTGTTCACCATCGGCGGCGCCCAGGCTGTCGCGGCGTTGGCCTACGGCACCGAAAGCGTGCCGATGGTCGACAAAGTGGTCGGCCCCGGCAACATCTATGTCGCCACCGCCAAGCGCCATGTATTTGGCCAGGTCGGTATCGACATGATCGCCGGTCCTTCGGAAATCCTCGTGGTGTGTGATGGCCAGACCGACCCGGACTGGATCGCCATGGACCTGTTTTCCCAGGCCGAGCACGACGAAGACGCCCAGGCGATTCTGGTCAGCCCAGATGCCGAGTTCCTCGACAAAGTCGCCGCCAGCATCAACAAGCTGCTGCCGACCATGGACCGCGCCGAGATCATCGAGAAGTCGATCAATGGCCGTGGTGCGCTGATCCTGGTGCGCGACATGGAGCAGGCCATCGAAGTGGCCAACCGCATCGCACCGGAACACCTGGAATTGTCCGTGGCCGACCCACAGGCCTGGCTGCCGTCGATTCGTCACGCGGGCGCGATCTTCATGGGCCGTCACACCAGCGAAGCCCTGGGCGACTACTGCGCGGGCCCCAACCACGTGTTGCCGACCTCCGGCACCGCGCGCTTCTCCTCGCCGCTGGGGGTGTACGACTTCCAGAAGCGTTCGTCGATCATCTTCTGCTCGCCACAAGGTGCTTCCGAGTTGGGCAAGACCGCCTCGGTACTGGCCCGTGGCGAATCCTTGAGCGCCCACGCCCGGAGCGCCGAATACCGCATCCTTGAAGACAATAAGGGGAACTGAGACATGAGCAAATTCTGGAGCCCCTTCGTCAAGGAACTGGTGCCTTACGTACCCGGTGAACAGCCCAAGTTGACCAAGCTGGTCAAGCTCAACACCAACGAAAACCCCTACGGCCCGTCGCCCAAGGCGCTGGCGGCCATGCAGGTCGAGTTGAGCGACAATCTGCGCCTGTACCCGGACCCCAACAGCGACCTGCTCAAGCAGGCCGTGGCCCGCTATTACGGGATCGACGCCGGCAAAGTGTTCCTCGGCAACGGTTCCGACGAAGTCCTGGCACACATCTTCCACGCGCTGTTCCAGCACGACTTGCCGCTGCTGTTCCCGGATATCAGCTACAGCTTTTATCCGGTGTACTGCGGCCTCTATGGCATCAAATTCGACGCGGTGCCGCTGGATGAGCAGTTCCAGATCCGCGCGGCGGACTACGCCAGGCCGAACGGCGGGATCATCTTCCCCAACCCGAACGCGCCGACCGGCTGCGTGCTGGCCCTGGACGCGGTGGAGCAGATCCTCAAGGCCAGCCCGGATTCGGTGGTGGTGGTGGATGAAGCCTACGTCGACTTCGGTGGCGAAACCGCCATCAGCCTGGTGGATCGCTACCCGAACCTGCTGGTCACCCAGACCTTGTCCAAATCGCGCTCACTGGCCGGTTTGCGCGTGGGCCTGGCCGTGGGCCACCCGGACCTGATCGAGGCGCTGGAGCGGGTCAAGAACAGCTTCAACTCCTATCCGCTCGATCGCCTGGCGATTGTCGGCGCAGCGGCGGCGTTCGACGACCGCGAGTACTTCGAGAAGACCTGCCGGTGGGTGATCGACAGCCGCAACAAGGTGGTCGCGCAATTGGAAGGCAAGGGCTTTGAAGTGTTGCCATCGGCTGCGAACTTCATCTTCGCCCGCCACCCACGGCACGACGCCGCCGGCCTGGCGGCCAAGTTGCGTGAGCAGGGCGTGATCGTGCGGCACTTCAAGCAGGCGCGGATTGATCAGTTCCTGCGGATCAGCATCGGTACGCCGGAGCAGAATCAGGCGCTGATCGATGGCCTAGGCGAGCTCTAAGTCACACTGAAGATCTAACAATGTGAGAGGGGGCTTGCCCCCGATAGCGGCAGATCAGTCGATTAGATGTCGACTGGCACTCCGTCATCGGGGGCAAGCCCCCTCCCACATTCAGTTTTGCAGTGCTGGTTAGATCAACGGCTCATCCGGCTTCTTGTGCTTCCAGCCATCATTGCCCGGCAGCAGCAGGTTCAAGCCAATCGCTACCACCGCACACAGGGCGATGCCCTTCAGGCCGAAATCGTCCGGCCCGGTGCCGGTGCCGATCAGCACACCGCCAATCCCGAACACCAGCGTCACCGACACAATCACCAGATTGCGGGCTTCGCCCAGGTCGATCTTGTGGCGGATCAGCGTGTTCATGCCCACGGCGGCGATCGAGCCGAACAGCAGGCACAGAATCCCGCCCATCACCGGCACTGGAATGCTCTGCAGCAGTGCGCCGAACTTGCCGATAAACGCCAGGCTGATGGCAAAGATTGCCGCCCAGGTCATGATCTTCGGGTTGTAGTTCTTGGTCAGCATCACTGCGCCGGTCACTTCGGCGTAGGTGGTGTTCGGCGGGCCGCCAAACAGGCCGGCGGCCGTGGTGGCAATCCCGTCACCCAGCAGGGTGCGGTGCAGGCCGGGCTTCTTCAGGTAGTCGCGACCGGTCACGCTGCCCACTGCAATCACACCGCCGATATGCTCGATCGCCGGGGCCAGGGCCACTGGGACGATAAACAGAATCGCCTGCCAGTTGAACTCCGGCGCGGTGAAGTGGGGCAGGGCGAACCACGGTGCGGCGGCAATTTTGGCCGTATCGACCACGCCGAAGTAGAACGCCATGGCAAAGCCCACCAGCACGCCGGAGATGATCGGCACCAGGCGGAAAATGCCCTTGCCGAACACGGCCACGATCAGGGTGGTCAGCAGCGCCGGCATCGAGATCAGCATCGCCGTCTGGTAATGGATCAGCTCGGCGCCATCGCCGGATTTACCCATCGCCATGTTGGCGGCAATCGGCGCCATGGCCAGGCCGATGGAAATGATCACCGGACCGATCACCACCGGCGGCAGCAGCCGGTCGATGAAACCGGTGCCCTTGATCTTCACCGCCAACCCCATGAAGGTATAAACGAAACCGGCCGCCATCACCCCGCCCATGGTCGCCGCCAGGCCAAACTGGCCCTTGGCGAGAATGATCGGGGTGATAAAGGCAAAGCTCGACGCCAGAAACACCGGCACCTGCCGCCCGGTCACCAGCTGGAACAGCAGCGTGCCCAGGCCGGCGGTGAACAAGGCGACGTTTGGATCAAGACCTGTGATCAGCGGCATCAACACCAACGCGCCAAATGCCACAAAGAGCATTTGTGCGCCAGACAGGATCTGGCGCCAAAGCGGGTCGTTGAATTCATCCTGCATGCTCACGCGTCCTTCTGCTTGGTACCGAAGATCTTGTCACCGGCGTCGCCCAGGCCTGGGATGATGTAGCCGTTTTCATTCAGGCGCTCATCGATGGACGCGGTGTAGATCTGCACGTCCGGGTGGGCCTTCTCGACGGCGGCGATGCCTTCGGGCGCGGCGACCAGCACCATGGCGCGGATGTCCTTGCAACCGGCCCTCTTCAGCAGGTCGATGGTGGCAACCATGGAACTGCCGGTGGCGAGCATCGGGTCGATGATCATCGCCAGACGCTCGTTGATTTCCGGTACGAGTTTTTCCAGGTAGGTGTGGGCCTGCAACGTTTCTTCATTGCGAGCCACGCCCACAGCGCTGACCTTGGCGCCGGGGATCAGGCTGAGGACGCCTTCGAGCATGCCGATGCCGGCGCGCAGGATCGGCACCACGGTGATTTTCTTGCCGGCGATCTTCTCGACCTGGACGGGGCCGGCCCAACCGGGGATCTCGTAGCTTTCCAGGGGCAGGTCTTTGGTGGCTTCGTAGGTGAGCAACGCTCCGACTTCCTGAGCAAGCTCACGGAAGTTCTTCGTGCTAATGTCGGCGCGGCGCATAAGGCCGAGCTTGTGTCGGATCAGCGGATGGCGGATCTCGCGAGTGGGCATGGGAAAGGCTCCGGCGGCGGGCAAAAAAACCGGCCTAGATTAATCTATCCGAGGGTGTTGTCCTATAGACATCTAGCACGTTAGTCCATTAAGGCTTGAACGTTGCGCCTCACATGCGTACCTTTGCCCGCTTTTCTTGCCACAGCACCCCCTGGAGAGCGCCATGTCCGCTGATCTCGAGCATATCCGTCAAATCATGCGCGAGGCTGACTGCCTGTACACCGAAGCGCAAGTCGAAGAGGCGATCGCCAAGGTCGGCGCACAGATCACCCGCGAAATGGCCGACACCAACCCGGTGGTCTTCTGCGTGATGAACGGTGGTCTGATCTTCGCCGGCAAATTGCTGACCCATCTGCACTTCCCGCTGGAAGCGTCCTACCTGCACGCTACACGTTATCGCAACGAAACCAGCGGCGGCGACCTGTTCTGGAAAGCCAAGCCGGAAGTCTCGTTCATCGACCGCGACGTGCTGATCATCGACGACATCCTCGATGAAGGGCACACCCTGAGCGCGATCATCGACTTCTGCAAACACGCCGGCGCGCGCAAAGTCCATACCGCCGTGCTGATCGACAAAGACCACGACCGCAAGGCGCGCCCCGAAATGAAGGCCGATTTCGTCGGCCTGCCGTGCATCGACCGCTACATCTTCGGTTACGGCATGGACTACAAAGGTTACTGGCGCAACGCCAATGGGATTTACGCCGTTAAAGGGATGTAATGCATGGCCCGCTTTCTTGATCAGACGCTGTTTGCTGAATTGGCCGAGAAAGCGGCCGCCAGCCCCCGTGGCCGACACCACCACAACTTCCACGAGATGGAAGAGCCCTGCCATCGCCTGGCCGTGGGCTTGCAACCCAGCACCTACGTGCCGCCTCATCGGCATCTGAGTGCGGACAAGGCGGAAACCCTGCTGGTGCTCCAGGGGCGCCTGGGGGTGCTGTTGTTCAGCGACAGCGGTGAAGTGATCGCCAAGCGCGTGATGCAGGCGGGCGGCGAGTGTTCGGGCATCGATCTGCCGCCGGGGGTATTCCACGGTTTGGTGGTGCTGGCGCCTGACACGGTGATGTTCGAGTGCAAGGCCGGGCCGTACCGACCGGTGGGCGAGGGTGAATTGGCCGACTGGGCACCTCGCGAAGGCGATGCCGATGTGGCCGAGTATCAACGCTGGATGCTTGCCCAGTTCGATTGAGCTACAGTGCTGGGCCATCTTTCCCGGAGCGGCCCATGAGCCTGTTGATTCGCACCTGCGCCGCCCTGGCGCTGACCCTCAGCTTGCCGCTGGCCGCCGCCCCGGCGCCGATGCACAGCCAATTCCTGCCGCCCGACGACCTGGCCCTGCGCGCCGAAGCGCCCGATCAGCAGCAACTGTTGCAAGTCACCGAGTATGCCGTGGTGGTCGGTAATCAGCGCCAATCCACGCAGCAGCCGATCCCGGTGACGTCGCCGGTGATGATTCGCCTCAAGGGCAAGTCCTTGAACAAAGGCGCAAGCATCGCCCAGGTGATCGTCAATTTCGACGCCGAAAGCAAAAGCCTGAAAAAGCCGGTGTTCGATGACAAGACCAAGACCCTGACCTTGTCCTACCCCGCGACCCAATACCGCGTGATCGTCGACCTGCTGCGCAATGACACGGTGTATGTGCAGTTCCTCAGTTATGCCAACGGGCATATCTGGGCGGATCTGCATACCGGCGTGGTACGCACCAAGTAGCCAGCACCCTGACGAACCCAATGTGGGAGGGTGCTTGCTCCCGATGACGGTGTGTCAGTCGACAGCTAATTGACTGATCCAGCGCAATCGGGAGCAAGCCCTCTCCCACAGTGGTTCTCAGCGCTTTCGCCGCCCGCGCCTCGCAGGTAGACTTCAAACCCCATGTAAATGTCCGCAGGCTGGAGTCGGTAATGCGTAAAGATAAGAAACAGGTGATTGGTGACGAGATCGGCGACGATCAGATCAAGTTGTTCCTGGACTTCGAACCCGTCGACGCGACTTCACCCTCCCTGCACAAACTGATCAAGGCCTATCGTGGCCTGCGTATCGACGACTTCGAGCGCTTCCTGGGCTTCTTCAAGGCCGCCGGCCTGGACCTCGATGGCAAGGACGAGCATGGCCAGACCTTCGTCGACCTGATCAAGGACCAGCGCAACGCCGCCGAGTACATTGAATTGATCGATAACGCACGCGGCTGATCGCAGGCGAAAAAAAGCCCCGCTGCTCATATCGAGAAGCGGGGCTTTTTTTATTTCGAGTGGCCTTAAGCGTAGCTTTGGGCTTCGTTGTTTTGCTCAACCAGTTCCAGGCTGATGTTGTTCTGCGCGTTGATCTTGCGGTACAGCTCGGCATCGGTCTCCAGGACCTTTTCACGGGCCGGGAAGATCTCGTGCAGTTTGGCCGCCCACTCGCCGGCAGCCTTGGTCGGGAAGCAGCGTTCGATCAGTTCGAGCATGATCGACACCGTCACCGAAGCGCCCGGGGACGCGCCCAGCAGCGCCGCCAGCGAGCCGTCTTTGGCCGCGACCAGCTCGGTGCCGAATTGCAGCACGCCGCCTTTTTTCGGGTCTTTCTTGATGATCTGCACCCGTTGGCCGGCCACTTCCAGGCGCCAGTCTTCGGCTTTGGCTTGCGGGTAGAAGCGGCGCAGGGATTCCAGGCGCTGTTCCATGGACTGCATCACTTCGCTGACCAGGTACTTGGTCAGGTCCATGTTGTCCCGGGCCACGGCCAGCATCGGGCCGATGTTGCCGGCGCGCACCGACAACGGCAGGTCAAGGAACGAGCCGTGCTTGAGGAACTTGGTGGTGAAACCGGCGTAAGGCCCGAACAGCAGGGACGTTTTGCCATCGACCACGCGGGTGTCCAGGTGCGGCACGGACATCGGTGGCGAACCCACGGCGGCCTGGCTGTAGACCTTGGCCTGGTGGTGCTTGACCACTTCCGGGTTGTCGCAACGCAGCCACTGGCCACTGACCGGGAAACCGCCGAAACCTTTGCTTTCTTCGATGCCCGAGGCTTGCAGCAGCGGCAGGGCCGCGCCACCGGCGCCGAGGAACACGAACTTGGCGTCCACGTCGCGGCTGTTGCCGCTGTTGACGTCCTTGATGCTCACGGTCCAGCCCGCGCCATTGCGCTTGAGGCCGGTCACGCGTTTGCTGTACTTGACCTGGGCATCGGGCGCGCTGGTCAGGTGGTTCAGCAACTGGTTGGTCAGGGCGCCGAAGTTGACGTCGGTGCCGTTCTGCACACGGGTCGCGGCGATTTTCTCGTCGAGCGGGCGGCCTGGCATCATCAGCGGTATCCACTCGACCATCTCATTGCGGTCTTCGGTATAGCGCATATCCGAAAATGCATGATGCTGGCTGAGGGTTTCAAAGCGCTTCCTGAGGAAGGCTACGCCTTTGTCGCCCTGCACGAAGCTCAGGTGCGGCACCGGGGTGATAAAGGACTTGGACGAGCCAAAGGTGCCTTTTTTGGTCAGGTACGCCCAGAACTGCTTCGACACCTCGAACTGGGTGTTGATGTGGACAGCTTTCTTGATGTCGATGGAACCATCGGCGGCCTGGGGTGTGTAATTCAGCTCACACAGCCCGGCGTGGCCGGTACCGGCGTTGTTCCACGGGTTGGAACTCTCCGCGGCTCCCGAGTCCATCAGCTCAACGACTTCCAGCTTGAGGCCGGGGTCGAGCTCTTTGAGCAGTACGGCCAGGGTGGCACTCATGATGCCGGCCCCTACCAGTACTACGTCGACTGCTTCGTTATGCGCCATTTAACGCGTCTCCAAAATCTGCAGCACCAAATTGACGGCATGGCTGCCAGGAGTGACGGGGCGGTTCACGTGTTGCCCCAGGTTACCCATGGCCAGGATCGCCATGTCCGATTCGCAATTCTTTGCAAGTTCAGCGCACGCTTCCTGCCGGGCTAATCCGCCTATGAACGCATTCATGGGCTGCCGTGGCAATTCGACTTATGGTCAAAGCGTGCGATCCGTGCAATCAATCCGTAGCGGACAGGCTCAAGCCCCGGAGCACTCGGTCCTGTGTGATTGGGCTGTTCCAGACGCTGATGGTGCTTGTACAAACGCCAAACTATTCATTTGCTCGCCACACTCTTGTGAAGTTGTGAAAACCCGTTTTTTCACGCTCTTTTGAAGACGTGAACCTCAAAAAAGGGCTGCCCCAGCCTGGCACCTGGCCCGGAAAACCTTGCCGGCATGCGGCAAAACGGGCAAACAACTCAAGTGGCCGAGCGCAATGGCAGCTCTGGCAGATTCGGTAAAGGCGGGTGGTTTGCAAAGAAAACAGCAAGCGCGCCAGCTTCACACGATCTGTGTGGGCGGCTCTCTGTGGGCGATCTGGGGGGGCTAATACCGAAGCATTAACGATGTTGCGAGGCCCGATCAGGAGACGTCCTTATAATCGGGGGGAGATTGTAGCGAAGAACGCCAAGGAAATGGGCGTGTTTTATGACTTTTATTAGGCGTTCGGTCAGGCGGCCAACGGCTGGTGATGCGGCGACTGCGTCGCGCGTGGGCTGATACGCGCGCTGGCGGGCAGCGGGCGGTGCATCCAGCTCAAGCGGATTTCTTCGATTTCCACCCAGCCATCGCCGACCGGAGGCTGGCTGCATTCTTTGAAAGCCTGGCAGCGACCTTGCACATCGAGCAGGGCAAATTGGCGAAGGGCGGGCTTGCGGGTAAACAGCGACCAGAGAAAATGCATGAAGTCAGCCTCCTGAGATTGAGGCCAAGCATGCCTGCCGGGGATGACGGGCCCATGTATCGGCTGTGACATATCGGTGACATCGAACCCCTACAATGCCTGCGGGTCTTAGGTTGTAACTGACGCTAGTTCCCGGCGAGGGCCGCCCGCTATACTGCCGGCCTGTCGGTACTCGATTTCTGGAGAGAAGAGCATGTTGCAACGCCTGTTGTTCGGTTTGATCACTGTGACCAGTTTGACCCTGGTTGGCTGCGCCAATAGCCCGCAACAACTCAGCCCGCAACCGAAGCTCACCACGCAGTTGGCCCCGGTGGGTCACGGTCAGCCGGTGTCGGTGCGTGTGGTGGATGGTCGTCCTTCGCCGACCCTGGGCTCCCGTGGTGGCCTGTATCCGGAGACCGCGCTGGTGTCGGTGAGCGGTGCCGATGTGCTCCCCAAACTGCAAGCCCAGGCTGAAGCAGCGGTGCGGTTGCTCGGCTTTACCCCGGCCAACTCGCCGGGCGCGCCGCAGTTGACCATCACCCTGGCCGAGCTGAAATACCAGTCGCCCAAAGACGGCCTGTACGTGACTGAGGCCACTATCGGCGCGACGTTCAGGTCCGACGTGAGCGCCGGCACCCGTCGCTACAGCGGCCGTTATGGCGCGTCCCTCAACCAGCGCTTCGGTATGTCGCCTAACCAGGAGACCAACACCAAGCTGGTCAGCGACGTCCTGAGCGACGCCCTGACCCGTCTGTTCAAGGACCCGAGCATCGGCCAGTTGCTCAGCTCGCAATAACGCTCAATAACAAGCCGGGCTCAGCGCTGAGCCCGGCTTTTTTGTGCCCGCCGTTTCATGCCGCGGTGTCGATACCGAAGTCGAGCAGGCTTATCCCGGTCAGCAGGTCCGTCTCCGGCAGGTCCGCATGCTGGTGCCCGCCAAGGGCGCAATACACCAGCCAGTGGCGGTCCTGGACGTTGAACGCGAGGCCGCCGATCAGCGCCTCTTGCTCATCGCTTGGGGCTATCAAATACAGTCGATCCTGGTTTTGCGCGTGCAACATGACAAGCTCCCGAGCGTTCGAAGGGCCACAGAGTGAACGGTTAAGGTGACGTTCAGGTGACGCCGTAAATTACTCGATACATTAGCCGTCAATGGGGGAAGGAGCTTTTAGGCGCAGGAGGCGACTACCGTTCAGGTTTGTATCTGAATGGATACCAAAGCACTGTTTCAACGAGGTGTGTGATGGCGCTGCCCGGACTGCTGATCAATGTTGTTGCTCTATCAGTGGCCTGCTCTGGCGCTGCACTGCTATTCATTACCCGTTTGAAAGAACAGCGCGCCATGGCCAGGCTCGCCGCGCAAAGCGAAGAGCGCGCCATCGACCAACCCATGCTGTTTCTGGATGTACGCACCGAACGGGCGCATCGCCTGGCTTATCGTGTTGGTTTCGCCTGCCTGGGGCTGGCGCTGCTGGTTTCATGGATCAGCACGCGTTTTTAGTTGCACCCTGAAACGACTGTGGGAGCGGGCTTGCTCGCGATAGCGGAGTTACAGTCGGTACCGCTGTGACTGAACCATTGCATCGCAGGCAAGCCCGCTCCCACAGGTTTGGCTAGGTGTATTACAGCGGGATTCCCGCCTTGACCCGATATTGATTGCGCACTGGCGTTGCATATTGCACCACCAGGAACGGCCGGTGTTCGACCGGGCACTCGCTCAAGCGCCGCTCCCACTCTGCCTTGGCCTTGGCCAACTCGTCGGCCGGGAAGATATCCGCTGCCTTGGGCACCTGCAGTTGCGGGTCGGCGTCACTCCACTGGGCGTAGGCCAGGTAGTGAACCGGGAACAGGCGATAACCTCCGAGAATCTGCCGGTCCATTTCCACGGCGAGCAGCTTGGTGTCTTCGAAGCGCTCGGTGATCGGCGGCGCAAAGTTCACATGCACCCGGCCCTTGTAGCCGGTAATGCCCAGGGCAATGCTGACATCGTCTTCACCCGGTGCCTTGGTGTAGGTGCCGGTGGTGGCGCGGATGTACAGCTCGCGAGCCTTGGCCAAGTCGCATGGGTCGTATTCGTAGCTGATGGACACGGGCGTCAGGTTCAGCGACTGGATCACCTCGGCGAACGGCTCGTCCTTGCGGCTGACGTGGAACATCTTGAGGATCGCCGATTCGGTGCGGTCATCCCCATCCTTGGCGCGGCCTTCGGCCTGGGCGATCCAGATCGACTGGCAGTCGTGGCGGATCGAATGGTTGATGTAGGCCGACAGCAACTGGTAAGCCGCCATTTTTTCCTTTCGCCCGGTGATCGAGCGGTGCACGATGAAGCTCTTGTTCAGGCGCATCAGGTCGCTGACAAACGGCTTTTGCAACAGGTTGTCGCCGATGGCGATACGCGGTGTCGGCAGGCCGGCGTGGTACACGGCGTAGTTGACGAAGGCCGGGTCCATCACGATATCGCGATGGTTGGCCAAAAAGACGTAGGCGGTGCCCGATTTGAGCTGTTCCACGCCGGTATAGGTCACGCCGTCGGTCGCTCGATCAATGGTGTGGTCGACGTAATACTCGACTTTGTCCTGCAGCGTGGCCACGGTGGTGACGCCGGCGAATTCACGGCGCAGTTTGCGGGCGATCATGGGTTTGAGCAGCCAGCCCAGCGCGCCGGCAAAGCGCGGGAAGCGGAAGTGGGTCAGGATGTCCAGAAAGGCCTTGTCACTGAACAGCCGCTCCAGCACTGCCGGGACTTCGCTGTCGTTGTAAGGTCGGATGGTATCGAATTCGCCCATCATGCTCTCTTGTTAGAAACGGCTAGGGTAAGTAGAGGAAATACCAGGGTGCGGCCCGAGTAATGGGCTCGGCCGAAATATAACCCTGTAAATAGACCGGCGATTATACGCACAAGTCACTTGGGAGACTGCGATGCTGGAAACTGCGCTGTACGATTGTCCTTATTGTGGTGAAGTGGTGGAGACAACCGTGGATTTATCCGGCGGCGACCAGACCTATATAGAAGACTGTCTGGTATGTTGCCGACCGATCATTTTCAACCTGCAGGTCCATGGTGAAGAGTGGATGCTCGAAACTCGCAGCGAAAACGAATAGCAGGTACGCCCATGCAGCGAATCTACGAACCGGAAAACCTGATGGAAGGCGAGCTGCTGCAGCAGATGCTCGCCAGCGAAGGGATCGAGGCGCATTTGGTGGGGCGCCATTTGCTCGGCGGTAGCGGCGAGTTGCCGATTTTCGGGCTGCTGGGGCTAGAGGTGGACAACGACCAGGCAGCCTGCGCGCGCGAGCTGATCACCGCGTATAACGGTGCGCAACCGTTGCCCGGCGATGAACCCGACAGCTTCCCCGACGTGTTGGTCTGTTAGGCTGTCGGTCGGTTTACCCAAGAGTCGTGTTGCCCCATGTGTGGACGTTATGCCCTGTTTCGCTGGAACCCCACGTTTGCTGCCTTGCCGGGCTTTCCGGCGGATCAGCAGGCCCAGTGGAATATTTCTCCCAATGATTCGGTGCTGATCCAGCGCGCCACCGACGGCCAGCGCACCCTGGCCCGCGCCCGCTGGGGCCTGACACCGCCGTGGCTGACGGACCTTTCCCGTACCCCGGCGCATGCCCGCGCCGAAACCCTGGCTGAGCAACCGATGTTCCGCGAAGCGTTTCGCCAGCGTCGCTGCCTGTTGCCGGCCAACGGGTTCTACGAATGGCGCGGCACCCAGCGCAAGCGGCCGTACTGGTTGACGCCAGGGGAAGGTTCTACGCTGTTTTTTGCGGCCATCTGGGAAGCGTATCCGGTGCAGGAGCACGTGTGGCTGAGCACCGCGGTGGTGACCCAGGCGGCGCAGAGTCAGCGGCGGCCGTTGATTCTGGATGCGGCGGGGCAGGAAGCCTGGCTGAACCCCGAGACGCCGCTGCCGGTGTTGCAGGGGCTGTTGGCCAGCGAGCCGGTCGCCTTGCGTGAACGGGTGCTGGCCAACATGGTCAACGATCCCAAGCTGAATGGGCCGGAGTGCCTGACTCCGGCTTGAGCCAGAAAATCCGCCACCGTTGTGGGATGTATCCGAAATTTAGCGTCTGCACGTCTGATGTATCTGGCGTCGATACAAATCACCGCCTAGGATACGCGCCATGTTTTCAGGGCGTCTTTTCAGGGAGAGTGTGTTGATGAAGAAATCATTGGCCGTAAGTGTATTGGCGGCAGCAGTGCTGCTGGCCGGGTGTCAGTCCGTCAACACCACCAGCGGCGGTGCCGTTGGGGTGGAGCGCAAGCAGTACATGTTCAGCATGCTGTCGAGCCAGGAAGTCGACCAGATGTATGCGCAGTCCTACCAGCAGACCCTGGGTGAAGCCAGCGGCAAAGGCCTGGTGGACAAGACCAGCGCCAACGCCAAGCGCGTGCAGGCCATCGCCAGCCGCCTGATCGCCCAGGCGCCGACCTTCCGTCCGGATGCGGCGCAGTGGAAGTGGGAAGTGAACCTGATCAAGAGCGATGAGATGAACGCCAACTGCGGGCCGGGCGGCAAGATTTTCGTGTACAGCGGGCTGATCGATAACCTCAAGCTCAGCGATGACGAGCTGGCGGCGGTGATGGGCCATGAAATCGCCCACGCCTTGCGCGAACATGGCCGTGAAGCCATGTCCAAGGCCTACGGCATCGAGATGGCCAAGCAGGGCGCCGGCGCGTTGCTTGGTCTCGGCCAGGACAGCATGGCGCTGGCCGATACCGTGGCCAACTACGGCATGACCTTGCCCAACAGCCGCAGCAATGAAAACGAAGCGGACCTGATCGGCCTGGAGCTGGCGGCCCGCGCCGGTTACAACCCGAACGCGGCCATCACGTTGTGGAACAAGATGGCCAAGGCTTCGGAAGGCGCGCCTCCGGAGTTCATGAGCACTCACCCGGCCTCCGACAGTCGGATCGCCTCGTTGCAGGCGGCGATTCCGAAGGTGATGCCGTTGTATCAGCAGGCCAAGAAGTCCTGATAATCCAAGCCTCATGAAGATCCCAATGTGGAAGGGGGCAAGCCCCTCCCACATTGGATTGGGTTTGCAGGCTTGGATCCTTAGATCCAACCGCTGCTTTGCATGGCCTTGTACACCGCCACGATCGCCAGGAAAAAAAACGCCGTAGCCGCCAGTCGACGAATCAAGGTCAACGGCAATTTCTCCGCGGCAAAATTCCCCGCCAGAACCACCGGTACGTTGGCAATCAACATGCCCAGGGTGGTGCCGATAACCACCAGCCACAGCTCAGGGTATTGCGCCGCCAGCATCACCGTGGCGATCTGCGTCTTGTCGCCGATTTCGGCGAGGAAGAACGCAATCAGGGTGGTCAGGAACGGCCCGAACTTGCGCGTGGTGCTGGCTTCGTCATCGTCGAGTTTGTCCGGCACCAGGGTCCACAGCGCCGTGGCGCAGAAGCTCGCGGCGAGAATCCAGTGCAGCACCGCATCCGAGAAGAAACTGCCGAACCAGGCACCTACGGCACCCGCAGCGGCATGGTTCGCCAGGGTCGCGGCGATGATGCCGGCGATGATCGGCCAGGGTTTGCGAAAGCGTGCGGCAAGGATGAGCGCGAGCAGTTGGGTCTTGTCGCCGATTTCGGCCAAGGCAACGATTGCAGTAGGGACGAGCAGTGAATCCAGCATCAGGTAGGTTTCCAGGGGCGGGTCGACACGGCTATGACACGTACAGCCTTCCCGCCCCGGGTAAGGTGTGCGTGTCATAGGTCTTGTCAAACCCCGGTCCGTCTGAGCGGACTCCTGGGTCGCATACGCCATGGTCTGCTGACCAAGTATGTTGACGTATGCCGGACGAGCGTGGCGCTCGTGGGAGACTACTCCCCTAGGACGGAGCGGATTCTGCCTAGGCAAAATCCATTCGGCAAGTGTTCTTTTGCAAACGCCGATCAGCCGCGCTTGGCGCGATAGATGCGAAAACCATTGCCTTCGGCCTTGACCGCACACACGCCCAAGTGCTCTTCGATCAGCGGCTGGTACTTCAGGAAGCTGTTGGCAACCAGTCGGAGTTCGCCGCCTTTTGCCAGGTGTTTCGCGGCTTTTCGCAGCAAGTTCTCCGTGGCGAAGTAATCGGTGTGTACCCCGACATGGAACGGCGGGTTGCTCAGGATCGCGTTCAAGCCCATTTGCGCGGCATCGATGCCGTCTGCGGTCAGCACGTCGGCTTCCAGACCGTTGGCCGCCAGGGTCAGGCGGCTGCTGGCGGTGGCGAAGGCGTCCACATCGAGCATCGTCACCGTATTGTGCGGGTAGCGACGTTTGACCGCCGCGCCCAACACGCCGGCGCCGCAACCGAAGTCCAGCAGGTGGCCGCTGGGCAGTTTGTCCAAATGCTCCAGCAACAACTCGGTGCCACGATCCAGGCGGCCATGGCTGAACACGCCCGGCAGGCTCACCACTTTCAGCGGACCTTCGGCCAGCGGCACTTCGAAAACCTGCGCCAGGCTCTCCAGCTCCACCGCTTGCGGCGCGTTGGCCACGGTGACCTGCCACAACTGGCAGTGCCGTGCGTTATCGAGTTTGCGCGGCTTGCCGAAGGGGATCATCTGTTTGGCGGCGCTTTCGATCCCGCCTTTTTTCTCCCCCACCAGAAACAGCTCGGCACCGGGCAGGCGCGCGGCCACGGCGTTGAGCAGATAGTCGGTGAGGTCCTTGGACTTGGGCAGGAAGATCACTGCCGCATCAAACGTGCGCTGCGGCACATTCACGCCGAACTGGCTGCGCTCGGGGAAACGTGCGTCGAGCGCAGCCTGGTCACCGGCATGCCAGCACCAGCCGTGGGCGTTGGGCAGGCGGCCGAGCAAATCGTCGGCAGGCAACCCCACCAGCAGCAGGTTGCCTTGAAAAAGTTCGGCCTGACGAAGCAGTACTTCACTGCGCGGATCCATGGTCTGCTCCTTGAAAAGGGGCGCAGTTTATCAACTGACGACGCGCAGCGGGGCGCCGCTGAAAAAGCCGCGGGCGTTTTCCGCCAGTTGGCCGACAATCCGCTGCCGCGCTTCGCGACTGCCCCAGGCGTTGTGGGGCGTGACGATCAAGCGCGGGATATCATCGGCCAGCAACGGGTTGCCATGCACCGGGGGTTCGACGCTCAGCACATCGGTCGCCGCGCCGCCCAGGTGGCCATTGCGCAAGGCGTCGGCCAGGGCTTGTTCGTTGATCAGGCCGCCGCGCGCGGTGTTGACGATAAACGCGCCGGGCTTGAGCAACGCCAGCTCGCGGGCGCCGATCAAGTCGCGGGTGTGTTCGTTGAGCGGGCAGTGCAGCGTCAACGCGTCGACCTGCGCCAGCAATTCATCCAGCGGCATGCGGTCGGCGCGGGCAGGGCGCCCGGGAATGGCGCCGAGTATGACGCGCATACCGAAGGCCTCGGCCAGCCGTGCGACGGCGCTGCCCAGTTCGCCATGCCCGAGCAAACCGAGGGTTTTGCCCTCCAGCTCGACGATCGGGTGGTCCAGCAGGCAGAACTGCTTGGCGGCTTGCCATTTGCCCGCGCTGACATCCCGTTGATAGTCCTTCAGCCGCGTCGCCAGGTTGAGCAGCAGCATGATCGTATGCTGCGCCACCGACGGCGTGCCGTAGCCCTGGCAGTTACTGACGGTGACACCATGGGCGCGGGCGGCTTCAAGGTCGACGTTATTGGTGCCGGTGGCCGACACCAGGATCAGTTTGAGTTCGGGGCAGGCGGCCAGGGTTTCGCTGTTGAGCGCAATCTTGTTGCTGATAGCGACCTGGGCGCCTTGCAGGCGTTCGACCACATTCTGCGGCGTGGTCTGCTCAAACAGCTGCAGCTCGCTGAAACAGTTGTGCAGCTCACTGAGATCGAGATCCCCCAGGTCGAGGGATGGGTGATCGAGGAAGACGGCGCGGCGATTGTTCGTCATCAACTGTACCTTTTGTGACAGGGTTCGAAGGCGTAATCTGCCGAGCCTATCAGATGAAATAATCCGTTACTTAATGGAGTGAGTATGTACGTCGCCGAGTTTTTGACCGTGGCCTTGATTCACCTGCTGGCAGTGGCCAGCCCCGGTCCGGATTTCGCGGTGGTGGTGCGCGAAAGTGTCACCCACGGCCGCCGCGCCGGGACCTGGACCGCATTGGGCGTGGGCTCGGCGATTTTCCTGCACGTGGGGTACTCGTTGCTCGGCATCGGCTTGATCGTGTCCCAGTCCATCGTGCTGTTCAACGCACTGAAATGGGCGGCGGCGGCCTACCTGCTGTACATCGGCTTCAAGGCCCTGCGCGCCCAGCCGGCCAAGCCAGCCGCCGAGGGCGAGCTGCACCGCGAAGTCGGCGAACGCACCCCACGCGGGGCGTTTACCGCAGGCTTTGTGACTAACGGTTTGAACCCCAAGGCCACGTTGTTCTTCCTGTCGCTGTTTACCGTGGTGATCAACCCGCACACACCGCTGGCGGTGCAGGCGGGTTATGGCGTGTACCTGGCGGTAGCGACGGCGGCGTGGTTCTGCTTGGTGGCGATGTTGTTCAGCCAGCAGCGGGTGCGTGCAGGGTTTGCGCGGATGGGGCATTGGTTCGATCGGACGATGGGGGCGGTGTTGATTGCCATCGGTGTAAAACTGGCGTTCACCAGTATGAAATGAGTCGAACTCTCTTACGACCGGTACCAAGATGGAATATGGTTTTGTCCTTGGCGGAACCAGCGGGTTCGAAAGCCAATTTTTGTATAGGCGGCATCACCATCTCCTGTTGGGGAAATCGACTTCACGTACTGGATGGGCGCTCTCCGGTAAGGGGTCGGTAAGCCCCTCGACATCTGTCTTCTCCTCGAATATTTGACCGTTGTTACCGACCAGCCTATAGCTATACGAAGGCAGTCTTTTCCCCCATTCGTCCACAATGAGGTAGCGCCCAAACCCGGGCTTATCCGGTTCTGGGAGCCAGTCGGGTAACAGCTGCGGGCGGGGGTCCCGACAATCGGCATAACGCCAGCGTGAAAAACACTCGGGGGCGCGTCCTGTGCGCAGGCTTTGTAGTTTCCAGAAGTCTGGCGTCGATTGACCATCTGCCACGACATTGCCGTCGGGATAGGTGAAAGCGGTGTGGTTTCCCTCCTTTTTTTCCTTGGGCCCCGCCGAATAAACTATGAAATCGGAATGTATGACTGGTTCGAAATATACCTGCCGCGCCTGTAATGCTTGGTAACTGAGGTAAATGCTGCCCTCGCCGGCCAAGCCCACAGTTTTTTTGTAAGGCCCCAAAAACTCTTCATCGACCCAAGGGTAGTAATCCTTCTTGATCGTCAGATCGCCTTCAACCTTGATATCAGCTCCTCCCCGTGGCGAGTCGTTGTAGTCAAATATCACAACCACGCCGCCCCCTCCCCCTGAAGTCACATTCTCGCCAAAACGCGTCGGATCGGCATAAGCCACGCCAAAGGTCACATTCGCCAAATGCCAGCGGCACGCGCCACCGCCATCTTTCGGCAGTTCTACTTGGTAGAGATCACTCTGCCCCTGGCGCTCCAGTTCCTTGTAAACCGAGTGATGACCATCCCGTTCAGTGCGCTGGCCGCTGGCGCCGTAGTCGACACGCTTACAAATGGGCGAGCGGTACATCACCCACATAGTTTCGGTTTTTAGTTCCTTGGGCAGTTTCACGGTGACGGTTATTTTTTCGCTGTTGGCAGGCGGCGCCAGACTGTAATCCTGACGGCATCCACTGAGGCTAAAAAACATCGCGCACACAACAGTGAGCAGGCGGAGAAACCGGATTTTGTTCTTTCGCATGTTGATCGGCTTAACCATCGGTCTTCTCGTAATAAGCTTTTGGGTCGGCAATGGCGTTAAAACGCTGCAGCGCCTCGGTGCCACCTGCTACTCGCTGGGTGATATGCAGGGCTTGGTCTACCAGGCGCTGTAAGTCGAGGAACACGCAATTGCGGGTCAGTTCGTCCTCGTGAATGCTCCCGTAGTAATCCTTTAGCTGTTGTTCGAACTTGCGCCGTTGGACCTGTCGCTCCAGCAACGGATCGCGCTCTGCATCAATCGATTCCAGTAATTGGTTATGGATATAGGGTTGGTATTGCGACATGAAGTGATCGCCAATACGCGGCATTCGACCCGTCGCCGGGTTGCTGTAGCGAGGGAAGAACCGGGCCCGGCTTTCGGCGTTCAGCGATGTGTTCAGGCACTGCGTGGCCTGCTCGACTTGCTGGTCACCGTCCTCGCTCAGACTGGGGACCAAATACAGCTTGGCTTTTTCCGGCAGTTCGTAGGCGATAGTGCTGCGATAGGGCGTGCCATCGGGTTTGCGGTAAGCGGGGTATGGTGTGATCTCCTGTTGCTGGTGTTGCTTGGCCCGGAAAAACATGGCGATCTCACCGTGATGGCTGAACGGGTCTTCATGTTTGAATACTGCGCTGGAGACGGCTTGACGTAGCGACCAACTAAACCCAGCGAGCAGGCCGACAGGGCCATAGGCGTCATATAGGTAATTGTCCAGCGCGGCCTCGGGGGGCACGCGAGGAATGGCGTCCATGTCATTGACATGGCGAAAGTGCCATAGGTCGCCCAAAAACTGTATGGCGTGGAGGGTGAAGGTGCGGGGCATGCCGTAGGTGTAGAGCAGAGGGTTATGGTTTTTCAGCGAGGCCGCGTGGATGAGGCCAAGCGCGCCGCCCAGGCTATGGCCGCAGATGAACAATTTTTTATCGCGAGCACCACCAAGAATCGTCTTGCCAAAATCAGTATCAAAAACTCTTCTCGCCACCTCAAAGGCATCGCGAAAGCCAAGGTGCACACTGCCCACAGCAGTAAGGTCAGGGCAAGGAACCTTAGGCTCGCAAACCGCAGCGATCTCCGGTTTCACAGGACGAAAGGTCGCATCGGTGATGAGGTCAGCAAGCCCTTCCATCTCAGTGCCGCGCCACGCCACCAACGCCTGGGATGCACTGATAGCGTAAAGCAGCTGGGTATGACCTTCCGGCACGTCTGCCTTAGCGGTATCCAAGGCTTTGATCGTCAAATAACGATCACTAAAAGGCACATCAACCACCACACATGGCCATGCCTGGCCGTTATCCCAAACCCGAGGTGTGCGTGACAAATCCAGGCATTGCTGCTCGAAAAACTCGTTGACGGAACCCAGTTCGCGTTCATCCCGCGTGCTATACGCCAAAATACTCATCAACCCCAGGTTGTAGGCATTGACCAGGCTGTACCCAGACTGGTGATGCAACATCAGAGACCAGGCGCGAAATGGGCAGACTTCCAGCACATGACGACGGTCCAGTTCATCGCCACTGACGGTGAAGCCGTTGAACTTTCGTTCCGGGAAATGAAACGCCGGTAGCTTATTCGAATCGTTCAAGGGGGGCTGGAATGTTGGTTGTTGGTCACATAATTGACCGATTCGCAGATAGTGGTAACAGCGCCCCGCAGCCAGCGCCTGCTTCTCAATCGGCGAAAAGCCTGAGCGTTGCGGGCCATACAGCGGTGTACGATCCCCGATAATCGGTCGAGGCGGCTCTGCGCGCTCAGCACGCAAACGACGCGTTTGCAGTTGATCGGCCAAAGGGTTGGCCTCCATCAACAACGTGATAGGCAGCGGATGCAAGCCCTCAACGCGAATCACCCCCTCGGCATCGCTGCGGCCAAGAAACTCCGGCACAACACGCTCACGAGTGGCCTCATTCACCGCACGGTAAGGCAGGTTCGCCAGGGGCTCGCCCTGCTCATCCAGCAATTGGAACTCTATCCAATGCCGTTTCTGTTTGCCGCCGATGAAATCCTTGTTCGGGTTGAGTGTGTCCGTGCGGTGCATGGGATCGTTGTGCATAGCGGTCCTTTAGCGATGGATGCGACGAAAGTCCAAAGCGTAAAGAGTTGCTATCCGTGACGAATGTCGGAAGGTTCGCCTTTCAGCGAAGGGTGCTTCCTGATCTAATTTGCTCATGTCCCGAAGAGGATGTTGGCGCAAAGCTATCATTCGCAGCAGGCTGCAAATCATTCCTTTGGCTGATTTGGTCGGCACCTAACGTCTCTACAGTGCAGGTCTTCAAGCCGAGACCGTGCAGTCATAAAAAGGGATTCGTATGTTGCAGACCCGTGTTATCCCGCCCGCCGAAGGTGCGTACCAATATCCGCTGTTGATCAAACGCCTGCTCATGTCCGGGGCCCGTTATGAGAAGACCCGGGAAATCATCTACCGCGACAAGCTGCGCTACACCTATCCAACCCTGATCGAGCGGGTCGCGCGCCTGGCCAATGTGCTCACCGAAGCCGGGGTCAAGGCTGGTGATACCGTTGCCGTGATGGACTGGGACAGCCACCGTTACCTGGAATGCATGTTCGCCATCCCGATGATCGGCGCGGTGATTCATACCATCAACGTGCGCCTGTCGCCGGAACAGATTCTCTACACCATGAACCACGCCGAGGACCGCTTTGTGCTGGTCAACAGCGAGTTCGTGGGGCTCTACCAGGCGATTGCCGGGCAGCTCACCACCGTCGACAAAACCTTGTTGCTGACCGATGCGGCCGAGAAAACCGCTGAGCTGCCGAACCTGGTGGGGGAGTACGAAACCCTGCTGGCCGCCGCCAGCCCGAAATACGATTTCGAGGATTTCGACGAAAATTCCGTCGCCACCACCTTCTATACCACCGGCACCACCGGCAACCCCAAGGGTGTGTACTTCACCCATCGCCAATTGGTGCTGCACACCATCGGCGTGGCGACCATCATGGGCAGTGTCGACAGCGTGCGCTTGCTGGGCACCAACGACGTGTACATGCCGATCACGCCGATGTTCCACGTGCATGCCTGGGGCCTGCCGTATGTGGCCACCATGCTGGGCCTGAAACAGGTCTACCCCGGGCGTTACGATCCGGAATACCTGGTGGAGCTGTGGCGCAAGGAAAAGGTCACCTTTTCCCACTGTGTGCCGACCATCCTGCAAATGGTGCTCAACGCCAAGGCCGCCCAGGGCGTGGACTTTGGCGGCTGGAAAATCGTCATCGGCGGCAGCGCCCTCAATCGCACGCTGTATGAAGCGGCCAAGGCCCGTGGGATTCAACTGACCGCCGCGTATGGCATGTCCGAGACCGGGCCGTTGGTGTCCTGCGCCCATCTCAACGATGAGCTGATGGCCGGCACCGAGGACGAGCGCACCACTTACCGCATCAAGGCCGGAGTGCCCGGGCCGTTGGTGGAAGCGGCAATCATCGACAGCGACGGGCATTTCCTGCCCGCCGATGGCGAGTCCCAGGGCGAACTGGTGCTACGCGCGCCGTGGCTGACCGAGGGTTACTACAACGAGCCGCAAAAGGGCGCCGAGCTGTGGGAAGGCGGCTGGATGCACACCGGCGACGTGGCGACCCTCGACGCGTTTGGGGTGATCGATATCCGCGACCGCATCAAGGACGTGATCAAGACCGGCGGCGAGTGGATCTCGTCCCTGGCTCTGGAAGACCTGGTCAGCCGCCACCCGGCGGTACGCGAAGTAGCGGTGGTGGGCATCGCCGATCCGCAGTGGGGCGAGCGCCCGTTTGCGTTGCTGGTGGTGCGTGATGGCCATGTGATAGGCGCCCGTGAACTCAAGGAGCACCTCAAGCCGTTCGTGGAGTTGGGCCACTTGAGCAAGTGGGCGATTCCAAACCAGATCGCCATTGTTACTGAAATTCCCAAGACCAGTGTCGGCAAGCTCGACAAAAAACGTATCCGCGTCGACATCATTGAGTGGCAGGCCAACAACAGTACGTTCCTCTCTACCCTTTGATACCTTTTGCCGTGCCCGTTCGGGCACGGCAATGCTCTATCTCGCGGCTTCACTTGTGATTTGCCGATTTTCAGCCATCCTTGCCGCGTCGGCCTTCGTCGACGTGGCAAAAGGGCTGTGGCAGACGGGTCGGTGATGCAAATCACACTTTAGAGGGATCAAGCGGTACCCCCTGCTGGCTATAGTCCCTCTCAGAGTTTTTCAAGGATGTTGCGCTTCGAGCCATGGGGGCTCGGTTGCCGGGCGGCATTGGAATCGTTGTATTCCGGCCGTTACATGCATCACCGAAAGAACTCACTGCCATAACAATAATGCACATGGAGTAGCGTCGATGACCTCAGTAAATCAGTTCTGGCGCCGGGCAAGATTGCCCCTGGCCGTCAGTCTCGCTTCTACGCTCGCCGGGCCGGCATTCGGCGTCAGTTTCAATATCGGTGAAATCGAAGGGAATTTTGACTCCTCTCTTTCCGTGGGGGCGAGTTGGTCGACAGCCAAGGCCAACCGCGATCTGATCGGCGTCAACAATGGCGGCAAGGGCTTGTCCCAGACCTCCGATGACGGCCATTTGAACTTCAAGCGCGGCGAGACGTTCTCGAAAATCTTCAAGGGCATCCATGACCTGGAACTGAAATACGGCGACACCGGTGTGTTTGTACGCGGCAAATATTGGTATGACTTTGAACTCAAGGACGAAAATCGTGAGTTCAAGGACATCAGTGACAAAGGCCGTCCTATGGGCGCCCGGTCTTCCGGCGGGGAAATTCTCGACGCCTTCATTTATCACAACTACTCGATTGCCGATGAGCCCGGTTCCGCGCGTTTCGGTAAGCAGGTTGTAAGTTGGGGCGAAAGTACCTTCATCGGCGGCGGCATCAACTCCATCAACCCGATTGACGTAGCGGCGTTCCGTCGCCCGGGTGCCGAGATCAAGGAAGGCCTGATTCCGGTCAACATGTTCTATGTGTCGCAGACACTGACCGAAAACCTGTCGGCGGAAGGCTTCTATCAGTTGGATTGGGAGAAGACCGTCACCGATAACTGCGGGACATTTTTCTCCCAGGCGGACGTCATTACAGGCGGCTGCAATGACAACCTGCGGTTGCTCAGCAAGCGCTCTGTGATAACCGCAGGCGGTGGTTTGCCGCTGATGAATCAGTTTGGCGTCAACATCAACGAAGAAGGTGTGCTGGTCAAGCGCGGCTCTGATCGCGACGCGCGTGATGGCGGGCAGTTCGGTGTAGCCATGCACTACAACTTCGAGCCGCTGGACACTGAGTTCGGCGCTTATTTCATGAACTACCACAGCCGTGCGCCGATTTTCAGCGCCAAGGGCGCATCGGCTGCGACTTACGCCGCGGCTAACGCATTGACGTTCACGCCAGCCAGTAGTCTGCGTCCACTCATCGTGGCCGGTAACTCCAGCTACTTCGTCGAATATCCAGAAGACATTCGCTTGTACGGTTTGAGCTTCTCGACAACCTTGCCTACCGGCACAGCGTGGAGCGGCGAGATCAGCTACCGGCCGAACGCGCCGGTTCAGCTCAACACCACCGACATCTTGTACGCGGGCGTTACGCCGTTGATAGGCTTGAACGGTGCTTCCCCGCTCAAGGGCGCCGCCGGTCAGGATCTGAATGGCTACCGCCGCAAGGAAATCACCCAGCTCCAGACCACCTTTACGCACTTCTTTGATCAGGTCATGGGCGCCAGCCGGCTGACACTGGTGGGCGAAGTGGGGCTGACCCACGTCGGCGGCCTGGAAAGCAGCTCGAAAGCGCGCTACGGGCGTGATCCGGTATTTGGTCCTGGGGAAGGTCCACTGTGCGCGACGCTCAACGCGGGAACCATTGCCGGTGCGGGCGCAGGTACAGACCGCAGTAACCTGACGGCCAACTGCAACAATGACGGCTTTACCACCGCCAACTCCTGGGGCTATCGCGGCCGGGCAATCTGGGAATACCCGGATGTGTTCGCGGGTGTGAACCTCAAGCCCAACGTGGCCTGGTCCCATGACGTCAGCGGTTATTCGCCAGGCCCTGGCGGCAACTTCGAAGAAGGTCGCAAGGCTGTCAGTCTCGGCCTGGATGCTGAATACCAGAATACCTACACCGCGAGCTTGGCCTACACCAACTTCTTCGGCGGTAAGTATTCCACTGTGGACGACCGTGATTTCATCGCCCTCAGCGTCGGCGCCAACTTCTAAGCACACTGCATTTCAGGAAGAACCAGAACATGAAAATAACTAAAAGTCTGTTGCACGTCGGTGTGCTTGGGCTGTCGATCCTGGCGAGTAACGTCATGGCGGCGGTGTCGGCGGATGAGGCCGCCAAGCTGGGCACGACCCTGACCCCGATGGGCGCCGAAATGGCCGGTAACGCCGCAGGCACCATTCCTAAATGGTCGCCGTTGCCGACGAATGCCGGCGCCGTCGACGCCCGTGGTTTCCTGGCCAACCCTTATGCCAGCGAACAACCGCAATTCACCATCACCGCGCAAAACGTCGAGCAATACAAAGACAAGCTGGCGCCGGGGCAGTACGCGATGTTCAAGCGCTACCCGGACACCTTCAAGATGCCGGTCTACCCGACCCATCGCGGCGCCACCGTACCGGCCGAGGTGTTCGCCTCGATCAAGAAGAACGCCACCACCACCAACCTGGTGTCCGGCGGCAACGGCCTGGAAAACTTCGAAACCGCCGTGCCGTTCCCGATTCCGAAAAGCGGCGTTGAAGTCATCTGGAACCACATCACCCGCTATCGCGGCGGCAGCGTGACCCGCCTGGTGACCCAGGCCACGCCGCAGACCAACGGTTCGTTCAGCCTGGTGTATTTCAAAGACCAGTTCGTGTTCCGCGACAAAATGAAGGACTTCGACCCGAAAAACCCCGGCAACGTGCTGTTCTACTTCAAGCAGCAAGTGACCGCGCCAGCACGTCTGGCCGGTGGTGTGCTGCTGGTCCACGAAACCCTCGACCAGGTGAAGGAACCGCGCTCGGCGTGGGTCTACAACGCCGGCCAGCGCCGTGTACGCCGGGCGCCGCAAGTGTCTTATGACGGGCCGGGTACCGCCGCCGACGGCCTGCGTACCTCCGACAACCTCGACATGTACAACGGTGCGCCGGACCGCTACGACTGGAAACTGGAAGGCAAGAAAGAAATCTACATCGCCTCCAACAGCTACAAGATCGACGATCCGAAACTCAAGTATGTCGACATCATCAAGGCCGGCCACATCAACCAGGACCTCGCACGCTACGAGTTGCGCCGCGTGTGGCATGTGGTCGCGACCCTGAAGGAAGGCCAGCGCCACATCTACGCCAAGCGTGACTTCTTCATCGACGAAGACACCTGGCAAGCGGCCGTGATCGACCACTACGACGGTCGCGGCCAACTGTGGCGCGTCGCCGAAGCCCATGCCGAGAACTACTACGACAAACAAGTGCCGTGGTACGCCCTGGAAACCCTCTACGACCTGCAGTCCGGCCGCTACCTGGCCCTGGGCATGAAGAACGAAGAGAAACAGGCGTATGACTTTGGCTTCACCGCCACCACCAGCGACTTCACCCCGGCGGCCCTGCGCCAGGACGGTGTTCGCTAAGCTGCACGCGTAGCCAAATGTGGGAGGGGGCTTGCCCCCGATAGCGGTCTGACAGCCAAGAATTCTATTGGCTGCCCCAGCGCAATCGGGAGCAAGCCCCCTCTCACATTTCTTGTCGCAGTTCTTTTTCAGGCAAATGTTGCAAAGATCTACAAAACCGCCGCTTTTACCGCTAGTCTGCGGACATCTGCAATGCCGACAACAGCCTTCTACAAGAGCCCGGCGATGACTGATCTGTCCCGAATCCAGGGGCCTGCCAGCGCGGTGATTCCGACCCTGGAAGGTCGCTTCTACAGACCTCCGCTGCCTGACGGCTACGTGCTGCGACCGCGCCTGTGCGAACGGCTGAGCGCTGGCCTGGAAGGGCGATTGCTGCTGGTCTGCGCGCCGGCGGGGTTCGGCAAGAGTTCGCTGGCGGTTGAGTTCTGCCAGAGTCTGCCCGCCCATTGGCAAAGCCTTTGGCTGGGCCTGAGCCCACGGGATAACGACCCCGGGCGTTTCCTCGAGCGCCTGCTTGACGGCTTGCAGCAATACTTCCCGCAACTGGGGGCGCAATCCCTGGGCCTGCTGAAAATGCGTCAGCGTCATCAACCGTTTGCCTTCGAAGAATGGCTCGATGGCTTGCTCGATGAGCTGGCGCTGCAGTTGTCCACGCGTGCGCCTTTGTTGCTGGTGCTGGATGACTACCATTTGGCCCAGGGCCCGGTGCTTGACCGCTGCCTGCAGTTTTTCCTCAATCATTTGCCCGATGGCCTGCTGGTGCTGGTTACCAGTCGCCAGCGCCCCGACTGGCACCTGGCGCGCTTGCGCCTGTCTCGGCACCTGCTGGAGCTGCATGAGCAAGACCTGCGCCTGACCCACGCCGAATCCCTGGCGGTGTTGGATCGCCACAGCAGTTCGCTGCGCGGCGAGGCGCTGGATAACTTGATCCGCCGCAGTGAAGGCTGGGTCGCCGGTTTGCGTTTCTGGCTGTTGGCGGCCTCCGAAGCGGGGAATGAAGGCGCCTTGCCGCAAAGCCTGCACGGCGGCGAAGGCTTGATACGCGACTATTTGCTGGACGAAGTGATTGATTGCTTGCCGGCGGAAGTCCAGGCGTTCCTCTATGAAACCGCCTCGCAGGAACGCTTTTGCAGTGAACTGTGCGACGCCATACGCGATGCCCACGACAGCGCGGAAATCCTGCGTTACTTGCAGGCTCACCAGGTATTTCTGGTGCCGCTGGACGAGCAGGGGCACTGGTTCCGTTATCACCATTTGTTTTCCGACCTGCTGCGCACCCGGCGCGCGAGCAGCGCCGTGCTGCCGCCCGCCAGCCTGCACCTGCGCGCCTGTCGCTGGTTCAACGCCCAGGGGCTGATCGATGAAGCGGTCGAGCAGGCGTTGCGCGCCGGTCATCTGGATGTGGCGGCGAACCTGGTGCAGAACCTCTCCGAGGAGCAACTGCTGGCCGAGCAGAACGTCGGCATGCTCCTACGCTGGAAAATGGATTTGCCCGACAGCCTGCTGATCAGCACGCCCCGGTTGATCGTGCTGTACAGCTGGGCCTTGGGCCTGGCGTGTCAGCTGGATGCGGCGGAAGAACTGTCGGGATACCTCAGTCGCTTCCTGCCGGCACCATCGGCCACTGCGCAGAAGTCGATGCTGGCGCAATGGCTGGCGCTGAGCGGGATCATCGCCCGGGGCCGAGGCGACCGCGAGCTGACCCAGCGCTATTGCAGCGAAGCCTTGGAAAGCCTGCCGCAGCGCCGTTATGGTCAGCGCCTGATGTGCCTGTCGACCCTCTCCAACCTGGCGATCGTCGATGCCGACCTGTGGCGCGCCCGTGGCTTGAACCGCGAATCCCTCGAATTGGCGCAGCGTGTCGGCAACCCCCTGTTCGAGGCCCTGGCCCATTACGACCGCGCGCGGGTCTTGCAGGCGCGGGGTGAAATCCTGCGCTCGCTGGATGAAGTGCGTCAGGGCCTGCAACGCTTGCACGACCTTTCGCCCCAACGGTTGTACGCCGTGCGCGCCCGATTAGCGCTTTACGAAGGCTACCTGCTGCTCGCGCGTTGTCAGCCCGAAGCCGGCCTGGTCCGCCTGCGCGCCGGCCTGGCCGAAGCCCGCGCCTGCCGGGATATCAGCGTGCTGATCGGGCATTGCGTGATTGCCAACTTCGAAGGGCGCCGCGGCGACTTCGCCAAAGCCTTCGCCGAACTGGCCGAGGCCGAACGCCTGATGCACATCTGGGATGTGCCGCCGATTTACTACCTGGCAATGATCACCCTGATCAAATGCGAACTCTGGTTGGCCCAGGGGCGTACCGACCTGGCCGACGCCTGGCTGACCCGCCTGGGGCAAACCTACAACGGCGCACACGCGGCGGCGGCCCCGGAGTTTCACCCGCACCTGCCGCAGCATATCGAGCTGCAGCAAGCCGCGTTGGACGCGATCCGCCATCAACCGGCGGCGGCCCTGCAGCGCCTCGAAGACCTGGCGCAACACGCTCATGGCAGCGGGCGCCAGATGATTGCCCTGATGGCGCTGACCCAGCAGGCGCAGTTGCTGCTGGAGAGCGGCCAGGAGGCCAAGGCGCGCGAGGTGTTGGTTCGCGCCCTGGAAGCCGGAGCCGGCGGCGCGCTGCAACCCTTCCAGCGCCTGCTTGAAGGGTATCCCGACTGGATGCGCGATCAACTCGGCCAAGACCCCCATGGTTTATTGAACCAGAGCCTGTTGGCGCTGCTGCCGGCCGTTGCTGTCAGCGAGCCGGCGCCCAACCATGAAACCCTGAGCGCACGCGAGCTGGCGGTGCTGCAACTGATCGCCCAGGGTTGTTCGAACCAGGAGATCAGTAACCGACTCTTCATCTCCCTGCACACGGTCAAGACCCACGCCAGCCATATCAACAGCAAGCTCGGCGTGGAGCGGCGCACCCAGGCGGTCGCGCGGGCGCAGGAGCTGCGGTTGATTGGTTAAAGCCTGAGTCCGCTGGCGAGCTTGCTTGCGTTGAGGTGCGACGCCGCTCCAGTCTGGTTTAATAGTGCAATCATTCTGGCGACAGTCGCCCGGAAACCCTATGCCGTTTGCACGAGAGGACCGTTCATGGACACCGCAAAGCCGACCCTTATCCGCGAAACCTTCCCCGTCGGCCCGTTGCAGTGCAACTGCAATCACCGTCAGCTTCGTGAGTGCTTGATTCTGAAGTAGTTTTCTTTATTTTACTTTGTAAATCAATTAGTTGGATGGTTGCAGATTGATGCATGGTTGAGCGGTTTTTTGCAGCGTAGTGCAGTATAGGTGTGCCAGATTTGTGCCGTCGGATAGATGCCCAAATAGCCTCCTGTTGCGTAGCGATTTCTAAAGCTAAGTAACTGAATGAGAGGACGTGCGTCCACAGGCATGAGGCGATTGGTGCAGGACCTTCGGAAGTGCTCCACGCCAGCCTGCAACACCATAGAGTTGTAACCCGGCCTGAAGGTCGGCCGTATGACTGCGACGATAACAGCCCAGCAAAGCGCAGCGGTACGTCCTGTACACGGCTGGTCGTGTGATCAGAAACAGCTTTCTATTCGGGGGGGGGCATGTCCTGCAGAGACATACAGGGCCGCCTGGTAGGATCGCATTCCGTTTCTTACAGTCGTTGGCAGCCAGTTCCATCGCAGGGAATCACCGAGGTAGCGTCAAAAAAAAGAGCTGACGATTTCGGGGGTTGGTATATTCTTGCTTAATTTAACAAATCTCTTCATGCGGCCCGTGATTACTCGTTCGTGAAACATGCTGATGTGAAAGCCAACGAAGTTGTAAATCAGCACAATTCCTAGAATTTTGTCGCTGAGTGTGGGGAAATTGCTAATAATTTTGTTGTTAACATATGGGTTAATATTTTCATTGAGTTTCTCTTCGATGAATAGTTTTGTTTCTTCATCATTTGATATTCCTTTTAAGTGAGGAAGCGGCCCGGTTTCGTTTAAGCAGTAAATCGTATGTAGTTCTTCGAAAATCTCTGTAATATCTATGTAGATTAAACCATTGTAGCCGGTTTCATCACTTTCAATTTGCTCGGCTGCCTCGATAAGACGGTCGTTGACAGCACTCAACGTTTTTACTCTTTTGCATTCAATCAGTAATTTAGATTCGTCTATAATGATGTCCGCTCTGCGAGTTAGATCTAAGTCTTGATCGCTGTTGGCGTAATCAGATGCTGTTGTAAGCTCGAACATATGGTTTCTAGCTTGGTCTTCGTGGCTTCTATTAGGCTGGTCTCTAAACGAGATTCCTTTAACTGACTTTTTAAGTGTTGTGATGAATTGTTTGGATTTTTGAGCGTTTAAACTCTCGTGGAGCATAATTATTTGGTTTAGCTCGTGATATGATTGAAGTGTGTAATACATTTCATCATTCAAGTATCCTCTCAGGCGTTCAAATTTAGAGGCCTTCTTAATGTATTCGGGTACCCGACCTCTCAAGTTTAAACCGATATCGTGTTCTAGCCATGAGCAGCACTGCTCAACACGCTCGTTAAATGATGCTACGTCATATGGTCTTGGATTAATGAAGTCGATGCAGATTTTGCTATTGTTTCTCAAGATTTTTCTTCCTTGCCGCTGTTTACGTCTTGTCGTTGTGAACTTCTGGGTTGACGCGTTAAGCGCCTCCCAGAGGTTGTCTCAGGTTTTTAGTGGTATCAGCGGTTTTTCTTGAAGTCCTTAGATAACATTTGGGATGCTGCAGATGCTTTATACATACCTACGCCTTTTATCTCTTTTGCAACTTCATAGCCTTCGTCTCGGAATGTAGCTAGCATCTCACTAAGCTTTGTAAGCTTGCTAGTGTTTAGCACTAGGCGAACGGCAGTGCCTTTGAGCTGGTGTCCTAGATCTATATGCTGTTTTCCTTGTTCGTTAAGAGATATTCCATGATCACCGCTGCATAATAAAAAGCTTCCCCCGAGGCGGCAAATTCTGCTAATCATATAGAGCCCAAAACCCGAGTTATGCCAAGGGTTGTTTTTGTCTATTTTTGCACCTTTAAAATTTTTGCTAGATATTGCAGGCATAAGCGCCTGCTGAATAGCATCTGAGTCACATTCAACTTGAATGTATGGGTTTGCAGATAAGGACTGTTTTAAGCCTATACCGTTGTCAATAATTGCGATTTCTACCTTGTTATAGCTGGGCCAAAACTGAGCGCAATATTCGATACTTCGAGACTCACTGTGCTCCAGAACATTTCGCATGATCTCTCTAATGGAATACGTTAGCGCATCAACCAAATTTCCGGTTGTTTCTCTCGATAGTATTTTTGCAAGGTTCTCAGAGCGATTTTCAATGATGTCTTGAGCTAAATCGCCTCCTTTGATTGCTTCATCAACAATTGTCTGCGTTCTTAAAATCGTGTAAGGGACGAAGCGCTCAGTACCGTCTTTACAATTCGGTTCTCTACCATGCTTTAAACCAAAAGCTCTAAAGAATGCCATATTTGCTGCATATTCTTTATTTATGTAGCCGGAGCAGCTAACAGTTGTGTGCTTGTTGGTTCTATTGAAGTCCCTTATGTGTTTAGCTACATAAACCATAACAAAAGGTTCTATTCTTCCCATTGACGAGAAATCAATTAGAACTTTTTCTTTTCCTGCATGACTTTCGACTTCTGAGCAGAAGTCGAAAATTGCGCGTTCGTTACAACTGCTTGGGAATTTCACCGTTGCCATATTACGTCCTTATATCGTCACGGTTATCAGAGCTTTTGACGAACCCATCACGTCTCGTTGGGCTATGGAACGAAAGCTACTATTTTGCCATTACGCTGTCCATGCTCGCCATTGGGCTAGTCGGGATGGCGTGGGTTGTAGGGGCGATCAAAGTGACCGGTAAGAAATCTCTGAAAACCTAACCGTGAGACCTGCGGCACATTGCAAGAATCTGTTGGCATTCACAAACCAATGCGGCCTTGAGCACGAGTGTGCTCTGGCTGATAAGAGTGCCAGCCCATGCAAGCCTTGCTCACCGTCGATCAGCTATCTGTTTTCTTACAAAAATCCGTCGCTAGCATCCGAAGCGACGTTACTCGTAATCCTCACGCCCTACCGCCGATCTGCCGTCTACCTGGTACTAAGCGCTTGTTATGGCGTGTAGAGGATGTCGAGGCGTGGCTGGAGGCGCATGTTGTCGGTAGTGAGTTCGCTACACCTGGGAGGGAGCATGACCGCGCCCGACCGGGGCGTCCTACTAAGGCCGCGCAGGTTGCTAAGCAGCGTAGCTATGCGAAATGAGCTCTCGTGGTTCCCTCTCTGCCCGGATGGAGCAATTACGAAAGTCCGCCCCGGCTAGACCCGTTGTAGTACCACCACCTTCCCCTTTGTTTCTGCCTGGCCTCAGCGAACTCAGCCGGGCGATGCCCAATCACATTGCCCGCTCCAGCTTGTTCGCTCCGGTGGCTCGCGGAGCTAAGAAAATGCACAAGGAAACCGTCTTGGCGAGTCGTAGAGATGCTGTCCTGACTTTTTGGGGGGAACAATTAGATGAGGCTCAAGCCGATGTCTGGATGCAATTGATGCACGAAGCGATCAAGGCACCACTTGGTGATGCTTTGCCGATTAATCGTGCCCGGTTGCTGCGAGCGATAGGCAGGCAAACCGGGAATTATGAATATCAGTGGCTCCACCGAACGATGAAGGCCTTGAGCTTTGCCATGCTGATCGTCGAGGTGACGAAGGACGGTAAGCCGAAATTTGAGGTTGGCAGAGCAGAGTCATTGCACCTGATTGATAAGTTTATGTACGACCTGCGGATTCCACGGGCATCCGGCCACCCATTCCATGAACATCCGGCCACTGATTCCACGATGATCCGGCCACCCGTTCCACGGCCATCCGGCCACCCACAAGGCAGGCAGCAACGCAGGATTAATTC